>JBDUAD010000045.1:0-22624 GCA_040004775.1 bacterium | reverse complement strand
GGCCGGTGTCGTGCGGGCCGGTGTCGTGTCGGGGGCAGTGGTGCTGCGGGCATCGCTCATGGCGATCACGTCCTGTTCTCTCCTCGAGGCCGCGCTGCGGTCCCCGGGCTGGTATGGACCCCACCATTGTCTCCCTCCCGCCGCGCTTTGTCTGCCGGGTGGCGTGCGAGGTGGTGGGTCACCGCGGGTGTGCGCCGGCGATCAGTCGCCGGTGGGCCGCTCGCGCCACCGGTTGGTGATCGGCAGGCGGCGGTCGCGTCCGAAGGCCTTGAGGCTGATCTTGGGACCCGGCGGATACTGACGCCGCTTCCACTCCGCGGCGTCGATCATGCGCCCGACGCGCTCGACCAACCCGGGATCGTGCCCTTCGGCCACCAGCTCATCGAGGCCGAGGTCGCGGTCGACGTAACCGGCGATCACCGCGTCGAGCACCGCGTAGTCAGGCAGCGAGTCCGAGTCGAGTTGCCCGGGCCGTAGTTCGGCCGACGGCGGTTTGACGATGGAGTTCTCCGGGATCGGCTCGCGGTGACCGGCACGGCGGGCCCGCTCGTTGCGCCAGCGGGCCAGCTCCCACACCGTGGACTTGGGCACGTCCTTGAGCGGGGCGAAGCCGCCGACCGCGTCGCCGTAGATCGTGGAGTATCCGACGGCCAGCTCGCTCTTGTTGCCGGTGGCCAGCACCAGGTGGCCGGATTGATTCGACAGGCCCATCAGCGTTGTGCCGCGCACGCGGGCCTGCACGTTCTCCTCGGCCACGCCGGTCAGCTGCAGGGCGCCGACGAAGGCGTCGACCATGCCGGCCACCGGAACCTCCCGGTAGGTTGCGCCGATCCGCTCAGCCAGGTCGGCGGCGTCGGTTCGAGAATGGGCCGAGGAGTACGCACTCGGCATGGACACCCCGTGGACGTTGTCTCCACCGAGCGCATCGGCGGCGATGGCGGCCACCACGGCCGAGTCGATGCCACCGGAAATCGCGATCACCACCGTGCGGAATCCGTTCTTGACCGCGTAGTCGCGGGTGCCGAGCACGAGCGCGCGCCACACCTCCTCGAGGTCGCTGATGCGCTCGGCCATCGGCGGCTTCACCGCGAGGGCCGCCGGTCCGACCGGCGGGTTGCCCCCGCCCTCTCCTTCGGCACTGTGGCGTTTCACGCGCATGCCCTCGACCGCACCGGTCACGTCCGCGTCGGCCGCAGCGAGGTCGAGGTCGACCAGGTACAGGCCCTCGACGAACTGCGGCGCCCGCAGCGCCACCGTGCCGTCGGCGGCCACAACCATGGAGTCACCGTCGAAGACGAGCTCGTCCTGGGCGCCGCAGGTGTTGACGTAGAGGACCGGGCAGCCGGCCTCGGCCGCCCGGCGCTGGACCAGCGGGAGTCGCACGTCGTCCTTGTTGCGCTCGTAGGGCGAGCCGTTGATGTTGACCACCAGGCCGGCGCCGGCCGCGCGGGCTACCCGGAACGGACCGCCGTCCTGCCAGAGGTCCTCGCAGATGGTGAGTGCGACGTCGACCCCGTGCAGGCGGACCACGGTGAAGCGGTCGCCGGGCACGAAGTACCGATCCTCGTCGAACACGCCGTAGTTGGGCAGGTGGTGCTTGTAGTACGTGGCCAGCAACCGACCGTCCGAACACAGCGCGGCGGCGTTGCGCGGGCGGCCGACCCGTCCGTCGGAGCGCCTCGCGCCGGGGTCGTCGTCGTCCAGGTAGCCGACGACCACGGCCAGGTCGCCGCAACCGGCGTCGGCCAGTTCGGCGGCCAGGCGCTCCGTGCGCTCGGCCGACGCTCGCCGGAAGGACGGCCGCAGCACGAGGTCCTCTGGCGGGTAGCCGGTCACCGCCATCTCCGGGACGGCCAGCAGATGCGCGCCTTGAGCCGCCGCGTCGACCGCGTGGGCCACGACGGCCCGGCAGTTGCCGTCGAGGTCGCCGACGGTGACGTCCATCTGGGCAAGGGCAACCCGCAGCCGAGGCACAGGTCCAGTCTGCCGTAGCGCCCGGGCTCGTCCTCGATTGGTGTTCCCCGCTCCGGCCCGACAGAATGATCATCGGTCACCGTCTGGTAACGACCGCCGCGCCCGACGTCGTTTCGGCAGCGGCGGCGTGCCGTCGTGCGTCACAATGACGCTCGCTGAAGACGGCCGGCCGACGTGAACCGCTCGGCTGGGGTCGGGCGGCACGGTGACCGCAGCACGGTGAGGCGCAACACGGCGGGTTAGGGAGTTCGTACGGTGGGTTTTCGGCGCTGGCCACTGGCCGCGGTGACCGGTGTGATCGCGCTCATGCTCGTCGGCGGGTGCACGTCCTCCGGCCCGTTGGGCGGTACTGGCACCGGTACCAGCACCGGCACCGGTACCGGCACCGGCACCGGCACTGGCACCGGCACCGACAGCGCTTCGGTGCCGTCGTCCGTCGGAACGAGCGGGTCAATTGCTCAATCGTCGACCCCCTCCAGCAGCTCCTCGGCGGTTTCAGCCGCAGTGCTCGACCTGAGTCCGAAGTCCGGCGCGCGCGCCGTGAGCCCGTTGGCGCCAGTCCGCGTGCGGGTCAGCCACGGCTCGATCACAAACGTGTCGCTGACCAACGACGCGGGCGTGCAGATTCCGGGCCACCTCTCGGCCGACAAGCGCTCATGGGTGGCGCAGGGCCCCCTGGGCTACTCGAAGGACTACACGCTGGCCGCCGTCGCGACGAACGCCACCGGCAGCACGGCCAAGCGGACGTCGACCTTCGCCACGCTCACGCCGAGCAACTTCACAATGCCCTACTTCCAGACCACCGGCCGCGGCCCCTTGCAGGACGGCGCCACCTATGGCGTCGGCATGGTCACCAGCGTTCACTGGGACGAGGCTATCGCCGACAAGAAGGCGGCCGAGAAGACGCTGTCGGTCAAGACCTCGCCCCCGGTGACTGGTGCCTGGTATTGGATGGACGACCAGAACGTCCACTGGCGGCCGAAGGACTACTACCGCCCCGGCACCAAGGTCACCGTGTCGGTCAAGCCCTACGGCGTCGAGGTGGGTCCCGGTCTCTACGGCCAAGCCGACATGACGACGAGCTTCACCGTCGGCGAGAGTCACATCGCCATCGCCGACGACCGGGACAAGCGGGTCCGGGTCTACGTCGGCGGCACGCTGGCCCGAATCATGAAGACGTCGATGGGTCGCGGCGGCACGCAGAAGATCAAGGGCAAAACTATTTCTTATTGGACCCAGCGCGGTACGTACACCGTGCTGGACAAATCCAACCCGGTGCTCATGGACTCCACCACGTACGGCCTGCCGCAGAACAAGGGCGGGTACAAGGAGTACATCAATTGGGCGACCCGCATCAGCACCGATGGGGTGTACCTGCACGAGCTGACCAGCACCGTGTGGGCCCAAGGCAGCCGAGACCTCTCCCACGGCTGCCTCAACCTCAACCCCGCCAACGCCCAGTGGTTCTTCAAATTGGCCCGCACCGGAGATGTCGTCACCGTGAAGAACACGGGGGGCAGTCCGCTCGAGGTCTGGCAGAACGGCGACTGGAGCGTGCCGTGGAGCGAGTGGGTGGCCGGCGGAGCGCTGCACTAGCCCGCCGCGCTGCGTACCGGGGCCTACCGGCCGGCAACCACGGCACACCGGCCCGGAATCGGCCGCCGCGTGTAACTCGCGGGTAACTGCCCGGGTGCAGACTGGTCGCGTGGATCGTCAGCAGGAGTTCGTCCTCCGCACCCTGGAAGAGCGCCAGATCCGGTTCGTGCGGCTGTGGTTCACCGACATCCTCGGCTACCTCAAGTCCGTGGCCGTTGCGCCGGCCGAGCTCGAGGGAGCCTTCGCCGAGGGCATCGGCTTCGACGGCTCGGCGATCGAGGGCTTCGCCCGGGCCAGCGAGAGCGACATGCTCGCCCGTCCCGACCCGTCGACGTTCCAGATCCTGCCGGCCGGGCCGGGGGAGAGCCCCCACTCGGCCCGCATGCTGTGCGACATCCTCATGCCCGACGGCTCGCCCTCGTGGGCCGACCCGCGGTTCGTGCTGCGCCGTACGTTGTCCCGCGCGGCCGAGAGTGGCTTCACCTTCTACACCCATCCCGAGATCGAGTTCTTCCTGCTGAAGAACCGTCCGTCCGACGGCTCGGAGCCGGTGCCGATCGACACCGGCGGGTACTTCGACATGACCAGTCACGACACCGCGTCGGACTTCCGGCGGGCGGCGATCACCGCGCTGGAGGCTATGAGCATCTCGGTGGAGTTCAGCCACCACGAGATCGCGCCCGGCCAGCAGGAGATCGACCTGCGCTACGCCGACGCGCTCTCGATGGCCGACAACATCATGACGTTCCGGCAGATGATGAAAGAGGTGGCGCTGTCCCTCGGCGCGCACGCGACCTTCATGCCCAAGCCGTTCCGTCACCAACCTGGCAGCGGGATGCACACCCACCTGTCGTTGTTCGAGGGCGACCGCAATGCCTTCCACGACCCGACCGACGAGCTCAACCTGTCCAAGACCGCGCGCGCATTCATCGCCGGGCTGCTGCGCCACGCCCGCGAGATCACCGCGGTGACCAATCAGTGGGTGAACTCATACAAGCGCCTCTACGGCTACGCCGCGCGCGGAGAGCTGGTCGAGGCGCCGACCTACATCTGTTGGGGCCACGCCAACCGGTCGGCGCTCGTACGGGTGCCCCTGCACAAGCCCGGCAAGGCAAACTCCACCCGCGTGGAGCTGCGGTCGGTGGATTCGGCCTGCAATCCGTATCTGGCGTTCGCGGTCATTCTGGCCGCCGGGCTCAAGGGCGTCGAGGAGAATTACGAGTTGCCGCCCGGCGCGGAGGACGACGTGTGGTCGCTGTCGGACACCGAGCGCCGGGCCCTGGGCTACGAGGAGCTGCCGCACAACCTGGCCGATGCGCTGCGGGCCATGGAGGACTCCGAGCTCGTGGCCGAAACCCTCGGCGAGGGAGTCTTCGAGTACTTCCTGCGCAACAAGCGCGAGGAGTGGATCGACTACCGCGCCGAGGTCACGCCCTTTGAGCTGCGGCGGTATCTGCCCTCTTTGTAACGGTTCCGCGCCCTCGACAGAGCCTTGCGAGAAGACGTAGTCGCGGCGTGCAGCGGGCCGCACGCCCGTGTCTCTCGGCTCCCGTAACGCACTCGTCCGAGCCGGCGGACGGAGGCCAGGTCACCAGCGCATGAACAGTTTCGAGTTCGACGCGCCAGCACCGCCCGGCCGTCCTACGATCGAGGCGGCACCCCCCCCGCACCGCATCGATCCAGGACGTCGCTGATGATCTCTCTTGTTGCTCTGGGTCGGCGCCGCCGCGCCACGCGCTTCTTCCTCGGCGGGGCCGCCACCGCCACCGTTGCCGTCCTGCTGACCGCGGTCAGTGCCGCGTCCGAGCCGCCCAGCACACCGCGCCCGGCGTTGGCCGCCGGCGAAGTGCAAGGGACGAGCCCCGGCTTCGCCGAACCGCAGTCACCCGCCTGGTCGGCCACGGTCACCGCCACCACGTCGACGGGCAAGATGCCACCGCCGACCGTGCCGCCCGCGACGGGGCCTGCGGCTGCGCCGACCGGTGCACCGGTCGACGCGCCCGGGGGAGCAGGCTCCGCCGCGCCCGTGGTCACCGGCCTGGCCGCCGACGGCATCCCCAGCGTCGCGCTGGCGGCCTATCGCCGCGCGGCCGCCGCCCAACCGGCGTCCTGCGCCATTCCGTGGCCGCTGCTGGCCGCCATCGGCCGGGTCGAGTCCGACCACGGGCGCTTCGGCAGCGCGTTGCTGCGCAGCGACGGCACCAGCACCGAACCGATCATCGGCATTCCGCTCGACGGCCACGGCACCGCGCTCATCCGCGATACCGACGGCGGCCGGCTCGACGGCGATCGCAGCCTCGACCGGGCGGTCGGACCAATGCAGTTCATTCCGTCCACGTGGGCCCTCTACGGCACCGACGGCAATGGCGACTCGGTGGTCGATCCGTTCAACATCTACGACTCCGCCGCGGCCGCGGCGCGCTACCTGTGCGCGGCCGGGGGTGACTTGAGCACCGCGGTCGGGCAGCGCCGCGCTGTGCTGGCCTACAACGACTCCGACGCCTACCTGGCCAGCGTGCTGGCCCTGGAACAGGTCTACGCCGCCGACGCGCCCGGATTGAGCGTGCCGGTGCCGCAGACGCCGCCGCGGCCGGTGCACCGCTCGCCGCTGCCGCCGGTGGACCCGGGGCCGCCGCCCGGCCTGGATCACTCGAGCGTCCCCGCGCGCCATCCCGGCTCGGCGACGTCCACGCCGAGCGCCCGCCCGTCCACGTCGGCGCCGACGCGCTCGCCGACCAGCGCGCTGTCGACCAAGCCTGCGTCCACGTCGGCGGCCTCGACGTCCGCACCGTCGACCGCGCCGGCCTCGACCGCGCCGGCTACCACGGCGCCGACGACCACGGCTCCGACGACCACGGCGCCGACGACCACGGCTCCGACGACCACGGCGCCGACGAGCACGTCCGCGACGCCGACGCCCTCCAGTTGCCCGTCAGGAACCACGGCACCGCGGACGTCGACGCTCACCCGTACCCCGACGGGAACGCCGCCAACGACCGCCACTGCGACGCCCACGGTGACTGTGACCGCGACGGTCACCGGCACGGCCGCCGGAGGCACGGCCACAGTGACGCCGACCGCGACCCCGAAGCCGACCTGCGCGGCGCCCTGACCGGCAGCGGCCGATCAAGCGCCCGATCATCCGGCCAGGCCCGCGACGTAGGGTCGAGCCATGCTTGACCGCCCAGCCCTCGTTGTTCAGCACGAGGACGACGACCCGCCGGGACGGCTCGGCGAGTGGCTCACCGCAGCCGGGCTCGAGCTCGATGTGCGCGCTCCCTACGCCGGCGACGCCCTGCCCGTGGACCTGTCCGGACACAGCGCCCTGATCGTGCTGGGTGGCGCGGTCGGTGCCCATGACGACGTGGTCGCGCCGTGGTTGCCGCAGGTGCGCGCGCTGCTGGCCCGCGCGGTGGCCGACGAGCTGCCCACCCTCGCCATCTGCCTCGGGGCGCAACTGCTGGCCGTGGCCACCGGCGGCCGCGTGGAGAAGGGCCCCGAGGGCCCAGAGCTCGGCGCCCAGCTGCTCGCCAAGCGGGCCGTGGCGGCCACGGATCCGCTCTTCGGTCCGATGCCGATCACGCCCGACGTTCTGCAGTGGCACTACGACGCGATTCTCGAGCTGCCGCCGGCCGCCGTGCTGCTGGCCAGCTCACCGGTCTATCCGTACCAGGCGTTCCGCATCGGGCGAGTGGTCTGGGGGCTGCAGGCGCACATAGAAACCACACCCGCGCTGGTGCGGGAATGGGCGGCGACCGATCCGTACCTCTACGACCTGGACGTGACCCGGCTGGTGGAGCGCAGCGACGCCGCTCACGAGCACATCGAGCAGGCGTGGCAGCCGGTGGCCGAGCGCTTCGCCGCCGTGGTCGCCGATCCGACGTCGGTCCGGATTGGGCGGATGGTCGCGGTGACGACCGCCGATCCGGTGACCGACCCGGCGGCGATCCGTGCCGCCCTGGCCCAGGAGATGCAGGCCGCCCGTGGGCCGGTTCCCCTCGGTCTGCCGCATCCGGGCGGCCTGCCCCATCCGCCGGCGTCGGTCGACGACGACCGTGGCGAACGTCCGGCCTGAGCCGCCTCCGGTCCGGGCGCGGGCAGGAGCGGCGATCGAGCAGCACCAGCCCGGCGACCGTGACGCTTCCGGTCCGGATACTTCGCCGCAGCCCGACGGGGCTGAGCCGGCCCGCGGGCGGGTGGTCGGCCGCCTGATCCGCCTCGGCTTCACCCGCTCGGGACGCGCCGCCGACCGGCTGGTCGAGCCGCCGCTGCAGCTCTGGGACGAGACCGCCAACGCCGCCCGCGACGACGCCGCGGCCCGGGTCGTGGCCGCGCTGGGGCGCAGCGCCGATCCCGACCTGGCCACCGCGGCGCTGGCCGAGCTGGCCGAGCGGCTGGGTCCCGCCGCCGCGGATCTGTTGACCGCGCTGGGTCACAGCGCACGAGTGCGGGCGCGCCTGATCGGCGTGCTGGGCGCCTCCGTGGCCCTGGGCGAGCACCTGGCCGCGCACCCGCAGGACTGGACCGTCCTTGCTTCCAACGACGCCAGCGGCGACGGGCCCGACGACGGGACGCAGGACCTCGCCGACTACGCCGACGTGGCTCGCCGCCTGGCTGGGGCCGTCGGCGCGGACGCCGACGACCCGGTCACCGGAAGCCGGGGCCGGCGGGCGGAGCGCACCGGGCGGGAGGCGATCGACGCCCTGCGGGCGGCCTACCGTCGGGAGGTCCTCGCCATCGCCGGGCGGGACTTGGCCGGCGAGGCGGGGGTCGAGGAGGTCACCGCGGCGCTGGCCCAGCTGGCCGGCGCCACCGTGCAGGCCGCCCTGGCCGTGGCCGCGGCCGAGGTCCTGCCGTCCGCCCGCGACGGTGTGCCGTTCGACCTGGCCGTCGTCGCACTGGGCAAGACGGGAGGTCTCGAGCTCAACTACGTCTCCGACGTCGACGTGATCTTCGTCGCCGAGCCGGCATCGCCGGGTCGAGCGGCGAGCACCGCGCCCACTGACTCCCCGTTGGCCCTCCAGGAGCGCGACACGTCGCAACGGTCGCTGCCCAGCGGCCAACCTTCAGCGGCCGACCTCACCGGCACCGGAGCCGTCGACACCGAAGCGGCCCTGGCGGCCGCTACCGCCCTGGCCGGCCGAATGATTGTCATCTGTGGCAGCGCGGTGTGGGAGGTGGACGCTGCCCTGCGGCCGGAGGGCAAGGACGGGCCGCTGGTGCGCACGCTGGCCAGTCACGTGACCTACTACCGACGCTGGGCCAGCACCTGGGAGTTCCAGGCGCTGCTCAAGGCCCGGGCGGCCGCCGGTGACCTCGCACTGGGTCAGGCCTACGTCGACGCGGTGCGGCCACTTATCTGGACTGCCGCCGAGCGGGCCAACTTCGTCGCTGACGTGCAGGCGATGCGGCGGCGGGTGGTCAGCCGGCTGCCGGCCACTGTCGCGACCCGCGAGATCAAGCTCGGTCCCGGCGGACTGCGCGACGTGGAGTTCGCGATCCAGCTCCTGCAGCTGGTGCACGGGCGGGCCGATCCGCGGCTACAGGTGCCGGGCACCCTCGCCGCCCTGGCCGCCCTGCGCGATGGCGGGTTCATCGGCCGCGACGACGCGGTCAGCCTGGCCGACGCCTATCGGTTCCTGCGCGCCACCGAACACCGGGTGCAGTTGCTGCGGCTGCGTCGGACGCACCTGGTGCCCGACAATCCCGATGCCCTCCACCGGCTGGCCCGCTCGCTCGGTTACCGCGCCGACCACCGCGGCGACGCTCGTGCGGTCTGGCAGTCCGAGTGGGCTCTGCACGCGCGCGAGGTCCGTCGCCTGCACGAGAAGCTCTTCTACCGCCCACTGCTGGAGGCGGTGGCGCGCGTGCCCACCGCCGAGCTGCGACTCACTCCGGCCGAGGCCGAGCGCCGGCTGGCCGCGCTGGGCTTCGGCGAGCCGCGGCGGGCCCTGCAGCACCTCGAGACGCTGACCAGTGGGCTTTCTCGTCGGGCGGCCATCCAGCGCGCGCTATTGCCGGTGCTGCTGGCGGACTTCTCGGCCGCGGCCGATCCCGACGCCGGCCTGCTGCGCTACCGCCGACTCTCCGATGCCGCCGGCGAGACTCCGTGGTACCTGCGGATCCTGCGCGACGAGGGCGAGGTGGCTGATCGCCTCGCCTACCTGCTGGGGACGAGCCAGTACGTGGCCGACCTGCTCGTCGCTGCGCCGGACACGCTGGCCCTGCTGGCCGATGACGCCGCGCTGCGTCCACGCACCACGGCCGACGTGGCCGCCACCATGCGCGAGACCGCGGCCCGTCAGGTCGGCCTGGCGAGCAAGATTCGGGCGATACGGGCCGTGCGCCGCACCGAGCTGGTTCGCATCGCCAGCGCCGACCTGCTGGCCCGCATCGACGGCGACGCGGTGGCCGCGGGCCTCAGCGCCACGATGGACGCCACACTGACGGTGGCCCTCGACGTCGTCGTAGCCGACCAGGCCGTGTCGACGGCCCACGACCAGGTCCGTAAACCGGTCCGCGAGCAGGCCAACGAGGATGCAGGCGATCAGGCCCAGGAGACCGCGGCCCCGGCCGCCCCGGCGCGGCTGGCGATTATCGCGATGGGCCGCCTCGGTGGCCGCGAGATCGGCTACGGCTCCGACGCCGACGTGCTGTTCGTGTCCGAACCCGCGCCGGGTGCCGACGCCGAGGTCGCCGGTCGATTCACCCACGCCGTGGGCGCCACCCTGCGGGCCCAGCTGGCCGCCCCCGCCGCCGACCCCCCCGTGCACATCGACGCCAACCTGCGTCCGGAGGGCCGCGACGGGCCGCTCGTGCGCACCTTGGCCTCCTACGCCGCCTACTACGAACGCTGGTCCTCGACGTGGGAGCGCCAGGCGCTGTTACGGGCCCGGCCCGCGGCCGGCGACGAAGACCTCGGACGGCGCTTCGCCGCGCTGGTCGACCCGCTGCGGTACTCGCCGGACGGCCTCGACCTGGCCGCCACCCTGGAGATCCGCCGCCTCAAGGCCCGCATCGACAGCGAGCGGTTGCCCCGCGGCGCCGATCCGGCCACGCACACCAAGCTCGGCCGTGGCGGGCTGGCCGACGTGGAGTGGACAGTGCAACTCCTGCAACTGCAATCCGCCGCCGCGGTGCCGGGCCTGCGCACCACCAGCACCCTCGCCGCCCTCAGCGCCGCCGCCGACGCCGGCCTGGTCGAGGTCGACGCGGTAGCCACGCTGGCGGCGGCCTGGCGGCTGGCCACCGGGGTCCGCAACGCCATCCTGCTGGTCACCGGCCGGGCCGAGGACCAGGTGCCGGCCGGCGGATCGGCACTGGTCGGCGTCGGCCGGGCCCTGGGCTATCCGGCCGGCTTCGATCCCGGCCGGCTGGAGGACGACTACCGGCGGGTGACCCGCCGGGCCCGGCGTTGGGTCGAGCGGATCTTCTACGACCCGCAGGCGCTGGCCTGACGCGCCGGCGGAGCGACCAGAGCACTGGCCGGATTTTCCCTGACTGCCAGCGGGGCCGGCCGAAACGCCGCGTGGCCCGACAGCGCGTACTGCACCGTGAACCCCAGGCCGAGCGCCACGGACGCGCCCAC
Source organism: bacterium (assembly GCA_040004775.1). Lineage (GTDB taxonomy): Bacteria > Actinomycetota > Actinomycetes > Mycobacteriales > Jatrophihabitantaceae > JALZBL01. The sequence goes on along the minus strand of JBDUAD010000045.1, from coordinate 11,466 downwards.
CGCGTCGAACAGGAAGTGGTTGGCCGTGCCGAGGACCACGAAGACGGTCAGGGCGGGATAGGCGAGGCCGGCCCACCGCACCACGCTGCGTCGGGCGCACATGAACACACAGATACCCACCCACGATGCCCAGGCGACGTGCAGGCTGGGCATGGCCGCGTACTGGTTGGACCGTTCGGCGACCCGCGGATCAGCCAGCGAGCCCCAGGTGTGGAAGCGGACCAGCGTGTCGACGTAGCCGTAGCCCGGCAGCAGTCGCGGTGGGGCCAGCGGGTACAGGTAGAAGCCGAGCAGCGCGATCAGGGTCGTGGTCAGCAGCACCGTGCGCGCGCCCCGGTAGAGGCGAGGGTGAGCCCGGAACAGCCAGACCATCGTGCCAATCGTGACGGCGAAGTGCAGCGTGGCGTAGTAGTAGTTCATTGCCTGGGCCAGCGGCTCATGGGCGGCGACCCAGCGGTTCAGCGGCGGTTCCGGATCGAGGTGCAGCCGCTCCTGCAGCCGTTGCACGGCGTGCCCGTGGTCGCGGGCGACGCCGGCCCCACCGTCGATGGCGTTGCGGGCCAGTCCGTAGAGCCAGTACCCGGCCGCGACGACGGCGACCTCCTGCCACCATCGGGGCGGTCGGTAGGTCAGCGTGTCGACGGGCAGGACAGCGGCGAAACGCCGTGATGGGAAGTCGGATTCCCCCGGGTCGGGTCGCAGCGGGCCCGGTCGCCGTGGATTCGACGAGGACCCGGACAGCGATCCGGGAAGCACGACGTCGAGTCTAGAAAGATCGCCCGTCGCACGGGGGAGCTCCGGTCGTGACTCGGGCCACGACTCACGACCGGGCGGCCGGGAGACGCCGCGCAGCTGCCGCAGCGGCGTCTGGAGCGCGAGCTCAGATGTTGTAGTACAGGTCGAACTCGTAGGGGTGCGGGCGCAGACGCACCGGGTCGACCTCGTTGACCCGCTTGTAGTCGATCCAGGTTTCGATGAGGTCCTCGGTGAACACGTTGCCCTCGATGAGGTACTCGTGGTCGGCCTCGAGGTGGGTGAGCACCGCATCGAGGGAACCCGGTACCTGCGGGATCGAGGCGGCCTCGTCCGGCGGCAGTTCGTAGAGGTCCTTGTCGATCGGCTCGGCCGGCTCGATCTTGTTCCGGATGCCGTCCACACCGGCCATCATCATCGCCGAGAACGCCAGGTAGGGGTTGCACGAAGGGTCGGGCACGCGGAACTCGATGCGCTTGGCCTTCGGGCTGACCCCGGTGATCGGCACCCGGATGCAGGCCGAGCGGTTGCCGGCCGAGTAGACCAGATTGACCGGTGCCTCGTAGCCCGGTACCAGGCGGTGGTAGGAGTTCACCGTGGGGTTGGTGAAGGCAAGCAGCGACGGGGCGTGGTACAGCAGGCCGCCGATGTAGTAGCGGGCGGTGTCGCTGAGGCCGGCGTAGCCGGTCTCGTCGTAGAAGAGCGGCTCGCCGTCCTTCCAGAGCGACTGGTGGCAGTGCATGCCGGACCCGTTGTCACCGAAGAGCGGCTTGGGCATGAACGTCGCGCTCTTGCCGTTGCGCCAGGCCACGTTCTTGACGATGTACTTGAACATCAGGATCTGGTCGGCTGCGTGTGTCAGCGTGTCGAACTGGTAGTTGATCTCGGCCTGGCCGGCGGTGCCGACCTCGTGGTGGGCCCGCTCGAGCTTGAGCCCGGCGTTCATCAACGCGGTGCTGATCTGGTCACGCAGGTCGGCGTAGTGGTCGTACGGCGGGACCGGGAAGTAGCCACCCTTGACGCTGGTCTTGTAGGCCAGGTTGCCGCCGGCCTCGACCCGGCCGGTGTTCCAGTGGCCCTCTTCGGAGTCGATGAAGTAGGAGGCGGTGTTCATCTTCGACTCGTAGCGCACGTCGTCGAAGATGTAGAACTCGGCCTCCGGCCCGAAGTAGCAGGTGTCGGCGATGCCGGTGCTGCGCAGGTACTCCTCGGCCTTGGTCGCCACCTGGCGCGGGTCGCGCTCGTAGGGCTCGCCGGTGCGCGGCTCGACGATCGAGAAGTTCAGGTTGAGCGTCTTGGCCGCGCGGAACGGGTCGACGTAGGCCGTCGCCGGGTCGGGCAGGAGCTTCAGGTCAGACTTGTGGATCGCGGCGAACCCGCGGATCGAGGACCCGTCGAACATGAGCCCGTCGGAGAAGGCGGCCTCGGTGAAGTTCGACGCCGGCACGTTGAAGTGCTGCTGCACTCCGGGGAGATCGGTGAAACGGACGTCGACGAATTCGACGTTCTCGTTCTTGATGTAGCGCAGGATCTCCTCGGAACTGGCGAACATCCGTCCTCCGTGTGGTCGGTCTGGCCTGGGTCGATCGGGGTCGGGCTCACAGGGATTACCCGGTCGCTCGGGCTGGCGGCGACCGCGGGTCGACGCTAGGACGAAGCGGTTGCCACCCGGTGTCCCGATTGTTGCCGAGACGTTACGCGGGTGTCCCGGCGAGGGAAGCGATCGCGTTCAGCACGGAATCGCCCATGGCCGGGCTCCCGGTGTGACCCGAGTCCTCGATCACCTCCAACCGGGCGTCCGGCCAGGCCCGGGCCAGGTGCCAGGCCACGTCCAGTGGGCCGCTGAGATCCAGCCGGCCGTGGATCAATACGCCCGGGATGCCGGCCAACCGGCCGGCCTCGCGCAGCAGAACGCCCTCCTCGAGCCACGCTCCGGCCGCGAAGTAGTGCGAGCAGATCCGCACGAACGCCAGCAGGTCGCGCTCGGACCGGTCGCTGTACACCCCGCGCCGACCCTGCGGCTCAGCCGAGATCACGGCGTCCTCCCACGCACACCAATCGGTCGCCGCCTGCAGCCTCACGGCCTCGTCCGGGTGCTCCATCAGCCGGGCGTAGGCGCCGACCAGGTCACCGTCGTTGGCCGGTGAGCCGGCGGTGGCGCCGAGGCGGAACTGCTCCCACTCGGCCGGAAAGAACCGCCCGACGCCCCGGTACAGCCAGTCGATCTCCCGACGCCGGCTGGTGGTGACGCCCGGGATGACGACGCCGATCACCCGCTCCGGATGGCGCTGGGCGTAGGCCAGGATCAGCGTCGAGCCCCACGACCCGCCTATCAACAGCCACCGCTCGATGCCCAGGTGCTCGCGCAGCCGCTCCATGTCGGCGAGCAGGTGCTCAGTGGTGTTCACGTTCATGTCGGTGGAGGCGTCGGCGGCCGACGGGGTGCTGAGCCCGCACCCGCGCTGGTCGTACATCACGATGCGGAACCGCTCGGGATCGAACGAGCGCCGGGAGCCGCGGCGGCCGCCGGCTCCGGGCCCGCCGTGCACGCACAGCGCGGGCGTGCCGCCCGGATTGCCGCTGGTCTCCCAATACACGAGGTTGCCGTCGCCCACATCGAGGTGACCCTGGTCGTAGGGGTCGATGGGCGGGAAGGGCTCGGGCACGACCGTCCTCCATTTTCCGGGTGGTTCCGGGCCTGTGCGTGCGTCCCGGGCCGCACGCCACATATACGGCTCGGGACGAACGGTGCTCGGGTGCCGTCGGTGCGCGTGGTACGACGAAGCGACCACCGTCGGAAAGGATGCACCCTGCATGGCCGATCCCGAACTGACCCTCACCACGGTCAACATCGGCGCGCCCGATCCTGGCGCCCTGGCCGAGTTCTACCGCCGCCTGCTGGGCTGGCAGATCACCACCGCCGAGCCGGGCTGGGCGATGCTGCGCGGGCCGGCCGGAACCGTGGCGCTGTCGTTCCAGATCGAGGAGGAGTACGAGCGACCGGTGTGGCCGGCGGTGCGGGGTCGGCAGCAGATGATGCTGCACCTGGAGATCCGGGTTGACGACCTCGACGCCGCCAGCGCCCACGCTCAGGCCTGCGGAGCGACGCCGGCCGACTTCCAGCCGCAGGACGACGTCCGGGTCCACCTCGACCCCGCCGGGCACCCGTTCTGCCTCTGGCTGGCCTGATCGGCGGTCAGGCGCGCACCGTCGCGGTATCGGTCACTCGATCGTGCAAACCGCGGTTATCGCGGTCGAAGATCAACGCCGGGATGAAGAGCATCAACAGGGCGGTGCGGATCACGACCCGTGTCAGCCCGATCGGCACCGGCCGATCGACGCGCACCACGCGGATCGATACCAGTCGCATGCCGAGGGTCTGCCCGCCCAGCGTCAGACCGACCAGGTAGTCCAGCGCGAACGGAACCAGGCTCCACGCTCCCGGCAGACGGCCGGCCACGCCGGGCAAGTCTCGATTGCTCACGAACAGCGCGGCCACGAAGATGCTGGCCACCGAGTCCAGCACGTACGCCCCGAGCCGTGCGGCCACCGACGCCACAGCGCCCGGGCCTTGCGCCGGGAACGTCGGCCCGCGTCGGGGCCCGTCGAGTGGGGCGCTCAGCTGCTGCGCCGGCGGACGGTGCGCGCGACGTTGCGCATCTTGGCCCCGTTGGGCATGGGGCCCTGCGGCACCGGCATCCGCGACGCGCCGAGCGCGGCCAGGCGCTTGTTGACGGTGGCCACCTCGTCCTTGGCCAGGTTGCGCGGCAAACGCAGCAGGTGGGTGTTGAGCTTGCGCAACGGCACCTCGTCCTCTCCGGTGCCGACGACGATGTCGTAGATCGGCGTGTCGCCGACCAGCCGGGCCACCCGCCGCTTCTCCTGCGCGAGCAGGCCCTTGACCCGATGCGGTGCGCCCTCGCCGATGAGGACCACGCCGGGACGCCCGGTGACGCGGTGTACGGCGTCCATCTGGGTAGTCGCGGCGACCGCTTCGGTGGTCTTCCAGTCGGCTCCGCGCAGGTTCTGCAGGACGTACAACGCGGCCCCGGGTTGACCGTCGGCCTGGGAGTAGGCGGCGGTCTGCGCGCGGCGGCTGAATACGAACAGCGCGGCTACCAACCCGGCCAGCACGGCGATCGGGATGAACAAGTAGCGGCTTCCCGTGAGCAGCAGGGCGACCAGATAAATCATGGCGGCCACGACGACGAAGGCCAACACCAGGTAGGGGATGAGCCGGGCGTCGTTGCGGCGGGTCATCGTGAACGCTTGCAGCAGCGAGCGCCACTGCGCCCGCCGCTTCTGTCTGCGCTCGGTGCGGGTGATCTTCTTCTGCGCGCGCGTGGGCTTGGCCGGCTTGGTCGCGGGCGTGGAAGGCATGGACCCCAGGATAGTGAGCGGCGCGGGCTGCTCGGCGCTTCAATCGAGGCCCGGCTTGCAGGGCGGTTGTTCCGGCGGCGGGTTGCTCGGTGCCGGAAGCTAGGCCCGGGCGGCGACCGCCTGCTGGTAGAGACGTCCGGCCCGGTAGGACGAGCGGACGAGCGGTCCGCTCATCACGCCGGAGAAGCCGATCTCCTCGGCCTCCTCGCGCAATTCGAGGAACTCCTCGGGCTTGACCCACCGCGTCACCGGGTGGTGGCGCGGGCTCGGGCGCAGATACTGGGTGATGGTGATGAGCTCGCAGCCGGCGTCGTAGAGGTCCTGCAGGGCCTGGGAGATCTCCGCCCGTTCCTCACCCATGCCCAGGATGAGGTTGGACTTGGTCACCAGCCCGTCGGCACGGGCCGCGGTGATGACGGCGAGCGAGCGCTCGTAGCGGAATCCGGGCCGGATCCGCTTGAAGATCCGCGGCACGGTCTCGACGTTGTGAGCCAGTACCTCGGGGCGCGTGCCGAACACCTCGGCCAGTTGCTCCGGCGCAGCGTCGAAATCGGGGATGAGCAGTTCGACGCCGGTGCCGGGGTTTACCGCGTGGATGCGGCGGACGGTTTCGGCGTAAAGCCAGGCGCCGCCGTCCGGCAGGTCGTCACGGGCCACACCCGTCACCGTGGCGTAGCGCAGGCCCATGGCCTGCACGCTCTGGGCCACCCGGCGGGGTTCGTCGCGGTCCAGCGGCTCCGGCCGGCCGGTGTCGATCTGGCAGAAGTCGCAGCGCCGCGTGCACTGGGAACCGCCAATGAGGAACGTGGCCTCCCGGTCCTCCCAGCACTCGTAGATGTTGGGGCAACCGGCTTCCTGGCACACCGTGTGCAGACCTTCGCGGGCCACGAGGGCTCGCAGCTCGGTGTACTCAGGGCCCATCGTCGCGCGGGTCTTGATCCACTCCGGCTTGCGCTCGATGGGCGTCTCGGCGTTGCGGGCCTCGATGCGCAGCAGCTTGCGCGGTGCCGCTCCGGTCGGTTCGGAGGCGGTGGTGGTCACCGCTCCGATGGTACTCAAGCGGTATCTGCTCCAAGCGGTGCGTTCTCGCAGGGATGCGTAGTAACCGGGCGCGTCGTCACAGGGTGCCCAGCACGAGCCGGCTCGCCACCAGCAACAGGGCCAGCACGGCCAGGCTGACCGCCCACCGGGTGAGCCACATCCTCGGCTGTGACCGGGCCTCGGTCACGGTCACCGTGCTGACGCCGACCACGCTCACCGTCGCGGAGACCAGCAGCACGCCCAGGAGCGTCCCCGCGGTGCCGCAGGCCAATCCGCCGGAACCGCCGGAACCGCCGGAGCCGCTGGCGCAGGTGGCGCGGGCGGCGACGACCAGAATAGCGACGAAGCCGACGACCAGACCGGCCAGCCAGAGGACGACCACCGCGGCCCGCACGGCGGCCGGGCCGGTGGTCCAGTGCGCGCGGTCGTGGTCGCCGGCGGGGTCGGGGGCGGCTTCGTTCGACGTCGCGGCCGGCGTCCCCGAGTCGGGAGGCGGCACCCGCCGGGCCACCTCAGGCTCAGGCGATGGAGGCGAGCGCGGTTGCCTCGCTGACCGGCGCCGACAGCAGCGGCAGGTGAGATTCGACGACCGGCCGCACCTCGGCCACCGGCACGGATCGGCCGAGCTCGGCGGACAGTGACGTGACTCCGGCGTCGGAGATTCCGCAGGGCACGATGGTTTCGAAGGCCCGCAGGTCTGGATCGCAATTCAGCGCGAAGCCGTGCAGGGTGACACCGCGGGCCACGCGCACGCCGATTGCGGCGATCTTGCGCTCCGGACGAACGCGCTCGGCGGCGACCCACACTCCGGTCCGGCCCTCGACGCGATGGGCTGGTACATCGAATTCGGCGCAGACGGCGATCAGCATGGCTTCCACCCGGCGCACGTAGGCCAGGACGTCCACCGGCTCGGGCAATCGCAGAATCGGGTAGCCGACCAGCTGGCCCGGACCGTGCCAGGTGATCTTGCCGCCGCGGTCGACGTCAATAACCGGAGTGCCGTCGCGAGGGCGCTCGGCCGGGGTGGTGCGGCGGCCGGCGGTGTACACCGACGGGTGCTCGAGGAGCAGCACGGTGTCACTGATGTCGTCAGCCACCCGCCGGGCGTGCACGGAGTGCTGGTGCTCCCACGCGTCGGCGTAGGGCACCAGACCGGCGTGGATCGGTGTAGGCCCCGGCATGTCGGTCACGGTACGCGGGCCGGCCGACGGGGCCGGACCACCGTTCGGCGGCCTACGGCAGGCGAGTGACCTCGAGGGCGGTTTCCGTCGCGGTGCCATTCGGGTTGCGTTCGACCAGGTACACCCCTTTTCCGTCTCGCTCCCCGTAGGCGCCGGCGAACTGGGTACCGCGGTAGAGCACGCCGGTGCCGTCGTCGGTGGCGTAGCCGGTGCCCAGCCGACCGTCGGCCACCGCGGCCTGGAACAGCGGACGCCGTTGCGGTTCGGAGTCGTAGTGCACTGCGGCTGAGAACGGGACGAGGGCCAACCCGTTGTCGATGACCTGCAGCTCGGGTCCGAAGGAGTCGGTGGGGCCGCCGGTGTGCCAGCAGATCGATCCGGCGCTGACGCCGGTGAGCACCACGCCGGCCTGCCACGCCTGGCGCATCAGCGCGTCGACGCCGTGTACTCGCCAGAGGGCCAAGAGCCCGGCCACGCTGCCGCCGAAGACCCAGACCACGTCCTGCTCGAGCAACAGGCTGCGCATGTCGTCGACGTTCGGCATCAGGAACAGCTGCAGGTGCGACGGTTCCAGCCCGCGCAGCCGGGCGGCGTTGTAGAAGTCGGTGATGCCGGCCGGGTTGTCACCACCGGCGGTACCGAGATAGCAGACCCGCGGCGCCCGACCCGAGACGCCGGACAGCTCGATGGCGAAGTCGGTCAGGGGACCGACCTCGTAACGGGTGCGGCGTCCGGGCACGATCCCGCCGGACGTGGCGAGGATGGTCGGTTGCTCAGCAGGCACGTGGGCACGGTATCCGGCTCGGGCGACGGCCGGACGCCGTTGTGGACGGGCGGGCCGCCCTGTGGACGACGCCCGCGGACGGAGACAACCTCGTGTCAGCATCGCCGCATGCGTGCAGCGCAGAGCGCCTGGCGGATACCGGGCTACGTGGCCGAAGTGCGGCTGGGATCGGGTGCGGCCGGGCAGGTGTGGCGCGGCCGGTCGACCCGTACCGGCGAGTCCGTCGCGCTGAAGCGGCTTCCGGCCCCGGACGCGCTCGGCCGATCGGCGGCCGAGAGCGAGGCGGCTCTGCTGGCCGCACTGGAGCATCCGAACGTCGTCCGTCTGCGCGAGCTGGTCACCACTCCCAATGCCATGGTGCTGGTTCTCGACCTGGCTGAGGGCGGCTCGTTGGCCACGCTTCTGGAGCGGCGCGGACGCCTGGCGGTAGGGGAGACGGTCAGTGCTCTGGCCCCGGTCGGCGCGGCGCTGGCCCACGCCCACTCCCAGGGCGTCGTCCACGGCGACGTCGCGCCCGGCAACATCCTGTTCTGTTCGCGCGGTCGCCCGATGTTGGCCGACCTCGGCGTGGCCCGGTTGCTCGGCCAGCACGGTCCGGCGATGGCCACGCTGCCTTACCTGGATCCGGCGGTGGCCAACGGATCACCGCCAGGGCCACCGAGCGACGTCTTCATGGTCGCGGCGGTGACGCTGCACTGCCTGACCGGAGCACCGGCGTGGGCCGGGGATTCGGTCGAAGGGATCATTGCGGTGGCGGCCACGGGCGAGATCGAGCACCTGGAGGAGCGGCTCGGCGAGATGCCCAAGGAGGTCGCCTCGGTTCTTCGTCGCGGGCTCGACCCTGCGCCCTATGTGCGGGGCACTTCGGCCGAGTTCGCGCTCGACCTGCGCTACGCCGCCACACCGGTGGCGGTGGAACTGACCGCGGGCCGCATTCCGCCGGCCGGGCGCGTCCCCCACGTTGCGCGCCATGGTGCGGCACCGCAAGCGCCGGTCGCGGCAGCGCCGGGTGCGCGCCGCTCATCGATCAGACTCGGCCGGTCGTCGGGCAACCGTCGCGGCGAGGCGGATGTCCACGACCGACTCAATGTGATCGTTGCTTCACCGGGGCGACCGGCGTTTGCCGTCGCCGAGTCATCCCCATCGGGTCCCGACCGGCTACCCCTTACCCACGTGGTCCGGCGGCCGCCAGCGCCCAAGGACGCCCAGAGGTACCGGCGGCCGTGGTGGGTGCTTCCCGGCCTGCCCAGCGGTCACGGGGCCTCGGAATCGTCCATGCCCTTCACCCGGGCTTGGGTGGCCGTCGCCGTGGTCTCCCTGACGGTGGCCGGCGCGGCGGCGGGATGGTGGCGCTCCACGCACGGGGCCGCTGCGCCGGACGTTCCGGCCGCGCTGGTCGCCGCCTCGTCAGGTCCGGTAACCAGCCCGGCCAGTGGCGCGTCGCGCCCGCCGTCGTCGACTCCCGCCTCGCCGCCCTTACCGGGCGGACCCACCTCCACCGGTGGATCCGAGCTCGCCTGGGCCAGAACCTTGGCCGAACTGGATTCGCACCGGGCGCGGGCGTTCGCCACCGCCGACGCCGAAGAGCTGGCTCGCATCTGGTCCGCCGGCCCGCTGTTGCGCCAGGACACGGCGACGCTGAGACGGCTGACTCCCCCCGGTTCGGGATGCGGGCTGGTCGGCCTGATAACCCGCTATCGCGATGTGCGAACCGTGCGTCAGGACGCGGACGCGGTGACCGTCCGGGCCACCGTCTCGGTGACCCCCGCCCGGCTGATCTGCACGGCAATGTTGCGCGCGCGGACACGGCCGAGCGGCGGGCGGGTCGTGCGGCTGGAGCTGGCCCGCACACCGCGGGGGTGGCGGATCACGGCGTTGGTGCCGACGTGACTGCCTCGGACGTCTCAGCTCAGCGCAGGGCGGTGGGCGGTAGGCGGTGCGGGCTGGGTCAGGCCACGGCCTGCAGCGCCTCGCTCAGCGTCGGGTGGGTGAACCGGTATCCCGCCCTGCTGAGGACCGCCGGGACCGCGCGTTGGCCAATCAGCACTCCCTCGTCGGCGAACTCGCCGAGGGCCAGACGTACGGCGAAGGCCGGGGTCGGGACGACCGAGGGCCGGTGCAGCGCATGCGCCAGCTCGCGGGCGAGGTCGGCCTGGCGCACCGGCTCGGGTCCGGTGAGATTGACCGGGCCGGACACGTCAGCGCTGAGCAGGAAGAGCAAGGCCGCGATCTCGTCAGCCAGGGAGATCCACGGCTGGTATTGGCGCCCGCTGCCCAGCCGGCCGGCGATGCCGGCTTTGGCGGTCAGCCGCAGCGGCCCGAGGGCGCCGCCGTGCGGAGCCAGCACCAGCCCCGTGCGCAGGTGCACCACTCGGGTGTGTCCGGAGTCGGCCGCCGGGGCCGCCGCGGCCTCCCAGCGACGACAGACGTCAGCCAGGAACCCGCGTCCCGACGGCGTGTCCTCGGTGACCACCGCGTCGCCGGTGTCCCCGTAGTACCCGACCGCGGATGCAACCAGGTAGGCCGGCGGAGCGCTGTCACCGCGCGCGGCTATCGCTTCAGCCAGCGTGCGGCCGGGCTGCACCCGACTGTCGACGATGGTCCGCTTGTAGGAGTCGTTCCAGCGGTGGCCGGCCACGGGGGCGCCGGACAGGTTGATCACCGCGCCGGCACCGACCAGCACATTCCCGTCGAGCCGCCCGGCCGCCGGGTCCCATTCGAATTCCTCGCTCGACGTCGGTTCGTGGCGCACGAGCACGCGCAGCTCGTGACCCGCCGCGCGCAGAGCCGCCTTCATGGGCGTGCCGATCAAGCCGGACGCGCCGGATACGACGATGATCACTTTCGTCCGGTCACGACAAGCCCAGCTCTCCCTCGAACGCCCCGGCTTCCAGGCGGTCCTTGACGGCGACGAGGAACCGTGCCGCGTCCGCACCGTCGACTATCTGGTGGTCGTAGGACAGCGTCAGATACACCATCGACCGGACCACGATCGTCTCGCCGATGTTGGCGTCGCTGACGACGACGGCGCGCTTGACCACCGCCCCGGTGCCGAGGATGGCAACCTGGGGCGGCGTGAAGATCGGCGTGTCGAAGATAGCGCCGCGGCTGCCGGTGTTGGTCAGGCTGAACGTCATGCCGGCCAGCTCGTCGGGGCTGATCCGGTTGGTCCGGGTGCGCTCGGCCAGGTCGGCGATCTTGCGGGCGATGCCGCCGAGATTGAGGTCGCCGGCGTTGCGGATCACCGGCACGGTCAGGCCACCCTCGGTGTCCACGGCGATGCCGAGGTTGACCACATCGTGGTAGGTCACCGTTCCGGCGGCGGTG
>JBDUAD010000127.1:0-6892 GCA_040004775.1 bacterium | reverse complement strand
GCCATCGCCAACCTGTTGGCCGCCGGCTCGGCCGAGGTGGTGCGCGAGTACTACTTCAACGATGCCGGCGCCCAGATCGACCGCTTCGCCGCCTCCCTGGACGCCGTCGCCCGGGGTGAGGCCGTGCCGGCCGACGGGTATCAGGGCGACTACATCGCCGAGGTCGCCGGCGACGTGGTGGCGGCCAATTCGGGCCTGCTCGAGCTGCCCCGGGACAAGGCACTCGACGTTTTCCGCCGCGACGGCGTGCACCAGATGTTCGACCGGATCAAGGCCTCGCTCGAGTCGTTCGGCGTGCGCTTCGACGTCTACTTCAACGAGCGCGACCTGCACGCGTCCGGGGCGATCGAGGCCACCGTGGAGCGGCTGCGCGACTCCGGTCGGGTGTACGAGAACGACGGCGCGGTATGGCTGCGAACGACCGACTTTGGCGACGACAAGGACAGGGTCATCGTCCGCAGTGACGGGCGGCCCACCTACTTCAACGCCGACCTGGCCTATTACCTCGACAAGCGCTCCCGCGGCGCCCACCGGGTCGTCATCATCCTGGGCGCGGATCACCACGGCTACGTGGGCCGGCTGCGCGGCATGGTCGCCGGCCTCGGGGAGGACCCGGACCGAACACTCGAGGTGATCATCGGCCAGATGGTCAACCTGCGCGGCGGCAAGATGAGCAAGCGGGCCGGGCAGTTCGTCACGCTGGAAGACCTCGTCGCGGCGATCGGCGTGGACGCAGCCCGGTATGCGCTCGTGCGGTCATCGATGGACTCTGCGATCGATCTCGACCTCGACCTGTGGGCCCGGCGCAGCAACGACAACCCGGTCTTCTACGTCCAGTACGCCCACGCCCGGCTGTCCTCCCTGCAGCGCAGCGCCGCCGACCTCGGCATCAGCCGCTCCACCGACCCGGACCTGGGTTTGCTCGACACCGACCAGGAGGCGGCGCTGCTCACCGCCTTGGCCGACTTCCCCCGCGTGATCGCCACGGCGGCCGAACTGCGCGCTCCGCACCGCGTGGCCCGTTACCTCGAGGAACTGGCCGGCCTGTACCACCGCTTCTACGACGCCTGTCGTGTGCTGCCTCAGGGCGAGGAGAAGGCGACGCCGCTCACCGACGCGCGGCTGTGGTTGTCCGAGGCCACCCGGGTCGTCCTGGCCAACGGCCTCGGCCTGCTCGGCGTCGGCGCTCCCGAACGGATGTAGTTGTGGGCATGTTTTACAACCGGGCTCCGGCGTGAGCCGGTCCGCGCATCCGGCCGGGCCGCGGCACGCCGACGTGCGTCCCGGTTCCGTCGCCCTCGGACCGCCGCCCATCGACCCAGGTGCCCTCGATCCCAGCGTGTGGCCGGACACCGCCGCGCGCATCGGTGGCGTGCTGCACGTCGGTGGCCTGTCCGCTGCTGAGCTGGTGCGCCGGCACGGGTCGCCGCTCCTGGTGCTCGACGAGGCTGACGTCCGCCGCCGGGCCGGGGACTTCGTCGCGGCCTTCGCACAGGCCGACGTGTACTACGCGGCCAAGGCATTCCTGTGCACCGCGGTGGCCGGCTGGATGGACGAGGCCGGCCTGGGCCTGGACGTCTGCTCCGGCGGCGAACTGGCCGTGGCCCTGGCTGCCGGCTTCCCGCCCGAGCGCATGGCCCTGCACGGCAACAACAAGTCGGTGGCCGAACTCGAGCGAGCGGTCGCGGTCGGGGTGGGACGGGTGGTGATCGATTCGTCGGCCGAGATCGACCAGCTGGCCGCGATCGCCGCGGCGGGTGGCGTACGGCAGAAGGTGTTCATCCGGTCCACCGTTGGAGTGGAGGCCCACACCCATGAGTACATCGCCACCGCGCACGAGGACCAGAAGTTCGGTCTGTCGCTGGCCGGGGGAGACGCCGCCCGGGCTGCGGCGGCCGTGCTGGCCGAGCCCGCACTGGAGCTGGTCGGCATCCACTCCCACATCGGCTCGCAGATCTTCGATACCGACGGCTTCGAGGTCGCGGCCCATCGGGTGGTCGAGCTGCTGGCCCGCTTACGCGACGAGCACGGCGTCGAGCTGCCGGAGATCAACCTGGGCGGCGGGCTGGGCATCGCCTACGTCGCCAGTGACGACCCGGCGCCGGTCAAGGCGGTGGCCGACCGCTTGCGCACGGTGGTGGCCCGCGAGTGCGCGGCGGCCGGACTGGCCGAGCCGCGGATGAGCGTGGAGCCGGGCCGGGCGATCATCGGGCCGGCGGGCGTGACCGTGTACGAGGTGGGCACGGTGAAGCCGGTCCAGCTCGACGGCCACATGCAGCGGCTCTACGTGTCCGTCGACGGCGGCATGAGCGACAACATCCGCACCGCCCTGTACGACGCGGACTACACCGTCGTGCTGGCCGGCCGCGAGTCGACCGCACCGCCGGTGTCCGCCCGGGTGGTGGGCAAGCACTGCGAGAGCGGGGACGTCGTCGTGCGCGATGCCTGGCTGCCCGAAGACGTCGCACCCGGCGACCTGCTGGCCGTGGCCGCCACCGGCGCCTACTGCCGCAGCATGGCCAGCAACTACAACTTCGTCCCGCGCCCGCCGGTGGTCGCTGTGCACGACGGGAACGACCGTGTCCTCGTCCGCCGCGAGACCGAGGCCGAGCTGCTGGCGCTCGACACCGGCTGGGAGCCAGGGGCGGCGCCGCGATCGGGAGACCAGCGGTGAGCGACGCCCTCAAGGTGGCTCTGCTCGGCTGCGGCACGGTCGGGTCCCAGGTGGTGCGGCTGCTGTCCAAGCAGTCCGACGACCTCGCCGCCCGGGTGGGCCGGCCGCTGGAGCTGGTGGGCGTGGCCGTGCGCCGTCCGGCCCGCCACCCCGAGGTTCCGGCCGACCTGCTGACCACGGACGCACGGGCCTTGGTCGAACGCGAGGACGTCGACCTGGTGGTCGAGGTCGTGGGCGGCATCGAGCCGGTGCGCTCGCTGCTGCTGTCGGCGTTGCGCAGCGGCAAGAGCGTGGTGAGCGCGAACAAGGCCCTGCTGGCCGATCACGGCGCCGAGCTGCACGACGCGGCGGCGGAGGCCGGCGTCGACCTGTACTACGAGGCCGCGGTGGCCGGGGCGATTCCGTTGCTGCGCCCGCTGAGTGAGTCCCTCGCCGGTGACCGCATCACCCGGGTCATGGGCATCGTCAACGGCACCACCAACTTCATCCTGTCCCGCATGGACGCCACCGGACTGAGCTTCACCGAGGCGCTCGCGGAAGCGACCGCGTTGGGCTACGCCGAGGCCGACCCGACCGCCGACGTCGACGGCTTCGACGCCGCGGCCAAGGCGGCCATCCTGGCCGGGCTGGCCTTCCACACCCGGGTCACCGCTGCCGACGTCTATCGCCAGGGGATCGGCGCGGTCACCGCCACGGACATGGCCAGCGCCCGCGCTCTCGGCTGCACGGTGAAGTTGCTGGCCATCGCCGAGCGCACGCGAAGCGCCGACGGTCAGGAGGCCGTGTCCGTCCGCGTCCACCCGGCCATGCTGCCGCGCACGCACCCGTTGGCCGGCGTGGACGATGCCTTCAACGCTGTCTTCGTCGAGGCCGAGGCCGCCGGATCGCTGATGTTCTACGGCCGCGGTGCGGGTGGCTCACCGACCGCTAGTGCGGTTCTCGGTGACCTCGTCGCGGTGGCCCGCAACCGGGTCAGCGGCAGCCTGGGCGCGCGGGGCACCGCGTACGCCGCGCTGCCGTTGGTCCCGATGGGGGAGGTCCGCACCCGTTACCATGTCGCCTTGGACGTCGACGACCGTCCGGGCGTGCTGGCCGCAGTGGCCGGTGCCTTCGCCGAGGCCGACGTCAGCATCCGAACCGTGCGCCAGGAGGGCCGCGGCGACGCGGCCACGCTGGTCCTGGTCACCCACACCGCCACGGACGCCGCCCTGGCCGCGACCGTGCGGCGGCTGGCGTCGATGGAATCGATCGGCCGTACGGCCAGCGTCCTGCGGGTCGAGGGCATGTCCGGCGACGGCGGCTGACGTGGCCCCGCCGACACTGACCGGAGCCACCGCGCGGATGACGCCGTGGCCGGGGCTGATCGAGGCCTATCGCGAGCGGCTCCCGGTCTCGCCCGCCACCCCCGTGATCACCCTGTACGAGGGCGCCACTCCGCTCGTGCCCGCGCGCGAGCTGTCCCGCCGCACCGGCTGCGAGGTGTACCTAAAGGTCGAGGGCGCCAACCCGACCGGCTCGTTCAAGGACCGCGGGATGACCATGGCCATCTCCAAGGCGGCCGAGGACGGCGCCCGCGCGGTGATCTGTGCGTCCACCGGCAACACCTCGGCCTCGGCCGCGGCCTACGCGGTGCGCGCGGGAATGACCTGCGCCGTCCTCGTGCCCCGGGGCAAGATCGCGCTTGGCAAGCTGGCCCAGGCCCTGGTGCACGGCGCCCGACTGCTGCAGGTCGAGGGCAACTTCGACGACTGCCTTGAGCTGGCCCAGAAGCTCTCGGTCGAGCATCCGGTGGCATTGGTCAATTCGGTCAACCCGTTCCGCATCGAGGGCCAGAAGACAGCGTCGTTCGAGATCTGCGACCAGCTCGGTCGCGCACCCGACGTCCATTGCATCCCGGTGGGCAACGCCGGCAACATCACCGCATACTGGAGGGGCTACCAGGAGTACGCCGCCGACGGCGTGGTGTCGACCACTCCGCGCATGTTCGGCTTCCAAGCCGCGGGCGCGGCACCGATCGTCCTCGGGCATCCCGTGGCCAAGCCGGTCACCATCGCCACCGCCATCCGCATCGGCAACCCGGCGTCCTGGACCTCGGCTGAGGCCGCCCGCGACGAGTCCGGGGGCCTGATCGCCGCGGTCACTGACCGGCAGATCCTTGATGCCTACCGCACCGTGGCCCGCCAGGAGGCGGTGTTCGTCGAACCTGCCTCAGCGGCCAGCATCGCCGGCCTGCTCATGACCGCCGCCGACGGTCGACTGCCGGCCGGATCCACCGTCGTCTGCACGGTCACCGGGCACGGCTTGAAGGACCCGGAGTGGGCGATCTCTGCCGCGCCGGCGCCGGTGACGGTTCCCGTCGACGCCGCGGCCGCCGCCGCCTCACTGGGCTTGGACGGATGAGCCCGCCGGTCCGGGCCACGGTCCGGGTGCCGGCCACCAGCGCCAACCTCGGTCCCGGCTTCGACGCCCTCGGCCTGGCCCTCGACCTGCACGACGAGGTGAGCGCCGAAGTGACCGCTGAAGGGTTGCGCATCGAGGCCGAAGGCGAAGGGGCGGCCACCCTGCCGCGCGATGAGTCGCACCTGATCGTGGCGGCTATGCGCCGGACCTGGGCCGAGCTGGACGAGACGGTGCCGGGCCTGATCCTGCGTGGGCACAATCGCATACCCCATGGCCGCGGCCTCGGCTCCTCGGCCGCAGCCATCTGCGCGGGCGTCCTGTTGGCCCGCGAGCTGAGCCAGGACGGGCGGGAGCGCCTCGAGGACGCCGCGGTGCTGAACCTGTGCGCGGAGATCGAGGGACATTCGGACAACGTGGCCGCGTGCCTGCTCGGCGGGCTCACCGTGGCCTGGACGGAACCGGGACGGCGCCGGGCCGTGCGCCTCGACGTCACCGCGCAGGTGCAACCCATCGTCCTCGTCCCGCCGCAGGGTTCGTCGACCGCGGCCGCTCGCCGCCTGCTGCCCGCCGTTGTGCCGCACGCCGACGCGGCCTTCAACGCCGCCCGCGCCGCCCTCTTGGTCGCGGCGCTCACCGGCGGCTCCGCGGGCACGGGGGACACCACGCTCACCGGCGACGCGGGAGACGCCTTGCTGGCCGCCACGGCCGACCGGCTGCACCAGCCCTACCGCGCGTCGGCCATGCCTGGATCGGCCGATCTTGTCCGCGACCTGCGCGCCGACGGCGTGTCCGCGGTGATCTCCGGCGCCGGGCCCACCGTGCTCGCTCTCACAACGTCGCCGGAGCAGGCGGAGGCGGTACTCGGCGTGGCCCCGAAAGGATGGTGGGCCGCCGCCCTGGCCGTTGCCGCCGCCGGCGCGCAGGTCGACCGCCACTGATCACGGCCGGAATGTCATGCCCGGAATGCGCCCGCGGCGTGCCGTGTTGTGCGCAGCAGACCTGCCCGGCTACTCTCGAAGTCAGTCAGACGTCCGCTCCCGGAAAGATCAGCACAGCGATCATCGCCCGGGACGGGATCTCACGGCGGGCCCGCTCGCAGCGTGCGACCGTGGCCCCCACACGAGGTTCAAGGTCTGACCCGCCCCGCTCCCGCTTCACCGGCTGAACTGGCCCAGGGAGTCGGTGCGACGCGGTCCGATCCAGTTTGCCGGGCCGACTCACCACCCCGGCTCCCGCGCAATGACGCGACGCGGAGTTCCTTCGGAAGGATCCGACCACACAGTGACCGACACCCAGGATCAGACCGCCGCCGGCTCGCCCGACTCACCGTCGGTAGCGACTCGCCGCCGCAGCGGACTGTCCGGAATGCTTCTCCCCGAGCTGCAGGGCCTTGCCGGCTCCCTCGGGATTCCCGCCGCCAAGATGCGCAAGGCCGAGTTGGTCGACGCCATCACCGCGGCCCGGGCCGGCTCCCGCCGTCCCGATACCGCCTCGAACGCCGGTGCCAACGGCACTGCTTCCGGCGCTGCTACGGGCAGCGGCCCGATGAGCGGCACGGCTTCGAATGATGCGTCCACCACCAATGGCAGCGTGCGCAGTGCGCCTCGAGTTGCATCTCCGTCCGCCGACGCTCGAACTCGGGGCACGGCCGCGCCCGAGTCGACGGGCGGTCGCAACGGGTCTTCCGCCGACGCCCGCACCGGCGACGCCCGCACCGCAGACGCGCCATCCGCCTATCCCAACACCGCCTCCTCCGACACCTTCTCCTCCGACACCTTCTCCTCCGACACCTTCTCCTCCGACACCTTCTCCTCCGAC
>JBDUAD010000126.1:0-6985 GCA_040004775.1 bacterium | reverse complement strand
GGCGACGTGCACGACATCGGCAAGAACATCGTCGGCGTAGTCCTCCAGTGCAACAACTACGAGGTGATCGACCTCGGGGTCATGGTGCCGGCCCAAAAGATCCTCGACGCGGCGCGCGAGCACCGCGCCGACGCGATCGGCCTGTCCGGCCTCATCACCCCGTCACTGGACGAGATGGTCAACTTCGCTGCGGAGATGGAGCGCCAGGGCCTCGAGATCCCACTGCTCATCGGCGGGGCCACGACCTCGCGGGCCCACACCGCGGTCAAGGTGGACCAGAAGTACCACGGCCCGGTGGTGTGGGTGAAGGACGCGTCGCGCTCGGTGCCGGTGGTGGCGGCTCTGCTCTCCGACGAGCAGCGCCCGGCCCTGCTCGCCGATCTCGAGGCCGACTACGACTCGCTGCGGGAACGTTTCCGCGCCCGCACGAACGCCAAGTCGATGTTGCCGATCGCCGCCGCCCGGGAGAACCGCACTCCTATCGACTGGAGCGACTACCGGCCGCCGCGGCCGCGGTTGATCTCCAAGCAGCTGCGCGACCAGCACACCGACGACTACCACCCGGCGGCCGAGCCGATCCAGTACGTGCGCACATTCACCGACTACCCGCTGGCCGAGCTGCGGGAGTTCATCGATTGGCAGCCGTTCTTCAACGCGTGGGAGATGAAGGGCAAGTACCCCGACATCCTCAACAACCCGGCGTCCGGCGAAGCGGCCCGCAAGCTCTGGGCCGACGCCCAGGTGATGCTCGACCGCATCGTTGACGAGCGCTGGCTGCGGGCCTCTGGCGTGGTCGGCTTGTTCCCGGCCAACACGGTCGGTGACGACATCGAGGTGTACACCGACGAGTCCCGTCGCGAACTGCGCTCCACCCTGCACCAGCTCCGTCAGCAGTCCGAGCACCGCCCGGGCGTGCCCCACCGGTCGCTGGCCGACTTCGTCGCGCCGAAGGAGACCGGCCGACGCGACTACGTAGGGGCGTTCGCGGTGACCGCCGGGCTCGGCAGTGCCGACCGGGTGAAGGCGTTCAAGGCCGAACTGGACGACTACAGCGCGATCCTGCTCGAGTCGCTCGCCGACCGCCTGGCCGAGGCGTTCGCCGAGCGCCTGCACGAACGGGTCCGTACCGAGCTGTGGGGCTACCAGCCCGACGAGGCGCTCGGGAGCGAGGACCTGATCCGAGAGCGCTACGTCGGCATCCGCCCGGCCCCGGGCTATCCGGCCTGCCCGGAGCACACCGAGAAGCAAAACCTGTGGCGGCTGCTCGATGTCGCCGCCAACACCGGCATCGAGTTGACCGAGAGCATGGCCATGTGGCCCGGTGCTTCGGTGAGCGGGTTGTACTTCTCCCACCCGCGATCGCAGTACTTCGTGGTGGGAGCACTCGGCCGTGACCAGGTCGAGGACTACGCGCACCGTAAGGGCTGGACGACCAAGGAGGCCGAGAAGTGGCTGGCGCCGAACCTCGGCTACCGCTCGGACGACGAGTAGCAGTGGGCGGGGTACCCGGCGACTCACGGACAGACGTGCCCTCGGTGGACCGGCCGTTGATCGACCCGCCGTTGATCGACCCGCCGATGGTCGATGCGGTCCTGATGGATCTCGACGGCACCCTGATCGACACCGAGCAGTACTGGATCACCGCGGAGTACGCCCTGGTCGCCGAACACGGTGGCACCTGGACCGATGAGCATGCCCACGCCATCATCGGCAACGCGCTCCTGCGCTCGGCCGACTACATGCGCGCCCACGGGGGCGTGGACCTGCCCTCGCCGCAGATCGTGGCGCGGCTCAACGACAGCGTGGTGAGCGCCCTCGGTCAGGCCGTCCCGTGGCGGCCGGGGGCCCGCGAGCTGCTGGCCTCGGCCCGCGCCGCCGGTGTGCCGTGTGCGTTGGTGACGATGTCCTACACCCGCATGGCCCAGGCGGTGGTCGACCAGTTGCCGGTCGGCACGTTCGCGGCGGTAGTCACCGGAGATCGGGTCAGCCACGGCAAGCCCCACCCCGAGCCGTACCTCAGCGCGGCAGCTGCCTTGGGCGTGGACCCGGCCCGGTGCGTGGCCGTGGAGGACTCACCGACCGGCATCGCCTCGGCCGAGGCGGCCGGATGTCCGGTACTGGCCGTGCCGAATCAGGTGGCGCTTCAGCCCGGGCCGGGACGCGTCGTGCGGCCCGACCTCGTCGGGCTCGACCTCGACCGGCTGACCCAGCTCATGACGCCCGTGCTGGGTCGAGCGTCGTCGCGTACTCCGGCGGCGTGAGGCCGGCATCCTCCGACGGGCTCGCGTCCGGGTAGGGCGGCAGCGTGCCACCCTGGGCCGGGCAGGCGGCGTGGTGGTCGCACCACTCGCACAGCCGGCTGGGGTTGGGACGGAAGTCGCGCGCCTCGGTGGCCCGGCTGATCGCCGCCCAGATTGCGTGCAGGGTGCGCTCGAAGCGGATCAACTCCTCGGCGTCCGGTGCGTAGGTGAGCGTGTCGGAGTCGGCCAGGTAGATGAGGCGCAGCTGGCGGGGGACGACGCCGCGGGTCCGCCACAGCACGAGTGCGTAAAACTTCATCTGAAACAGCGCCTTGGCCTCGAACGCCTCCCGGGGTGCGGCACCGGTCTTGTAGTCCACGACGCGGATGTCGCCGGCCGGTGAGACGTCGAGGCGGTCGACGAAGCCCCGCAGCCGCAGGCCGTCGAGGACGACCTCGATCCGTTCCTCACGCGCGGCCGGCTCCAAGCGGGTGGGATCTTCCAGGGCGAAGTAGTTGCCGACCAGGTCTCGGGCGGAATCGAGCCACTCCGCCGCGGCCTGCGATTGCGGGCCGCCCTCGAACAGCGCGTCGACGTCCGGAGACACCTCCCGCAGGCGCTGCCACTGCGGCTCGATCAAGTCCGTCGCGGCCCCCACCGTGCGCTGCTCGGCCGGCAGGTCATAGAGCCGCTCGAGCACCGAATGCACCAGGGTGCCGCGGGTGGCGGCCGGCGAGGGCCGTTCGGGCCGGTGATCGATGGTGCGGAACCGGTACAGCAACGGGCAGGCCTTGAAGTCCGCGGCCCGCGATGGTGACAGGGAGCCGATATGAACGTCCGCGGCGACGCCCTCAGCCGCCGGTGGCTCGATCTCGACCGCAGACAGCACGTCCTCGACCGCCACCGTGACGTGCGCCGCGTGGGTCATGGCGACACGGTAAGCCGCGCCGCCGACAATTTCGGCGCGACGCTTCGGGGGAAGGAGCGGTACCGGGGATACTCGGGCGCCTGCCCTGCGCTGCGTAGCATCGCCGGCGTGAGCAGCGCAGGATCGGCCGGCGCGCCGCCGCGCGGTTCGGTGCGGGTCGGACGCTGCTTCGGGGTACCCATCTACCTGTCACTGTCATGGCTGATCATCGCCGCGGTCGTCATGATCACTTTTGCCGACGTCTTTCGACGCAGCGTCGACGGCGCAGACGGCCTGTCGCCGTATCTGTTGGCGCTGGCCTTCGCCGTGCTCTCCCTGCTTTCGGTCCTGGCCCACGAGCTCGGCCACGCGCTCACCGCGCTGCGCCTGGGGCTCGGCGTACGGCAGGTACTGATCTTCCTGCTGGGCGGCGTCACCGAGATCGTCCCCGAGCCCGACCGCCCGCGGGAGGAGTTCCTGGTCTCGGTCGCCGGACCGGTGGTCTCGGCCGGTCTGGCCGGCCTGGCCTGGGCCGGGTGGCTGGCCACCACGGCCCGTTCCGCCCTCGCGGTGGAGCTCGAACTGCTGATCTGGAGCAACCTGCTGGTCGCGGTGTTCAACGCGCTGCCCGGGCTGCCGCTCGACGGCGGCCGGGCGGTACGGGCCGCACTCTGGGGGCTGTTCGGGTCGCGGCTGCGGGCGACGGTCATCGCGGCGTGGGGCGGACGGCTCATCGCGGTGGCCGTCGCGGTGTCCGGCGTGCTTCTGCCTCGCACCGAGTGGAACGTCACCGCCACGGTCGTGAGCGTGGCGCTCGGTGTCTTCCTGTGGTTCGCAGCCTCGGCCAGCCTCGATGCCGCCCGGCTGACCGACCGCGTGCCGCGGCTGGCCGTGCGCGACCTGGTCCGCCCGGCGGTCTGGCTGCCGGCGACCACGCCGGTGGCCGAGGCGGTCCGCCTGGCCGCCGGGCATGGCGCCCGGGCCGTGGTGGTGCTGGATACGGCCGACCAACCCCGCGCGATCGTGGTGGAGTCGGCGCTGGAGGCGCTGCCCGAGGCACAGCGACCGTGGACGACGATCGGGGAGATCGCCCGCCCGATCGGCGCCGAGGAGAACGTGGGCATCGACCTGGCCGGCCAGGACCTGCTGCGCCGCCTGCGCAACGCACCCGCGGCCGAGTACCTGGTGCACGACGGGGCCGGCCGCCCCGTGGGTGTCCTGACCGCCCGGGACTTCCGCGCCGCCCTCACCGTCGCGCCCGGGGCGGCGGTCGTCGGCCCGTGACGCTTCCCGGAGCCTTCGCCGAAGGGGAGCGGGTGCAGCTCAGCGACCCCAAGGGCCGGCTGCACACCGTGACTCTGGTTGCCGGCAAACAGTTCCATACCCACCGCGGCGCCATCGAGCACGACGTCCTCATCGGAGCACCCGACGGCAGCGTGGTCACTTCTACCGCCGGCACCGCCTACCTGGCCCTGCGCCCGCTGCTGGCCGACTACGTGCTGTCCATGCCACGCGGCGCAGCCGTGATCTACCCGAAGGACGCCGCGCAGATCGTCGCGCTCGGCGACATGCATCCCGGCGCCCGGGTCCTCGAGGCCGGCGCGGGCTCCGGCGCGCTGACCTGCTCACTGCTGCGCGCGGTCGGGCCGACCGGCCGGGTGGTCTCCTACGACAACCGCGACGAGCACCTGGGCGTGGCCCGCAGCAACGTCGAAACGTTCTTCGGCACCACGCCAGAGGCCTGGTTCCCGCGGCTGGGTGACGTCGCCGACCACCCGGCCCAGGAGGTCGTCGACCGCGTCGTCCTGGACATGCTCTCGCCCTGGGAGGTCCTCGACGCGGTCAGCGCCGCCCTGCGCCCAGGCGGGGTGTTGGTCGGCTACGTGGCCTCCACCACCCAGCTCTCGCGGCTGGTGGAGGCACTGCGCGAGCGCGGCGGTTACACCGAGCCGGTGGCCTGGGAGAGCCTGGTGCGCGGATGGCACGTCGTCGGCCTGGCTGTGCGGCCGGAGCACCGCATGATCGGACACACCGCGTTCCTGGTCACGGCGCGGCGCCTCGCTCCCGGCGTGGTCGCGCCGGTCCGCCAGCGGCGCCCGGCCAGAAACGGCTGAGCCCGGCCAACGGCGGAGCCCGGCCAACGGGACCCCGGCCAACGGCGGACCGGGTCTATCTCTGCAGCGCCCCGCCGGCCTGCCATTGGACCCAGGTCAGGTTCCAGTCACCGAAGCCGTCCCAGGACGGCATCGTCGTACCGGCCGCGTTCGGGTACTGCACGACGTCACCGGGACGGGCGAAGGTGAAGAACCAGGTCGCGTCGGCGGTGCTGAGGTTGGTGCAGCCGTTGGACGTGCTGCGGGCGCCGATGCCGGTGTTCCAGGGCGCGGCGTGGATGAATTCCCCGGAGTTGGTGATGCGCACCGACCACGGCACCAATTTGTTGTACCCGGGGCCGATCATGCGCTCCACCCGGTTCTTCTCCATGACGACCTTGGTGCCGGTGTAGGTCGGCGTTGCCGCCTTACCCAGGGAAACCTTCATCGTGCGGACCAGCTTGCCCTCGTTGTAAACCTGCATCCGCAAGGCCCGGGAGTCGACCCGCGCGTAGTGATAGGCACCGATCGAGTAGTCCAGCGTCAGGTCGTTGGCGAAGGACAGGCCGCGCCCGGCACTGAGCCCTTTGACCGGCAGCCCGACGTGGATCTTGGCGTGGGCCGGCCAGAACTCCCGCGGGCGGTAGTGGACCTCGACCGGATCTCCGCGCGAGACGTTCTCCCAGAACCAGGCTCCGCCGGCGGGCTTGCCGTTCACCGTGACCACGGCGGCCTTCTGGAACGCGACCTTGCTGGTCGGCGAGACGCCGAAGCGGATGATGAGCGGCATCCCGACGCCGAAGGTGGCACCGTCGCCGATGGGGGAGCGGACGCGGACCGGCTTGCCCAGCGGCGTCGGTTTCGGCGTGGGCGTCGGAGTCGCCGACGGCGACGACGCGGACTGCGTGACCGTCACCGTGGCCGGGCTCGGAGGAGGCGTCGTGCCACCGCTGGACGTGCAGGCGGTTGCGGCCAGCGCGAGCAGTGTGCCGCCGACGCCGAGCAGCGGGCGGCGGGATTGTCGCGGTCGACCGGACCGGTTCACAGCGGCCACAGTAACTGCCGCTGGCCGCAGCGGCTGGCCGACGCTCGCTTGCTCCGGTCGCGTCCCGGCTCGCCGGAACGGGCGTGTGTAGGGTTGATCCACGGGTCGAGGTGACTCGTGCCGACCAAGAATGCACGGTGCTTCGCGAGGGGAGAACACGATGGCCCCGTCCTCCGACGACGACATGTCCCGCTCGTCGATTCCACCCCGCCTGCCGGTCGGCTCCCGTTCGCGGGACCTGGAACAGGAGCTCGAGTACCTGCGGGCCAAGCTGGCCGAGTCGCCGCGGCACGTCCGCGCGCTGGAGGAGCGTCTCACCGAGGCCCACAGCCGTGCGGCGTCGCTGACCGACCGCAACGAGCGGCTGGCCACCACCCTGCGCGAGGCCCGTGAACAGCTGATCGCGCTGCGCGAGGAAGTCGAGCGGCTCGGACAGCCACCCAGCGGCTACGGCGTCTTCCTCACCGCCTACGAGGACTCCACGGTCGACGTGTTCACCGGCGGGCGCAAACTGCGGGTGGCGGTGTCGCCGGATGTCGCGGTCGAGGACCTGCGCAACGGCCAAGAGGTCATGCTCAACGAGGCGATGAACGTCGTGGCTGCCCGCGGGTTCGAGCGGTCCGGCGAGATCGTCATGCTCAAGGAGATCCTCGACGGCGGTGACCGGGCCCTGGTGATCGGGCACACCGACGAGGAGCGG
>JBDUAD010000044.1:0-23322 GCA_040004775.1 bacterium | reverse complement strand
GGTGTCGCCGGCCGACGCCGTGCGCGCCGGCGAGAACGCCGCGGTCAGGGCGGAAGCGAGTTCTGGGTCGGCCAGGACCACGACGTCGTCCTGGGCCTCGAGCCGGGTGTCGGACCGCACCGGGACAAGGACCCGATCGCGCACCACGATGCTGACCCAGATGTCGCCCACGGTGTCGGCCAGCTCGTCGAGCGTGCGACCCTCGGCCGGCGAGCTGGCGGCCACGCGCAAACGGTGCACCCCCTCGGGTTCATCGCGCAGGCGCACGCCGATCGTCCACGGCTCGGGCTCCACGGTGCGGATCGGCAGCCGCAGGCGGCGCGCGACCTCGGGCACCAGGCTGCCCTGCACGAGGACCGAGAAGACCACGACGACCACGACGATGCCGTAGAGCCGCTCGGCCTTCGGTACGTGGGCAGCGCGCAGCAGCACCCCGAGCAGGATCGGCACCGCACCCTTGAGCCCGGCGAACAGCACGAAGGTCCGCTCGTTTAGTTCGAGCCGGGCGGGTAACAGGCACAGGCCGACCAGGACGGGGCGGATCAGCACGGCCAGGGCCAGACCCAGGACGACGCCCGGCAGCCACACGTCCGGCCGTGCCAGCTGGGACAGGTCGACGGTCAGCCCGAGGACGATGAACGCGACGATCTCCCCCAGGCTGCCGAGGGCCGAGCAGAAGCGTTCGATCTCGCGCTTGTAAGGGGCGCGGGCGTCACCGATGAGGATCCCCGCGACGAACACGGCCAGGAAGCCGGAGCCGTGGGCCAACGTCGCCGCGCCGAACAGCAGGAAGGCCGCCGCCACGGTCCGCAGCGGGTAGAGCGCTTCACCAGGCAGCGGCACGCTGCGCATGAACCACAGCAGGGCCGGGCCGCCGACCGCGCCGACGGCCGCACCGACGACCATCTGCACCACGAAGGTGGCACCGACGTCGACGAAGGCCGAGCCGCTGAGGCCGCCGGCGGCGATGAGCGCACCCATGAGGGCGATTCCCACCGGGTCGTTGGCCCCGGACTCCCCCTCCAGGATCGTGCTGCTCCGCCCGCTGATCACCCGCTGGCCCAGCACCGAGAACACGATGGCCGGGTCGGTGGGCGCCACCGCCGTGGCCACGAGCAGGGCCGGGTACCAGTCCAGGCCGAACGCGACGTGCAGGATGGCCGCTGCGGCCGCGGTGGTGGCGAACGTGCCGACCACCCCGACGACGGCGATGGGGGCGGCGGCGGCGCGGAACCGTCGCCAGCCGATGTGCATGCCACCGTCGAACAGGATGAGGACCAGGGCCAGGCTGACCAGGTGCTCGACCGTCTCCTCGCTGGGCGGCGACACCGCGGGTACGGCCGCGGCCACGATGGCCGCGCCGACCAGCATGAGCAACGGCGCCGGCACGCGCACTCGTTCGGTCATCCGGTTGGCCAGCACCGCGACCATGCCGGCGCCGGCCACCGCGAGCACGCTGCCCGCGAACCGATAGGTGTCGGACACGCGCGACGCCTAATACGTTCCGCGCAGCCGGCGCAGCAGCGGCCGGGCGTCGGGGTCGTAGACCGTGCGGTACAGCGGCCCGGCCCAGGCCCGGGTGACCCGCGACGGCGGTTCCTCCTGCAGCGGACGCAGCCGCCCGGGCGGACGGGTACCCGTCCGGCCGCCGTCGTGCCATCCTTGCAGCGCGGCCGCGGACTCGGCGAACGCGCCGAACATAGACGCGGCGTCAAGATCGGCGTCGGGCTGGTCGAGGTGCTCGCGGGCCAAGGTCAGGCGGAGGTCGCGGGGATAGCGCCGGGCACCGCCGCCGGTGCGCTCGCTGTCCCACACCGCGACGGTGAGCTCGGAGTCGTGCGTCCACGAGCGGCGGTTGAAGTTGTCCGAGCCGACCGAGGCCCACTGGTCGTCGATCACGCAGACCTTGGCGTGAACGTACACCGGCGTTCCGGCATGGTTCTCGAGGCCGTACAGCGCAACCCGGTCGGGTGCCGCGGATCGGATGGCGGCCAGCGCGGCCTGGCGGCCGACGATGTTGGGCGGCAGTGAGAACCGCCCGTCCTGGTCGGGATGGTGCGGGACGACGGCGATCATGTGCAGGCCGGGATGTTCGGTCAACGCGGCGCCGATGCGCTGACCGACGTCCTTGGACCACAGGTACTGGTCCTCGACGTAGATCAGGGTGCGGGCCTGGCGCAGGGCCTTGAGGTAGCCACGAGCCACACTGCGCTCCCCGTGGGGAGCGAACGGGTATCCGCCCCGACGGCGCGGGTAAGTGCGCAGCAGCTGGACCGTGTGCTCCCCCACCGCGGCCGGAGGCGGCAACTGCGCGGGCAGGGCACTCGCCGGGGCGTCGTCCTTGCGTTCGCGGTCGGCTATCCGGCGCAGCGGGCTGCGGCTGGGCGGTTGCGGATCGTTCCACCGTTCGCGGAAGACGGTTTCCACATCGGCGACCACCGGTCCGGTGATGCGCAGCTGCACGTCGTGCCACGGCGGTCGTGGCCCGTACACGGCGGCCATCGGCTGACGTTGCGGATCGCCGTCATGGTCAGCGTCGTCGCGGCGGCTGTGACACAGGTCGATCCCCCCGACGAAGGCGACGTCATGCTCGGGCCGGCCGGGATGGCGCAGCACGACGAACTTCTGGTGGTGGGAACCACCGGAGCGCACCCGCATGTCGAGGATGCAGGAGCCACCGGCCCGGTTGATGTCCTCGTCGAGGTGCCGGTTCTCCTGCGCCGAGAAGGCCAGCTTGTCCCAGTGCGAGCGCCAGATGAGCCCGTGCACGCGGACGCCGCGCTCAGCCGCCTGACTCAACACAGAGGCGACCTCGCTGCCGGGCTCGCCGGTCATCCGCTCGTCCGGATCACCGCGCCAGTCGACGAACAGAAGCAGATCATCGGCGACCATCCGCTCCACCGCGGCGGCCAGCTCGCGGAAGTAGGGAACGCCGTGCACGAGCGGCCGGACCAGGTTGCCCTCCGACCAGGCCTGCCCGTCGGGATGCGCGGCGTCGATCACGGTGGCCGGATTGCCTCGCTCGGCCGCGGTGAGTAACCAGTCGACGAGGGGCACGGGCCCTGCCTACCGTCCTTCGCGCGCGGGCACAAACCTGGGCGACGGCCGCGCATCCGGCCCGGGTGGCTCGGCGACGGTGAACCCGTACCGACCTGTAGCGCTGATTACGGTGGAGATTTGCCGCCGGACACCAGCGCAGCGCATGGACATGAGCGGGCAGAGGCGGTTCCCGGTGCGACGCTCGGTTCGGAGCCGTACCGCCGGCGGACGTTCGGCCGCGGCGCTGAGCGCCCTGCTTATGGCCGCCGCGGTCGGTGCTTGTGGCGGGTCGAAGCCCTCCCCGCTGCTGCCGCTCACACCGCGTCGGCGGCGAGCTCCACTGCCACCGTTGCGCCGGGCACCACCGCACGCAGCGCCAGCCATGCTGGGTCCTCGACCGTGGCCACCCCGGGTTCGGGGCCGTCGCCCGCCGGCCGCCACGGGCGGTGGGACCACGTCGTCGTCGTGGTCGAGGAGAACCACGCCGAAGGCGAGATCGTCGGCAACCCGGACGCGCCGTATCTGGCCGGACTGGCCCGATCCGGCGTCTCCTTCGCCGACTACTCAGCGGTCACCCACCCGAGCCAGCCCAACTACCTGGCCCGCGGTTGGAGGGGCGCGTTACTGTCGATTCATCGCCTGCCGCGAGCTGCACCACCTCGTGTACCCGCGAGCCGTTGCCCCGCGACCGACCCGCGACGCGTCACCCCACAGGTTCTCCACGACAGAGGAGTCACGGCATGACCGAATCGCGCACCATGTCCCGCCCGGACGAGATGACGAGCTTCGCCGACCTCGGCAAAGAGATGTGGTCATATCTGACCGGCAAGGGCGCCGCGATCAACTACGAGTTCGTCGACATGACGGTGGAGGTACCGCGCAGCACCGGACCGGACAGCCCGCGAGCCACCTGGAAGCTCAACGGCACCCTGCGCATCACTACCGCGGAGGACGCGAGCCGGGGATGAGTTCAGCCCGGTCTGACGACGGGTCCACCGCGGGCACTCCGGGCGGCGCCGGGAGGCTGCGGGTGGACGCGGACCTGCACCTGGAAATCGACGGCCGACCAGTCGCCGTCACCGGCTCCGGGCGTCGCATCGTCGTCAGCACCGATTCCCCGGCCGCGGTCTTCGACCAGATCGCCTCCGCAGCGCTGCCGGTCGGCGTGGGTCGGATGAGCGGCGCCCGGGCTCTCGGCCGGCTGGCCGACGGACTGGCCGGTTCGGATCTGGAACTGGTGGTCACCGGCCCGTCTGGTGCGGTGGCGACCTTTGGGGCCGGCTCTCGCTCCCGGTTGGCCCAGCTGGTCACCGGCAGCCGTCACGTCCGGTTCGGCTCGGCCCGCACGCTGGCCCCGGTGGTGGCCGGGAGGCTGCGCGGTCGAACCACGGGCGGGCTCGGCCATCTCAGGCAGCGCGTGCAATCCGCTGCTCGGCGGCGATTCGGCCGCCACCATGAGTGACCGTGGACCCCGCTTCTCCGGACGTCCCTCGGACCGCGACGTCGGGGCGGCCAAGCGTGGGGGTCAACGCCGCCGGCCCACGGTGTGGCAGTGGATCCGCTACAGCTGCGGCGCCGGCCTGCCGCCGTCGCTGAGCCAGTGGGTCCTCCACGACACGACCGGGCCGACGTGGTGGCTGCGGCATCTGAGCCGCTCCATTCTGCAGATGGCCCCTTTGGTGGCCGCGGTCATCCTGTTCCTGCCCGGACCAATCGACCTGCGCCTCTACACCGCGCTGCTCGGCTTCCTGACCGGCCTGATGTGCAGCGTCTTCTTCATGTGGGGCATCACCGAGCACCGGCTGGTTAAAGCCGGCTTCGCGCCGGGCGTGGCCGAGCAGGCCCGGGAGGAACGGGTCAGCGCGCACCGCCGGCTGCAGTGAGCAAAGCGGCGCACAAGGGTGTGACCGAGGGTCCGTAGGCTGCGACGGATGGTCTGCCTGCCCGGCTCCGGTGATCGATGAGCGACACGGCGCTCGAGGACCTGGGTCGCCAGTACTCCCCCACCGTCGCCGGCCTGGGCATCGAGCTCGGCCGCAGCCCGGCCACGGCGCCCCACCTAAGATCGGGTGACCTGCGCCACGACGAAATGGTCGATACCCGCGGAACGGTCCGGGAGTCCTGGCGGGGAGTGGGCACCGCCCTCGTGAGAGTCGGCCCGGCCGGCCTGCGCGACCGGGCCCGCACAGTCGCCAGGCTCCTGGCTGACGACGGCGCCACCTACCGCGCGCCGACCACGGGCATCGAGCGACACTGGTCGCTGGATCCGTTGCCCATGGTCGTCGACGCCGAGCAGTGGACCGGCCTTGAGCGGGGCCTGGTGCAACGGGCCGAGCTGCTCGACCACGTGCTGACGGATCTCTACGGCGAGCGCCGGCTGATCGCGCAGGGGCTCATTCCACCCGAGGTGGTCTACGCCCATCCCGGTTTCGTGCGTCAGGTGGACGGCGTGCGGCTGCCCTCGTCCCGCCAGCTGTTCCTGGCCTCGACCGACCTGGCCCGTGACGCCGCCGGCGCCTGGCGGGTGCTGGGTGATCGGACTCAGGCGCCATCCGGTGCGGGCTACGCGATGGAAAACCGCGGGGTCCTGTCTCGAGCGTTGCCGGGTCTCTACCGGGGCACCGGTGTACACCGGATCGCCCCGTTCTTCCACACCATGCGCCGAGCCCTGCAGCGCCTGGCCCCCGAGCACGGCCCGGCCCGCGTGGTGCTGCTGACCCCCGGCGCGCACAGCGAGACCGCGTTCGACCAGGCCTTCCTGTCCTCGCTGCTCGGCTTTCCGCTGGTCGAGGGCGCCGACCTCACCGTGCGCGACGGCCGGGTCTGGCAGCGCTCGCTGTCGGGCCTGGAGCCGGTGGACGTGATCCTGCGCCGGGTGGACAGCGACTTCTGCGATCCGCTGGAGCTGCGCGCCAACTCGCGGCTGGGTGTGCCGGGACTCATCGAAGCCAGCCGCCTCGGCACCGTGGCCGTCGTCAACTCCCTGGGCAGCGGCGTGCTGGAGAACCCCGGGCTGTTCGCCGCTCTGCCGAGGCTGTGCCGGGCAATCCTGGGTGAGGATCTGCGGCTGGATTCGGCCGAAACGTTCTGGTGCGGCCAGGACGACGCTCGCCGGCACGTGCTCGCCTCGCTCGACCGCCTCGTGATCAAGCCGATCTCGCGGGCCGCCGGGTCCTCGGTCCTCGGCTGGACCCTGGACGCGGCCGCGCGGGAGGCCCTGCGCCGGCGCATCGACGCCGACCCGGGCGCCTGGGTCGGCCAGGAGGCGCTCCCCATGAGCACCGCACCGACTCTGGACGGCGATGCACTGGCGCCCCGTCCGGTCACGCTGCGCTCCTTCGCGGTGGCCGACGGCGACTCGTACGAGCTGATGCGCGGCGGCCTGACCCGCGTCGGGCGCGACCGCGACAGCGTCGTGCTCTCGACCGCCCGTGGCGCAGCCAGCAAGGACGTGTGGGTTCTCAGCCCGGCCGAGGTCGATCCGGGCGCGGCCGGACCGGCGCGGTTGGTCGGTACCAACGGCGACGACCGGGTCGATCTGGGCCCCGAGACTTTGTCCGCCGCGGTGTCCCCGCGGGTCGCCCACGACCTGTATTGGCTGGGTCGCTACGCCGAGCGGGCGGAGTCGCTGACCCGGTTGCTGCGGGTGGTGGACAACCGCTGGCGCGACCTGCACCCGGCTCCGGAACCGGCGCTGGCCGAGTGCTTGGTCGTCCTGCTGCAGGTGTTGACCACGGTCACCGCCACCTACCCGGGCTTCGTCGGCGAGGGCTCGACCCGCCGCCTGGCCGCACCCGAGGCCGAGCTGGCGATCGTCATTGGCAGTGAGGATCCCGATCAGGACCGGATCGGGTCCCTGGCCTACGACCTGCGCAACCTGCGCCAACTGGCCACCGCAGTGCGCGATCAGCTCTCGCGCGAGACCTGGACCGTGCTGGCCGGATTGGAGCGCGGCTTGGCCGCGGTCGGAGCGGTCGGCGACCGTCGCGACCTCGACGTCACCGGTGGCCTCAACGCGATCATGCAGGCCATCCTGGCGCTGTCCGGCCTCATGTCGGAGAACCTCGTGCACGACGAGGGCTGGTACCTGCTCGACGCCGGCCGGCGGGTGGAACGGGCGCTGCAGACCGTCGGCCTCCTACGGGTCGGTTTGACCGGAGCCGCCAACCGCGCCGCCGACGAGCTGGTGACCGAGTCGGTCCTCATCGCCGCCGACAGCATCATCACCCATCGCCGCCGCTATCCGGCCGGAGCCGGTCCCGGCACGCTGCTCGACCTGCTGCTGCGCGATCCGGGCAATCCCCGCTCGGTGCGTTTCCAGCGGCGCCGGATCGACGCCGACCTCAGCGCAGTGGGGATCGACCCGGTGGCGGTGGCCCTGGCCGAGCTGGACGCGGCCCTGGACCGGGTGCCGGACCCGGGCGCGACCCCGGACAACGACGCCCGCGCCACCGCGGTGGCAGCCCTGACCACCGTCGAGGACCGGCTGCTGGCGCTGCACGAACGCGTGGATGCCGTCCACTTCGCTGCGGCGCCGCCGTTACAGCCGCTCGAGCAGTACGCGGCGGCCAGCGGGGCGGTACCGGCGTGAGGCGCTACGCGGTCCAGCACGTCACGACCTACACCTACGACGGCCCGGTGACGACGAGCTTCGGGCGGACCCATCTGGTGCCGCGGCCCGGCCCGGATCAGCAGGTCACCAACGTCGAGATCCTCGTCGCGCCGGAGCCGGCCGAGCTGCGTGAGCACACCGACTACTTCGGCAACCGGTCGACCTACTTCTGCGTGCGCGAGGAGCACCACGAGCTGCAGGTGACCGCGCGCAGCGAGGTCCGTGTCGACCGGAGCCGGCCGGACGCCGAGAAGTTGGCCGCCGCACCCTGGGAGGACGAGCGGGCCGCCCTGGACGCTGTTCCGACGTTGACCGAGTACCGGCTGACCTCACCGCGGGTGGCCCTGGACACCGACCTGCGCCGCTACGCCCGGGACGTCATCCGGCCGGGAGTGAGCCTCGAGACGGTGATCGAGGATCTGTTGACCGCCGTCGCGCGAGACTTCACCTACCGCTCGGGGGTCACCACGGTGGACACCAGCGTGGCCGAACTGCTCGATCGGCGGGCCGGCGTCTGCCAACACTTTGCTCACCTGGCCGTCGCCTGCCTGCGCTCGGTCGGACTGGCCGCGCGCTACGTCAGCGGCTACCTGGAAACTTTCCCGCCGCCCGGAGTGCCGAAGCTGCAGGGCGCGGACGCGTCGCACGCCTGGGCGTCGGTCTACTCCCCCACGCTGGGCTGGGTGGACTTCGATCCGACCAACAACCAACTGGTAGACGACCGTTACATCGTGGTGGCCACCGGGCGCGACTACGGCGACGTACCCCCGCTCAAGGGCGTGATCATGACCTCGGCCGCTTCGTCCGAGCTGACCGTAGGGGTCGACGTCACACCGATCGACTGACCGCGACCACCGGTGATCAGGAACAATGGTCCGCGGGTCCGAGTTATCGTCCCGAAGTCGAAAACTGACAGCTCGGAGGCCATGATGTCCCAGTCCACTTCGGTCGCGCCCGCCGCGCCCGCCATGCCAGCCGCCGGCACCGCAACGCGCACGCGCATCCCCCTTCCCACCACGGCGCCCGCGCCGGGACTGAGCGGGGAAGCCAAGGACCAGTGGGTCGAGCACGTCCGCCGGCTGGCCCACGAGCGCGACGCGGTCATCCTGGCGCACAACTACCAGCTGCCCGACATCCAGGACGTGGCCGACCACGTGGGTGACTCGCTGGCGTTGTCCCGCCTTGCTGCAGCCAGCGACGCGTCAACCATCGTGTTCTGCGGCGTGCACTTCATGGCCGAGACGGCCAAGATCCTGGCCCCCGAGCGCACCGTGCTCATGCCCGACCGCAACGCCGGCTGCTCGTTGGCCGACAGCATCACCGCCGACCAGCTGCGAGCCTGGAAAGCCGAGCACCCCGGCGCGGTCGTGGTGTCGTACGTGAATACCTCGGCCGCAGTAAAGGCTGAAACCGACCTGTGCTGCACGTCGGCCAACGCGGTCGAGATCGTCGAGTCCGTGCCGGCCGACCGCGAGGTGCTCTTCCTGCCCGACATGTTTCTGGGCGCGCACGTGCGCCGCCAGACCGGCCGGGAGAACCTGCACGTCTGGATGGGCGAGTGCCACGTGCACGCCGGCATCACCGGGGCCGAGCTGCGCGAGCAGGTCGAGGCCGACCCGGATGCCGAGCTCTACATCCACCCAGAATGCGGCTGCGCTACCTCGGCGTTGTACATGTCCGGCGCGGGTGAGCTGCCCGAGGGCCGCACGCACATCCTGTCGACCAGCGGAATGCTCGAGGAGGCTCGCCGTAGCCGCGCCGGACGGGTGCTGGTGGCGACTGAGACCGGCATGCTGCACCAGCTGCGGCAGGCCAATGCCACCACGGCGTTCGCGCCGGTCAACCCCCGCGCCGTGTGCCAATACATGAAGATGAACACCACGGACAAGCTGCTGAGGTGCCTGCAGACCGGCCAGGACGAAATCACCGTTGCGGTCGAGGTAGCCGACCGGGCGCGGGCCGCGGTCGAGGCAATGATCGCCATCGGCACACCGTCGCTGGCCGGCGAGTAGATCGATCCCGGCCCGACCACGCCTTCTGCGCGATCTTCACGGTGCTCGCGGGCCCGGGCACTGCTTGGCCATGAACATCGGTTGTGAACCGGGCACCTGACTACGCCTCGTGGGCGGTCGTCAGGGTCATCCCGTGCTCCGGCGTGCACAGGCCATGACGATCGCCGGTGGCGGTAGGGAAGGCCAACCGGTCGGTCGGCCCGACACCGTGCTGGCCCGCCCTCACCCCGATTCAGCGCGGCGGGCGCAGGGTGGCGAACGGATCGGTCACCTGCACCACCGGGTCGACGAAGCGGAACAGCCGGGCCGGCCGGCCACCGCTCGGTCCCGGCCGGCGCTGCCCCTCGGTCGGTGCCACCGCACCGCGGCGGAGCAAGACCCGCTGCAGGTTGGTGGCCGATACGTCGTAGCCCAGAGCGGCGGCGTACACCTCGCGCAGATGGGCGATGGTGAACTGCGGCGGCGCCAGCGCCAACCCGATGGTGGTGTAGGACAGCTTGGCCCGCAGGCGGTCGCGCCCGGAGGCGACGATCGAGCCGTGGTCGAAGGCCATGGCCGGCAATCGGTCGACCGCATGCCAGGCCGTGTCCTGCGGCAGGGACACCGACTGACCGACCGGGATGAGCCCGAGGTAGGCCGTGGCCAGCCGCCGTTCACGCGGATCGCGGGCCGGGTCGCTACGGGTCTCCAGCTGCTCCAGGTGGGCCAGCTCGGCGACGTCGACCTTCGTCGCCAGGTGCCGGGCCACCGACGCGCCGAGCCGCTCGCCGGCGTCGAGCAGGCCACCGGGCAGCGCCCAGGCCCCTGGGTACGGCTCCTCGGCCCTGCGCCACAGCAGCACCGACAATCGCTCCTCGCGCACCTGTAGCACCACGGCCAGGGCCTCGTGCGGATAGCGCGGCTGTGGGCCGCGGGGCCGGGTCAGGACTGCACCAGACCGCCGTCGACGTTGACCGCCTGCCCGGTGAGCGCGCCGTTGGCCAGGCAGAAGCGAACGGCCTCCACCACTTCCTCCACGGTGATGAGCCGGCCGATCGGTTGGCGCTCGGCGAAGTAGCGCCGCGCCTGTGCGGCGTCGAGCCGGGTGGTGGCGGCCAGTCGCTCGACGTTGGCGTCGGTCATCGGGGTGTCGACGTAGGCGGGGCACACCGCGTTGACGGTGACGCCGGTGCGCACCAGTTCGGCCGCCGCGGCCCGCACCAGGCCGAGGACGCCGTGCTTACTGGCCGTGTAGGCGGCGGTGTACGGCTCCCCGACGCGCGACAGCATCGAGGCGACGACCACGATGCGGCCCCAGCCGGCCGCCTTCATCCCCGGCACCACCCGCCGCACGCAGCGAAACGGCGCGGTCAGGTTGATCTCGAGGACGCGGGCCCACTCCTCGTCGGTGGTGCGGTGCACCGGGGACGAGGAGGCCACGCCGGCGTTGGCGATCAGAATTTCCACCGGACCCCACTCGGCCTCGACGGTGTCGAATACCGCGTCGGCCGCCGCCGGATCGGACAGGTCGGCCGGCACCACCAGCGTGCGGCCGCCCACGTCGGCGGCCAGCTCGCGCAGCTCGTTCTCGCTGCGCGCCGTCAGTGCCACCCGGTGGCCCTGCTCGACCAGCAGGCGCGCCACCCCCGCTCCGATCCCGCGCCCGGCGCCGGTCACCAGCGCAACGCGGCCGCCGTCGGACGGATTGCTCACCGCTGGCTCACCAGCCCGTCGGCAGCGGTCGGCCTTCGGAGAACCCGGCCGCCGACTGGACCCCGACCACGGCGCGCTCGGTGAACTCGGCCAGGGTGCGGGCACCGGCGTAGGTGCAGGCCGAGCGCACGCCGGCGGTGATCAGGTCGAGCAGGTCCTCCACTCCGGGACGCAGCGGATCGAGCAGCATCCGGCTCGAGGAAATCCCCTCCTCGTAGAGCGCCTTACGGGCCCGGTCGTAGGCGGTGTCGCCGCTGGTGCGGTTGGCAACGGCGCGGGCGGACGCCATGCCGAAGCTCTCCTTGTAGGCCCGTCCCTGAGCATCGACGTGTAGGTCACCGGGCGACTCGTAGGTGCCGGCGAACCAGGAGCCGACCATAACCGCCGCCGCGCCCGCGGCCAGCGCCAGCGCCACGTCACGCGGGTGGCGCACGCCGCCGTCGGCCCAGACCGACGCACCGAGCTCACGGGCCGCAGCCGCGCACTCGACCACGGCCGAGAACTGCGGGCGCCCGACGCCGGTCATCATCCGGGTGGTGCACATCGCACCAGGGCCGACACCGACCTTGACGACGTCGGCCCCGGCCTCGACCAGGTCGCGCACGCCGTCGGCGGCAACGACGTTGCCGGCCACCACCGGTACGGCAGGGTCGAGCTTGCGGACCGCGCGCAACGCGTCGCCCATGCGCTCCTGGTGGCCGTGGGCGGTGTCGACCACCAGCGTGTCGATACCCGCCTCGAGCAGCGCCTCGGCCCGCCCGCCGACGTCCCCGTTGACCCCGACGGCCGCGGCGATCCGCAACCGGCCGGAGGCGTCGAGGGCCGGCGCGTAGAGCGTAGAGCGCAGCGCACCGGTGCGGGTCAACGCGCCGACGAGGCGACCCGAGGAATCGACCACCGGTGCGAACCGCCGCCGGGCCGAGTCCAGGACGTGGAAGGCCTCGCCCGCGGTCACCGTGTCGGGCAGCGTGACCAGATCGGTCGACATGACGTCGTGAAGCTGGGCGAAGCGGTCCACGTCGACGCAGTCGGCTTCGGTCACCACGCCGACCGGGCGGCCGTCAGCAACGACGACCAGCGCGTTGTGCGCCCGCTTGGGCAGCAGGGCGATCGCGTCGCCGACCGTCTCCTGGGGATCCAAGGTGACCGGAGTGTCGAAAACCGGGTGCCGGGTCTTGACCCAGGCCACCACGTCGGCCACGACGTCGACCGGGATGTCCTGCGGCAGAACGGTCAGGCCGCCCCGGCGAGCGACGGTCTCGCTCATCCGCCGTCCGGCCACCGCGGTCATGTTGGCCACCACGATCGGGATCGTGGCGCCCGTGCCGTCGGCGGTGGAGAGGTCGACGTCGTAGCGCGAGGGAACGTCCGAGCGCCGCGGCACCATGAAGACGTCGTCGTAGGTCAGGTCGTGATCCGGAGCCGACCCGGCGAGGAAGCGCACCGGGCCATCATCCCAGCCGGGCTGGCTAACCTGAACCCGTGCCGGGTGCCGAAGACCGCGCCCGCGGCCTCGCCGTGATCGACATCGACGGCGTGGTCGCCGACGTGCGTCACCGCCTGCACCACGTACGCGGTCCGCGGGCCCGCTGGGACCGGTTCTTCGCCGCGGCGGCCGACGATCCGCCGCTGGACATCGGCATAGCCCTCGTCGCCGAGTTGGCTCGCGACCACGACGTCGTGTGGCTCTCCGGTCGCCCCGAACACCTGCGCGCGGTGACCGAACGCTGGCTACGCCGCCACGACCTGCCGCCGACGCCCCTCTACCTGCGGCGCGGTGGCGACTACCGCCCCGCTCGCGTGATGAAGCTCGAGCGCATCCGTGCCCTCGCTTCCTCAGCCCCGGTCGCGGCCATCGTCGACGACGACCCCGACGTGGTGTCCGCGCTGGCCGGCGCCGGCTTCCCGGCCGTGCTGGCCGACTGGGTGCCGCACGACAAGACGCTGCGGCGGGTCCAGGAGACCGACGGGCGCTCATGACGCTGGCGCTGCCGAGATGGGCGGCGGTATCACCGTGGCCCGTGCCGTTCTCCTCGTCCTGACCAGCCACCGGCGACGCCGGGCGGCGCACCCGTAGAGGAGATCGGCGAATGGGCACCCTGGTACCGGCCGGGTTCGGCGTCCTGCTGGCCGGCCTGGGCTACGTCGACAACCGCTGGGGCGTGCTGAGCCGGCGCCGTCGGGCGATCGCGGCCGGATCGGACTCCCAGGTGTCGAAGCACGGTCCGGCCAGCGCCTGACCCGCTCCGCCGGCGACATCAGTGGCCCGCCAGTGAGCCGGGCGTTCACTCGACTCCGGCCAGCTCCTCCACCGGCGGGCACGCGCACATCAGGTTGCGGTCGCCGTAGGCGCCGTCGATGCGGCGCACGGGAGCCCAGTACTTCGTCGCCGGGTCCACGCCGGCCGGGAACACGGCCTCCGAAGCCGAGTACGGCCGGGTCCACTCGCCGATCACCGACTCCGCGGTGTGCGGGGCCCCTCGCAGCGGGCTGTCGGCCGCGCTCCACTCCCCCGTCGCCACCCGGTCGATCTCTCCCCTGATCGACGCCATCGCCGCGACGAAGCGGTCCAGCTCGCGCAGGTTCTCGCTTTCGGTCGGCTCGACCATCAGAGTTCCGGCCACGGGGAAGGACATCGTCGGGGCGTGGAAGCCGTAGTCGATGAGCCGCTTGGCCACGTCGTCGACGGTGACGCCGGTGGCCGCGGTGATCGGGCGCAGGTCGAGAATGCATTCGTGGGCCACCAGCCCGCCGGAGCCGGTGTAGAGGACCGGGAAATGCTTCCCGAGCCGGCGGGCCAGGTAGTTGGCCGAGAGGATCGCTGCGCCGGTGGCCGCGGTCAACCCGTCGGGACCCATCAGCCGTAGGTAGGCCCAGGTGATCGGCAGGATCGATGCCGATCCCCACGGCGCCGCGGCCACCGCACCGGGCCCGGTGGTCGGTCCGGCGTCGGGCTGCAGCGGATGGTTGGGCAGGAACGGGGCCAGGTGGGCCCGCACACCGATCGGCCCGACCCCCGGCCCGCCGCCGCCGTGGGGGATGCAGAACGTCTTGTGCAGATTCAGATGCGAAACGTCGGCGCCGAAGCGACCGGGGCGGGCCAGGCCTACCATCGCGTTGAGATTCGCGCCGTCGATGTACACCTGAGCTCCTGCGTCGTGCACCGCGGCACAAACGTCGGCGATGTGATCCTCGAACACCCCGTGGGTGGAGGGATAGGTCACCATCACCGCGGCCAGCTCGTCGGCGTGCTCGGCGATCTTGGCCCGCAGGTCGGCCAGGTCGATCTCGCCCTGCTCACCGCCGGTCTTGACGACGACGAC
Organism: bacterium; assembly: GCA_040004775.1. Classification (GTDB taxonomy): domain Bacteria; phylum Actinomycetota; class Actinomycetes; order Mycobacteriales; family Jatrophihabitantaceae; genus JALZBL01. The sequence continues at coordinate 8,644 of JBDUAD010000044.1, read as the reverse complement.
CTTCAGGCCGGCCAGCACCGCACTGGCCGCGTTGGTGCCGTGGGCCGAGGCGGGGATGAGGCAGATCCGGCGGTGGCTCTCGCCGCGCGACGCGTGGTAGGCCGAGATGGCCAGCAGCCCCGCGTACTCGCCCTGCGCGCCGGCGTTCGGCTGCAAGGAGATGGCGTCGTAACCGGTGATCTCGGCCAGCCAGGTCTGCAGGTCGCGAAACATCTGGCGGTAGCCGTCGAACGTGCCGGCCGGCGCGAAGGGATGCATTCGGCTGAAGCCGGGCAGTGTCACCGGCTCCATCTCGGTGGTTCCGTTGAGCTTCATCGTGCACGACCCGAGCGGAATCATGCCCCGATCCAGCGCGTAGTCCTTGTCGGCCAGGGACCGCAGGTAGCGCAGCATCGCCGTCTCCGAGCGGTACCGGGTGAAGACCGGGTGGGACAGGTAGGGCGAGGTCCGGGCGAAGGCATCGAGCGGATCGGCCGAAGCGGCCACGACGTCGTCCAGACGGAGCACGTCGTCCTCGTCCCAGCGCAGGCCGAAGGCGCCGGCCACGGCGACCAGGTCGGCGGTCGTGCTGACCTCGTCGACCGAGATGCCGAGGGTGTCGGCGTCCACCCGGCGTAGCGCGATGTCCGCACTCAGGGCGGCGTCCAGGACCGCGTCTGCCCGTCCCGGCACGTTGACCTGAAGGGTGTCGAAAAACGGCTGCTCGACGACGTCGACCCCGCCCTCGCGCAGGCCAGCGGCCAGGACCGCGGCCAGCCGGTGCACGCGTTCGGCGATCGAGCGCAACCCGTCGGCACCGTGGTAAACCGCGTACATGCTGGCCATCACCGCCAGCAGGACCTGCGCCGTGCAGATGTTGCTGGTCGCCTTCTCCCGGCGGATGTGCTGCTCGCGGGTCTGCAGGGCCAAGCGGTAAGCCGGGCGACCGGTGGCGTCAATCGACACCCCGACCAGGCGACCCGGCAGCTGGCGCTCCAGCCCGGCGCGCGTGGACAGGTATCCCGCGTGCGGTCCGCCGAAGCCCAGTGGTACGCCGAAGCGCTGCGTGGTGCCGACCGCGATGTCGGCGCCGAGCTCACCGGGCGCGGTGATGACGGTCAGAGCCAGCAGGTCGGCCGCTACCGCGACCAGAGCATCCCGATCGTGCGCCGCCGCGATGACGCCGGCCAGGTCGCGCACCGTCCCGGACGCGCCGGGATACTGCACCAGCACGCCGAAGATGTCACCGTCCGGCAGCGGCTGGTCCATGTCGTGCTCGAGGACGTGCAGGCCGAGCGGCACGGCGCGGGTCCGCACTACGTCCAAGGTCTGAGGCAGGACGTCACGGTCGACCACGAACACCGTGGCGCCGGCCCGCGCCGCCTTCGACGCCCGGTGGGCCAGGGTCATGGCCTCGGCCGCGGCGGTGGCCTCGTCGAGCATGGATGCTCCGGCCACCGGCAGTCCGGTCAGGTCCTCGACCATGGTCTGGAAGTTCAGCAGTGCCTCGAGCCGGCCTTGACTGATCTCCGGCTGGTACGGGGTGTACGCGGTGTACCAGGCCGGGTTCTCCAGCACGTTGCGCCGGATGACCGCGGGCGTCACCGTGTCGTAGTAGCCCAGCCCGATCATCGATGTCAGCACGCGGTTGCGCCCGGCCAGCGCCCGCAGCTCCGCGGCCACGGCCGCCTCCGATGCCGCCGGGGGTAGGACCAACTCCAGACGTTCCCGGATGGCCGACGGAACCGCGGCGTCGAGGAGATCCGCCAGGCCCTCGGAGCCGAGGACGTGGAGCATGCGGCGCTGGTCGTCTGGGTCGTGCACGCCGATATGGCGACGTGGGAACGAGTCGGTCGACGCGAGCGCGGACAGAGTGGGGCGGCGGTCGGTCTGGGTCACCAAGACTCCTGGGACGGCGGTCGGGCGATCAGCGAGGGGCACAGCAGTGCGCCGGTGGACCGGCGGGCCGGCCTACCGTCCCCCTCTGTCGGACGCGTCCTCCAGAGTGGCCTCACCCGTGTGGTCCTTCGGCCTGAGAGGTTGACGGGGAAGTTGCCCCTTCGGCGCCGACGTCGCCCTTCTTTGAAGGGCAGCGGCGGACTCTCCCACGCGGGATGTGCAGCCGACTTCAGGTTACCAGCGCGGCCCGCGGCGCTGGGGAGGAGGACCCGGCTTGGACGGCCGTGGACCGATGTCTGGGCGTGCACCGACCCGCAGTCGCACAACGTCAGGTGGCCTCCGACAGGCTTCGAAGACCCCGTGGAGGCGGCGGCGGCGGTCGGACACCTTCCACCGGTCGGCCAGGTCCAAGACCGAGCGGCCGGCCTGATCTGAAGCCGGTCAGCCGGCGGCGGTGCGGCGGTGGCGGCGCTGGGACAGCTCGTCACCGGCCAGGACAGCCGCGGCCTCGGCCGGCGTCTCGCCCGAGTCGGCTCGCTCGCCCGGGAAGTCGGCCAGGGAGCCGGCCAGTTCGCGCAGCGCGCCGCTGACCGCGATGCCGAAGACGCCCTGGCCGCCGCGCAGCAGGTCCACGACCTCCTCGGCCGACGTGCACTCGTACACCGTCGTTCCGTCGGAGAACAACGTGATGCGGGCCAGGTCCTCTACGCCGCGCGCCCGCAGCGTATGTACCGCCAGCCGGATGTTCTGCAGGGAGACACCGGTGTCGAGCAGCCGCTTGACCACTTTGAGTACCAGGATGTCCTTGAACGAATACAGCCGCTGGCTGCCCGAGCCGGCGGCCGAGCGCACCGACGGAGCGACCAGCTCCGTGCGCGCCCAGTAGTCGAGCTGGCGGTAGGTGATGCCCGCGGCCTGGCACGCGGTCGGGCCGCGGTAGCCGATGAAGTCGTCCGTGCCGAGGGATGGTGCGGCGAACAGCGCCTGCTGCTGCGGGGTCTGGTCGTGCTCGTCGTCCACGTCGTCCTCGCTTCGTCGGCGCCGATGTGGTTCCCACCGTCCGGGTCGCGCGGCCCGGTCAGCGGCCGAATCCCATCGGCGTCATTCGACCGTAGGAGCCTGCGGCGGGCGGGTCAACGCGGCGCGCGGACGTCGAGGCGAAAAGTAACTCTCATGTAGAGATCGAGATGGACGGTCGGACTCTCGACAAGAGCTCGACGGTCGCCACTGCGCTCTCAGCAGCGATTGTCGGCTACCGACCCGGCTCGGTGTCGGTGCCGCCGGCAAAATCCTCGGGCGAGATGGTGTCGAGGAACTCGCGGAACTCCTCCACCTCGCGCTCGGAGGCCGGCCCGGTCTCGCCCAGCGCGCCGGTCGTCTCCCCGTCCTCGCTGTCGTTCTCGTCGATGACGATGCCGGCGCTGGCCAGGACCGTGTCGTCGGCGAAGATCGCCGACTCGGTGCGCAGGGCGAGGGCGATCGCGTCGGAGGGACGGGCGCTGACGCTGGTTCCGTCGGCGAAGACCAGTTCGGCGAAAAAGGTGTCGTCGCGCAACTCGGTGATGCGTACCTCCGACAGCGACGCCCGCAACGCGGACACCACGTCGCGCAGGAGGTCGTGAGTCAACGGGCGAGCCGACTGCACGCCCTGCTGGTGAAACGCGATGGCCGAGGCCTCGACCGCGCCGATCCAGATGGGCAGATACCGAGTCCCCTCGGTCTCCTTGAGCAGCACCACGGGCTGATTAGCGGGCAGCTCGACCCGCACGCCGACGACGTGGACCGGCTGCATCGAAGGCTCCCTCACTCGCGCTTGGACTGCCTTCGACGCTACACGTTCAGTGCTTGCCGGTGAGTTCCTCAGTGCCCGCCGGTGAGATCGCGCAGGCCGGCCCGCACCAGTGCGGCGTGCAGCTGCACGGACAGCGCAGCCAGCTCCCGCACGGTGTCCTGGGCACGGGCCCGGGCCTCGGTATTGCGCTGCTTGGCCACTGAGCCGACGACCTGGGTGAACAGCCCGACCTCGCGGTCGGCCGCGCTGCGGTAGGCCCGCAGATGACGACCTTCCAGTCCGAAACGGGCCATCTCGGCCACCACCTGTGCGATAGCCAGCGCGTCGTCGCCGTAACGCCCGGCCGGCCCGACCGTGATCAACCCGAACTCCTCGAGCTCGGCCAGCTGATCCTCCCGCAGGCCGGTGGCGTGGCAGAGCTGCTCGGCGCTGAGCCGCAGCTGAGCCGGGTCGAGGCGGAAGTCGTCGGGGTCCGGCGCGTCGCCCAGCACGAGGCGGGCGGCGCGCGGCAGCCGGCCCGGTCCGGCCGGCCGTCGACCCCGGTCCAAGGCGGCCAGCTGCTCCTTGATCACCCGCAGCGGAAGGTAGTGATCGCGTTGCTGGGTCAGCACGTAGCGCAGCCGGTTGACGTCGCTGGGGGCGAACATCCGATACCCCGACGGCTTGCGCTCAGGCTCGATCAGGCCTTCGGCCTCGAGGAAGCGGATCTTGCTGATCGTGATGTCCGGGAAGTCGTCGCGCAGTTGTAGAAGCACTTCACCGATCGGAAAGGTTCCGCGCGCGGCCGGGTCGGTCACCGCCATGGAGCTGCATCGATCGCACTCATGGAGCCGGGGCGCTCGAGACGTCGTCGGGCGTGACCGCGTCGCCGGTGGGAGCAGTCAGGAAGACCAGGCGGAACTTGCCGATCTGAACCTCGTCGCCACCGGCTAGCAGTGCGGTGTCGATGCGCTCGCGGTTGAGGTAGGTGCCGTTGAGGCTGCCGACGTCGTGCACGGAGAAGCCGTTGGACTCCCGCCGGAACTCCACGTGGCGGCGGGATACGGTGACGTCGTCGAGGAAGATGTCGCTGTCCGGATGACGTCCGGCGGTGGTGAGGTCGCGGTCGAGCAGAAACCGGCTACCGGCGTTGGGGCCGCGCTTGACGACGAGCAGCGCCGAGCCGTCGGGCAGGGAGTCGATAGCACCCTGGTGGGCATCCGGGGAGAAGTCGGCATCGGCCTCGCCCGCACCGGCCCCCGGCCGGAAGATCGACGTTGTGTCGCTCGAGCGCCGACGAGGTGCACTTCCGGGCGGTGTCAACGACGCCCCGCACGACGCGCAGAACCGGCTGTCGGACGGGTTCTGCGCGCCACATGTAGTGCAGAACATGCGGTGCCGCCTCCCCTCAAGCCCAGTCTGCTGTTCGTCACGGATGGTGCCGGTCGGTGCGCTGCGATGGAGCGGACCCCGACCGGTTGTCGGCCGGGCCGTGCGGGACGGGCGGAGTGTGGTGCGGCATCCAGTGATGGGGGTGCGCCGAGAGTAGTTGCGCCCGCGCGCGAGGGTCAATCGACGCGACGCTCCGCGCGTGTCATCCGGCGATCAAGGACTGGTAGGCCTCGGCGTCGAGCAGCCCGTCGTACGCAGCAGCATCGGCAATCGAGATTTCGAGCAGCCAGCCGGCTCCGTACGGGTCGCTGTTGGCCAGGTCGGGACTGCTCTCCACCGCGTCGTTGCGGGCCGTCACCTCACCGGTCACCGGCGCGTACAGGTCGGACACGCTCTTGGTCGACTCGACCTCGCCGAGCGCCTCACCCTCGGTCACCGTGGTACCCACCTCGGGCAGCTGCACGAAGACGATGTCGCCGAGGGAGGACTGCGCGTAGGCAGTGATGCCGACCCGCACCACCGGCCGGCCGTCGGCGCCGTCGGCCAGGCGAGCCCACTCGTGCTCGGCGGTGTAGTGCAGGTCGCCCGGAACCGCGGTGTCGCTCATAGCGGGCGACCATACCGGTTGCCTTCACCGCCGATCCGGCACCGCTCGGTCGCCGAGTTCGTCCGCGCCACGGCCGCGTCCGCACCGTGCGTTCAACGCGATACCGGAACGGCGTAGCGGTACTCGTGCAGCGTGCCCACCGCGGTGATGTCGACCCGCGACCGCTGCCGCACGGTGGCGTCACCGCCGGCGGTGCGAGCCACTGCAGCCACCCCGCCGGGGATGTTGAGCGCAGTGTCCAGTGTCGACGGATCCCCGATGGCCAGCACCGTGTACGGGCGCGACAGCACCACGCCGTCTAGGGCGACGGCATCGCCGGACTCGGCGAAGTAGCTCGACGTCGTTACCCGTACCCCGCCGAACTGAACTGCTTCCGCGCCCGCTCCGCGCAACTCCTCGATGACGTCGAGCAGGTCCTCGGCGTGCAGCTGACGCTGCGGATCGGTGATCGTCACCTCCACCCCCGGTCCGGTGACCGCCACCGTGCCGGTCAGTACGGCCAGCGCGTCGGCCTGGCGGCGGGCCTCTTCCTCAGCCGCAGCCCGGTCGCCGCCGGCCGCGGTCAGACGCTGCAGGAGTGCCTCTTCCTCGGCGATCCGCGCCCGCAGCCGGGTGGCCCGGCTGTTCTGGTCGTCGAGGATGCGGACCAGGTCGTCCTGCCGCGCGCCGGCCAAAGCGTCCTCGGTCGACGCGCTGCGCAGTTGGACGGCGATGGCGAAGCCGAGCAGGGCGGTGAGTACGCCGATGAGCGCCGAGGCCCGGCGGTCGCGCCGCGCCGGGCGGTTGAGTTCTGAGGAGTCGGTCACGGTCAGGCCCGGAAGATGTGGCGGCGGATGGCGGCGGCGTTACCGAAGATGCGGATGCCCAGGACCACGACGACGGCGGTCGAGAGCTGGCTGCCGGCACCCAATTTATCGCCCAGGAAGACGATCAGCGCAGCGACCAGGGTGTTGGAGACGAAGGAGACGACGAAGACCTTGGCATCGAAAATCCCGTCGAGGCGCGCCCGAATGCCACCGAACACCGCGTCCAGCGCGGCGACCACCGCGATGGGCAGGTACGGCTCCAGCGCGCCGGGCACGGTCGGGCGCAGGATCAGGCCGATGATCAGCCCGAGCACCAGGGCGACGGCGGCGATCACGACGGGCCGGCCTGGCTCGGGCTGGACGTGGACGGTGCGCTGCTGGACGGTGCGCCGCTGGACGGTGCGCTGCTGGACGGTGCGCTGCTGGACGGGGCGGAAGTCGACGGCCGCCGGGCGTAGCGAACGGGTGCGGCCACTCCGGCCGGCAGGCGCAACGAGGACACCTGCCCGGAGGTGAACTCGTACCCGCCGGCCGAGGCCAGCGTGCGGTAGCGCCCCGCCACCGGACTGTCGGTGAAGGAGGTGATCAACCGGTCGGAGTCGCCGATGGCCTCAATGCGGTAGGGCGACGTGATCGGACGGAAGTCGACCAGGACTGCCTCACCGGCGAAGCGGATGGCGCTGGTCGGCAGCAAGCGGACACCGTTCACCGCCACCGCTTCTGCCCCGTCCCGCCACAGCTCGTTCACCACGGCGCGCACGTCGACGTCGGTGAGTGCGGACACGGCGCCGATCGGCGTGCTGCCCGGGCGCCCGGTCGGCGACGTCGACGCGCTCGGCAGCGGGTTGCCCAGTACCACCCGCACGCCCGGACCGCGCACGGCCACCCTGCCGGCGGCCGCCTCGGCCCGGGTCAGGGCGGCAGCGTCCGGGCCGCCGCCCAGCGCGGCCCCTCGCAGTGCGTCGGCCTTCGCGGCCAGGCTCTGCGCCTGCCGGTCGAGGTCGTCGCCCTCTCGTTCGGCGGCGGCCACGCGCCCGCGCAGATCGGCTCGGGTGCGGGCGTCGACCGGAGCCGAGTGGGTGGCGTGCAGGTATGCCACCACCAGGATCAGGCCGATCAGGGCCGCACCCACCGCGACCAGGATGCGGTCGGTCCGGGCCGGGTCGGACTTTCCGGGGCGGCCGGGGTCGGTCGAACCGGTGCCATCGCTTCCGGTCCACTCTCTCGCGCGCCGACGGGCCGCGTCGGCGTAGCCGGGGTCGAGGGGATCAGCCAGCAGTGACTCGAGCAGGGATCCGCGCCGTCCGGGACCACCGCCGGCGCCGCCGGTGCTCGCCCTGGTCGGACCGCCACCACTCGGGCCGGTCACTTCGCGCCCGGTCACTTCGCGCCCCCGGGCCCGTGCGGCGCCGCCGACGGCGAGCCGGCGGCCAGCCGACCGAGCCGGTCGTCGCGCAGCACCCGGCGCGCGTGGACCAGGTACAGCCCACCGGCCCACAGGTACAGACCCGTCCCCCAGATTGTGAACGCCCAGGCGAGAGGCCGGCATATGTCGGCCACCGTCGACCCGCCGTCGGCCACGAGCAGGAAGGGGAACGCGTAGAGGAGGTTGAACGTGGCTGCCTTGCCCAGATAGTGCACGGTCAACGGTCCGAAACCGCGGCGGCGCAGCGCCAGCAGGGCACCGGTGAGGACGAGATCCCGGCCGATGATCAGCGCGGCCAGCCACTGCGGGATGACGTCGCGCAGGACGAGCCCGATCAGGATGGCCAGGATGTAGAGGCGGTCGGCCAACGGGTCGAGCAGCTCACCGAGGCGGCTGTACTGGCCGAGGCGGCGGGCCAGCACGCCGTCGGCCCAGTCGGAGAACCCGGCGACGGCCAGCACCACGATCGCCAGGACGTCGTTGCGGGGACCGAGCAGCAGCCAGAGGAACAGCGGAACGCCGAGCAGCCGGGCGGCACTGATCACGTTCGGCACGGTCAGCACCCGGTCGTCGCCGGGCGGGCGGTGACCGCCAGCCTCCCCGGCCAGGATCGACCGGCGGGACGGGTTCGACGGCTGCACGACCGGTGGAGTGGCGGGATCGGTGCTCACCAGTCGGGCCCTCCCCCCGCGTCCGCGGCGCGCCGTCCACGCACCGGCCCGCCGACGCTGCGGCGTTGGCGGGCCGGCGGAGGACGTTTCCGT
>JBDUAD010000125.1:0-7089 GCA_040004775.1 bacterium | reverse complement strand
GGGCGCTACAACCTCTGCCCGGACGTGCGGTTCTTCGCCACCCCGCCGATCGACGGCTCGCTGGCCGACCTGGTGACCATCGACGCCGACTTCGCCGTTCCGGTGCCGGACCAGCTCAGTGACGCCGCGGCCGCTCTGATCGAACCGCTGTCGGTGGGCATCTGGGCCGGGCGCAAAGCCGGCATCACCACCGGATCGCGGGTGCTGGTCACCGGCGCCGGGCCGATCGGCGTCCTTGCCGCCCTCGTCGCCCGGGCCTCCGGCGCGGCCGCGGTGGCCGTCACCGACGTCAACACCGACCGGTTGGCCCAAGCCGAGGAACTGGGGGTGGACGTCGCTCTGCCGGCCGGCAGCGACCTGGCCGCCTTCCACGCCGACGTCCTGCTGGAGTGCACCGGCGTGGAGCCGGTCGTCAACGCCGCGATCGGTGCCCTCGCGCCGGCCGGGACCGCGGTGCTGGTCGGCATGGGCGCCGGGACGCAGATGAGCGTGCCGATGCAGGCCATCCAGACCCGCGAGCTCACCGTCACCGGCACCTTCCGCTACGCCAACACCTATCCCGCCGCAATTGCTTTGGCCGCGTCCGGACGGATTCCGCTCGATGCCCTCGTCGGCGCGCAGCTGCCGCTGGAACGGACGGAGGATGCACTGCGCATGGGCCGCACCGACCCGGCCGTGCTCAAGTCGGTGGTGACCCTCGACGGCGCGCGCTGAGCGCCTGTGCCACGCGGCGCCGGGTTGCCGCCAGCCCGCCCGCGGGTTGCCGCCGGGTGCCGAGGGCTTCTCACGTGCGCTGGTCGCCGTCCGGGTTACGGAGCCGCCATCGCAGGTGGGAAGCAGCGCTAGGGCTCGTCCGGCCCGGGCAGTGACCGCGTCAGCCAGATCAGCTCGCCGCGGTCGTCCTCGGTGACGGGGTGCCGCTCGAAGCCGAGCTTGTCGAGCACCCGCAACGATGCGGCGTTCCAGGTGCAGACGGTGGACCACATCCGTCGCCGTCCCGTAGCGGCGGCCGCGTCAAGCACGGCAGCCGCCGCCTCGGTCGCGTAGCCCTGGCCGTGGGCATGGCCGAACAGCTCGTAAGCGATCTCGGGCTCCTCGAGCGTCGTGACCCTCCGGGGACGCAGAACCAGCCGCTCGATGTCGACGACGGCGGCCATCGGTCGGTAGGCGGTCACGGCGGGCCCTCCTCACACCGGTCCCGTCCGGCGGACCGTCTAAACGGATCCGGGGAGATTAGCCGCTTGACCGCCGTGATCGGCTGCATTGGTGCTGCACCGAGCTGAGGGCCTGTCCGCCGACCATTTGCGCGCGATCGCCGAGCTCGAGCGGCAGGTCGTCGCCGCCGATGGCGGACGGCTCAAGCTCGAATGGGGGTCGTTGCGGTCCCGGCCGGCCGGCGAGGTCAACGATCTGCTGTGGTGGGACGGGACCGAGCTGGTCGGCTTCCTGGGGCGCTACGCGTTCGGGGTTCCCGCCGAGCTGGCCGGCATGGTCCGGCCAGCTACCCGCGGCCGAGGCATCGGCACCGCACTACTCGACGCCGGGCTCGCGCTGGCCGGCGAGCACGGCGACGGGCACGTCCTGGTGGTGGTTCCTCGCCGGTCGGCGGCCGGCGCCCGCCTGGCGGTTCGGCACGGCGGCCGGCTCGATCACTCCGAGCACGCGCTCGTACTCGAGGATGAACCCGTCGACGGCCCGTCCGATCCCGCCGCCGGCATCCGCCCGGCCGGACCGGCCGACATCCACGCCGTAAGCCGGTTGTTGGAGATCGGGTTCGGGCACCCGGCCGGGGACGTCGCCGGAGCGCTCTCGCCGGCGGACGAGCCGACGCTGGTGGTCGAGCACGACGGCACAGTGGTCGGCACTCTGCGACTCACCCGCGACGGAGCGCAGGCCGGGATCTACGGGTTCGTCATCGACGAGGGCTGGCGCGGCCGCGGCATCGGGCGCGACGTACTGCGGCGCGTGTGCCGCCAGGCCCGTGCGGGCGGCGCCGAGCGCGTGGGGCTGGAGGTCGAGGTGGATAACGACCGCGCCCTCGGGCTGTACACCTCGCTCGGCTTCCGGCCGATGACTACGGAGGACTACTACGCCTTCGACCTTGGGTGACGCGCGCTCACGTCGAGGAGGCCGCGATCTTGAGCTGGCCGCCTTCCTCAACCAGGTCGAACACCGTTGACTCAGTTGCGACCCGGCCGTCCTTGTAGACGTAGGTGATCGTCGCCCGCACGGACCCGTCGCCCACCGACGTCACGTTGGTCGCGCTGACCCGTGCGAACTGACTCCAGAACTCGCGGTAGGCGTCGAAGCCGTGGGCCGTGTTCTGCTGGTACTCCGCCGTCATCCGCGGCCACGCGTCCGCGAGGTCGCCCGGCATCAGCGCGTAGTAGTCGATGATCGCCTGCCGCTCGGCCGCCGATCCGTTTGGTGCCGGCGCTGGCCGCGGCGTCGAGGACGCCCGAGTAGCCGACGGCGTCGTCGAAGGTGGCCGGGTCGACTTCGGAGCCGCCGACGTGGACCGGCTGGTCTTGCGGGCTGATGTCGTGCGGGTCGCGGCCGACGTCCTGGCCGACGTAGTCGCGCTCGACGACGCGCCGGCGCTGGCCCCACTGGCACCGCCGCTGCCTCCGCCGGGACGCAGGAGCAGAAGCAACGTGCCGGCGATGACCAGAACCGAGATTGCCGCGACCAGGAGAGCGACACTGCGCCGGCGGCCCGACCAACCGTCCTGCGCCCGATCGGCCACGGGCGGCGGACCGGCGACGGGCGGCTCACGGTCCAGGCGCGTTTCCGCAGCATCGTCGGCCGGGGCCGGAATCGCGGCCTCCGCCGGACGCGCGACGACCGGCCGAGGGTTGGCCGGTGGAGTTGGCGGTGCCGGTCGCGACGGTTCGGGCGCCGCCGGCGACGTCGGCCGCGCCGCCGGACCGGACCGGGCCGGAGGCGACCCCGGATCGGGAACGCGAGGCGGAGGAACCGGGGCGAAAGCCGGCCGGGTGATCGACTGGGTGGTGTGGCGCGGATCGACCAGTTCCGGCTCGGCCGGCGCGACACCGGCCATCGCCCGGGTCAGCGCCCGTTCCACCTGAGCCATGGTCGGGCGTTCGTGCGGATCGATGCGCAGCATCGCCGAGATCAGCGACGTGAGCCGGCCGCAGCGGGTCGGCGCCGTCGGCCGGCCGGAAGCCACGCGGTGCAGCACGGCGATGGGGCTGCCGTCCGTGCCGAACGGCGGGTGGCCCTCGATGGCGGCGTACAGCGTCGAGCCGAGGGAGTAGACGTCGGAGCGAAAGTCGGCCGGAGCACCGCGCGCCACCTCGGGCGCCAGATAGGCGGGCGTGCCGGTCACCATGCCGACCTGGGTGATGGTCGCGTCGCCGAACGCACGGGCGATCCCGAAGTCGGTGATCTTGGCGTTGCCGTCGTCGGCCAGGAGCAGGTTGGCCGGCTTGACGTCGCGGTGCACGATCCCGGCCCGGTGGGCGGCGACCAGCGCTGCCGCTATCTGTGACCCCAGCACTGCGGTCTGGTCGACGGTGAGCACGGTGCCGGCGTTCAACAGGTCCTGCAGGCTGCGCGACGGCAGGTACTCCATGATCAGGCAGGGCCGGCCGTCGTGCTCCACGACGTCGTAGACCGACACCGCGTGCGGATGATGCAGCCGCGCGGTGATCTGCGCCTCGCGTAGGGCCCGTTCGGCGGCCTGCATCGCCTCCTCGGGATCGAGGCCGGGCTGGTTCAGCAGCTCCTTGACCGCGACCACCCGGCGCAGGCGCTCGTCCCACCCCCGCCACACCACGCCCATGCCGCCGCCGCCGATGCGCTTGAGCAACCGGTAGCGCCCGGCGATCAGGTCATTGCGCTCGCTCACGCCAGACCCCCGTCATCGGCTGCTGCGGCCAGCGCACGGATTCGGCGCAATGTCATCGCCGTCGGGGTGTGCTCCGACCGGCTCAACCAGATTAGGTCTTCTGGCGCCGGGGACGGCGGGCCGGTCCGGCTGCCGCGAAGGCGCGGCGGTAGCTGGCCAGCCGCTCGCGGTGGGTAAACACCCTGTGATCGCTACCGACAAAGGCGATCCGCCCGTGTCTGGAGGCGATGAGGCTGACCCGCCCTCGGCCGCGCCCTCGACGTTGCCGAACACCACGCCGTCGACGTCGGGTCGTCGGTCATGGTGGCCATGGTGGCGTCGACATCGGCGCTGACGAACTCGGCCGCGGTGTGGGCGTCCCCGGCGCGTTCGTTGTCCAACGTCTCAGTGCTCATCGCCTCTTCCTGACCTCGCCCGCGATCTCGTCCGAGATCCTCGCCGAGCCTGCTCGCAGTAGGCCGTCCATGACGAGGGCGCGTAGAACTCGACCATGGACGAAGACACCTGGCACCGTCGCACGGAATGGCCCCTGAGCATCGCCGCGCTGCTATTCCTCGGCGCCTACGCGTGGCCGATCCTCCAGACCGATCTCGACGCTCACGTCCGTCGTGCCTGCCGCCTCACCGAGTACCTGGCCTCGGGCGCCTTCGCCGTCGACTACGCCGCTCGGCTGATCCTGACGACGCAGCGCTCGCGATTCGTGCGTACCCATCTGCTCGATCTCGCCACGCTGGTCCTGCCCCTCCTGCGACCCCTGCGGCTCCTGCGCCTGGTCGTGCTCATGCGGGTCCTGAACCGCCGGGCGACGGCCGCGTTTCGCGGACGGGTGGTCCTGTACGTGGTGAGCTCGGCGGCCGTGGTCATCCTGGTTGCCGCGTTGGCCGCGTTGAACGCCGAGCGCGGCCGACGTGGGGCATCGATCGAGACCTTCGGCGACGCGCTCTGGTGGGCGACGACGACCGTGACGACGGTCGGATACGGCGACCGCTATCCGGTGACGACCGAGGGCCGGTGGATAGCCGTCGGCCTGATGCTGTGCGGCATCGCGCTCATCGGCTCGGTCACCGCCACCATCGCCAGTTGGCTCATTGAACACGTGCGTGCGGTGGAGGAGGACGCCGACGAGTCCCTGCGGCTGGAGATCGTCGGCCTGCGCACCGACGTGGCCGAGCTGCGCGCCTTGCTCCGTGCGACGACGTCCACGTCGGGTCCACAGGACGCGCGATCCGCCCCACTGCCCGCCGGTTAGGAAGCGCGCCACGGGCTAGACTCCCCGATCGTGTCCCGGCTGACCGGGTCCGCCGCCTTAGCTCAGTCGGCAGAGCGTCTCACTCGTAATGAGAAGGTCCGGGGTTCGATTCCCCGAGGCGGCTCCGTCGAGGCCCCGGAATCCGGGGCCTTCGTCATTTCGTGGCCCGGAATCGACCGGCGAGATTCGCTGACTGGTCACCGATTGATCACACGAGGGGTCTGCCGGCGGTTCCGTGCCGCGGGACCAACGCCGACGCAGCTTCCGCGGCGGCCTTCCCGATCCCCGGTAATAGGTGGGCGTACGTGTCGACGGTGACTCCGATGGATGAGTGACCGAGGATCTTGGACACGAGGGCGACGTCCGTGCCGGACGCGAGCAGCAGCGACGCCCAGCCGTGGCGCAGGTCGTGGAGGCGGACACGGCGCAGGCCGGCATCGCCGATGAGCGCCTCGAACCGGTCGGAGATCGTCTCCGGGGTGATCGGGTTGCCGTCCTCCCGGGCGAACACCAGCCCGTGATCCAGAACCGGCCGAGTTCCTCGGCGCTCCACGGGTGGACCTTCGGGCGTGACGCGCTGGGTAGGTCGACGTCCACCGCCGCGTTGTAGGGCACCAGCCGACGCCGCTTCGCCGTGGCGAGGGCTGAGCGCAGCGTGGCGTGGACGCGGCGCACCGAGGCCGGGGACAGGGGGCGCCGCCCGTTGCGGGGGTGCTGGATCGTGGCCAGCATCGCCTCCACGTGACCGGGGCGGAGGTCTTTGAGGCGAACGGCGCCGATGTGCGGGGTGAGGTAGTCGTGCACGTGCTGGCGGTAAGACTGCAGCGTCGTCGGGCGCAGACCGTTGCGCTGCTTACCGTCGAGCCGCTCGGCGAGGAACACGCCGACCGTCTGCCGGCCGTCGTCGGTGACCATGCCCTTCGCGGCGGAGTCCACGAGCTCAGCTAGCGCGTCCTCGGCGTCGCGTTTTGTGGTGAAGCCGCCGCGCTTGACCTGGCGGCGTTTGCCGGTGGCTGGGTCGCGGCCGGCGTCGGCGACGAAGGACCAGGACGCTCGTAGGACCCGGCGAGACGCGGCAGCTGATAGCGGCCGGGGAAGTTTGACCCAACTGGGTGCCCCGGCCTTGGGACGGGTTAAGGTCCGCCCGTGGGCTGCGGTCGTAGGGCCCGCTCCGGCCAACGAAGGGACATACTCCATGCCCATCCCGACAGAGAACGTCGGGTCGCTGCCGCGGCCTATGACCCTGCAGCGCGCGATCGCCGCCTACGACAGGGGCGAGATCACCAAGGAGCAGCTTGGCGCCGAGCAGGACGCCGCGGCCAAGGACTCGGTCGAGCGGATGGAGGCGACCGGCACCCCGATCGTGTCCGACGGCGAGCAGCGGGCCTCGAGCTTTGCGACCTATCCGCTGGCCGACACCCTGGCCGGCACCGGCCTCGCGGACAATCTCGCGGGGGACGGGCAGTACTTCGCGATCTTCGATGACGGTCACCACCGCCAGCTGCCCCGGCTGACGGGCGGGCCGTTCCGCTACAAGACCTATGCCGCCGACCTGTTCGAGCAGAGCAAGCCGTACGCCACCAAGCCGATGAAGCAGGCCGTCATCGCCCCGTCGATGCTCTACCTGCTCTATCCGTTGAAGGAGGAGCTGGAGGGCTACACCCGCGAGCAGTTCCTGGACGACCTGTGCGACGAGGCTGAGAAGGACATCCGCAAGGCCTTCGCGGCCGGCGCCATCCGGGTGTCGGTCGACTTCACCGAGGGGCGTCTCGCGGGCAAGAAGGACGCCCGCAATCCGTGGACCAACGAGAACCTTCTGCAGACCTTCATCGACCTCAACAACCGGGTGCTGGACCGCTTCACGCCCGAGGAGCGGGTCGACATCGGCATCCACACCTGCCCCGGCGGCGACATGGACTCGGTGCACAGCGCCGAGGTCGACTACGCCGAGCTGCTGCCGTCGATGTTC
>JBDUAD010000124.1:0-7104 GCA_040004775.1 bacterium | reverse complement strand
AGCAGGTAGTCGGTGAGGTCCTCGGCCATCTTCTTGGTCAGCGTGGTGACCAGCACCCGCTCGTTGCGCTCGGCCCGCAGGCGGATCTCGTGGACGAGGTCGTCGATCTGGCCCTTCGTCGACTTCACGATCACCTGTGGGTCGACGAGGCCGGTCGGGCGGATGACCTGCTCGACGACGTCGCCCTTGACCCGGCCGAGCTCGTAGCCGGCCGGCGTGGCCGACAGGTACACGGTCTGGCCGATCCGATCCACGAACTCCTCGAACTTCAGGGGCCGGTTGTCCATGGCACTGGGCAGGCGGAACCCGTGGTCGACCAGGGTGCGCTTGCGCGACATGTCACCTTCGTACATGCCGCCGGTCTGGGGCACGGTCACGTGGGACTCGTCGATGATGAGCAGGTAGTCCTCGGGGAAGTAGTCGAGCAGACAGTTGGGCGCGCTGCCCGGGCGACGGCCGTCGATGTGCAGCGAGTAGTTCTCGATGCCGGAGCAGAAGCCGACCTGCCGCATCATCTCGATGTCGTAGGTCGTGCGCATGCGCAGGCGCTGGGCCTCGAGCAGCTTGTTCTGCCGTTCCAGCTCCGCCAGCCGCTCGGCCAGCTCCTTCTCGATGCCGGCGATGGCCCGTTCCATCCGCTCCGGCCCGGCGGCATAGTGGGTGGCCGGGAAGACGAATACCTCGTCCACCTCGCGCACGACCTCGCCGGTGAGGGGATGCAGGTAGTACAGGCGCTCGATCTCGTCGCCGAACATCTCGACCCGGATGGCCAGCTCCTCGTACACCGGAAAGATCTCCACCGTGTCGCCGCGGGCGCGGAAGGTCCCCCGCACGAAGGACAGGTCGTTGCGGCTGTACTGGACGCCGACCAGGTGGCGCAGAATGTCGTCGCGCTCGATGCGCTGCCCCAACCGCAGCCGCACGGAGCGGTCGACGTACTCCTGCGGCGTGCCGAGGCCGTAGATGCAGGAGACGGTGGCGACGACGATGACGTCGCGCCGGGTCAGCAGCGACATCGTCGCCGAGTGCCGTAGACGCTCCACCTCATCGTTGACCGAGGAGTCCTTCTCGATGTAGGTGTCGGTCTGGGGAACGTAGGCCTCGGGCTGGTAGTAGTCGTAGTAGCTGACGAAGTACTCAACCGCGTTGTTCGGCAGCATCTCGCGCAGCTCGTTGGCCAGCTGGGCAGCCAGGGTCTTGTTCGGGGCCATGACCAGGGTCGGCCGTTGGACCCGCTCGATCAGCCAGGCCGCGGTGGCCGATTTGCCGGTGCCGGTGGCGCCGAGCAGCACCGAGTCCTTCTCGCCGTTGCGGATGCGCTTCTCCAGCGCGTCGATGGCCGCCGGCTGGTCCCCGGACGGCTCGAAGTCGGCGATGACCTGGAACGTGCCCGAACTCGGGACGATGTCGCTGTGCACCCGCATGCCACCACGGTACGAGCCGGGTCCGACAGATTCCGGTCCCCGCCGTCCCGGTCTCAGGCCAGCAGGAAGCGCCACTGCCCGGTGAGCACGGACGTCGCCACCACCGCGGCCACCAGCAGCACCGTGGCGGCGACGAACGCCCAGTCCCCCGGATGCAGCACCGACGGCCGGGCGAAGGTCCGCGGCCCCGTCGCGTCGAAGCCGCGGGCGTCCATCGCCGCGGCCAGACGGACCGCTCGCCGCAACGCCTGGACCAGGAGGGCGAACAGCAGGCCGGTGGCGGTGCGCGCCCAGCCCACGGGTGTGCGGCCCAGCCCGATTCCCCGGGCCCGGCGGGCGCGGCGCAGAGTGAGCAGCTCGGCCGCCAGCAACGGAATGAGCCGGAACGCGGCCAGCGCGCCGTAGGCCACCCGGGCCGGGGCCCGCCACTTCTGCACCAGGGCGTCGGCCAGGTCGGTGGGATCGGTGGAGGCGACCAGCAGCAGTCCGGGCAGACCGAGGGCCAGCAGCCGCAGTGACACCGGAAGCAGGCCGGTGACGCTGCCGCTGGCCAGGAAGTTGGCCGCCCACAGCGTGCCCAGGCCCAGGGCCAGCGGCCAGGCCTGGCGGAGCAGCCGGGGACCGATTCCGAGCATCGGCAGGGCCACCAGCTCGATCCCGACCAGCAGCCCGCTGGTGGTCGCGTCACGGCTGATCAGCAGCGGCACGCTGACGACCGCCAGCGCGGTCAGCTTGCTGACCGGGTTCAGCCGGGCCGCGACCGTGTTCGGATCCGGCGCGGCCAGGAGCAATGTCACCGGACCACCGCCGCGCTCGGCTCGGGCTCCGGCTGCAGGCTCGTCAAGCGTCCGGCGGTCATGACGAAGGTGCGGTCGGCCACCGCGGCGACGAAGGCCTCGTCGTGGCTGACGATGAGCAGCGCCCCTCCCTCGTCGCGCACACCGGCCAGCAGGTCGGCGAGCTCGTCCCACGTCCGCGCGTCCTGCCCGAACGTCGGTTCGTCGAGAACCAGCACCGGAGCGGCCACCGACAGGGCCGTCGCCACCGACAACCGCCGCTTCTGCCCGCCCGACAGCGTGAACGGATTCGCCTCGGCCAGGGTGGTGAGCCCGAGGCGGTCGAGCAGCTCGTCGGCCCGGCCCTGCGCGCGTTCGGTCGGCCAGCCCAGCCGGCGGGGAGCCAGCAGCAGCTCCCGGCGAACGGTCGGGGTGATGAACTGGTGCTCGGGGTTCTGGAAGACGGTGCCGACCGCGCGGGCCAGTGACGACGGCCGGCGCCGGTGCAGCGGCCGGTCGGGCTGGTCGGTGGCCACCACCCACCCCGCCCCAGGACGCAGGAGCCCTGCGGCCATCAGGGCCAGGGTTGACTTGCCCGAGCCGCTGGGCCCGACCACGGCCGTGGCCGTCCCGGCCGGCAACGTGAGGCCGGCCGACCTGACCGCGGGCACGGGCGCGCCACGGTACGTCGCGCTGAGTCCCCGTGCGACGAGGCGTTCTCGGCCGCCGGCCGGCGCCCGAGCGGTCCGCCGCACCGGTATCCGGTCGGGCGGCCATACGCCGGCCGCCCGCAGCGAGCCGGCCGCCGCGGCGGCGAAGACCCGCCCGGGTGGCCCATCGGCCAGTACGGCGGTTCCTTCGCCGAGGACCACCACCCGGTCGATCAGGGGCAGCCACTCGGCCACCCGGTGCTCGACCAGCACCAGAGTGGCTCCCGACGCGGCCAGGGCGTCGCCGACGGCGGCTCGCACCTGGGCCGCGGCGGCCGGATCAAGGTTGGCCGTCGGCTCGTCGAGCAGCAGCAGGCCCGGCCGACTGGCCAGCACACCGGCCAGGGCCAGCCGTTGCTTCTCCCCGCCGGACAGCGCCGCGGTGGCCCGGTCCCGCGGATACGGGAAGCCGACCACGGCCAGCGCCTCCTCGACCCGCCGCCAGATCTCCGGCCGAGCCACGCCGTGGTTCTCCGGGCCGAAGGCCACGTCGTCGCCGGCCCGGGCCATCACCAGCTGGGCCTCGGGGTCCTGCAGCAGCAGCCCAGTGCGGTCGCGGGCCTCGGACGGAGCCACGCCGTCGATGGTCAACCGCCCGGCGGCCTCACCGCTGTCCTGGCCGTGCAGTAGTCCGGCCAGGCCGGCGAGAAGCGTGGACTTGCCCGAGCCGGACGCGCCCAGCAACAGGACGCGCTCCCCGGCTTCGATGGCCAGGTCCAGTCCGGCTACGGCCCAGGCTCGCCGACCGGCGTGGCGCCAGCCCCACCCCTGCGCCGTGACGGCCGCCGGCCGCCGGCGACCGCTCACACCGATCGGCACCTCACACCAACGTCTGCTCACGGCCGGCCGCGAACGGGCTGAGCACGCCGGTGGCGGCCAGGGCGCGAACGAGGCCCCAGCCCAGACCCCCGGCGATCACCACGCCGCCGAGGACGCCGGCGGCGACGTACAGCGCCTGGTCACCGGCGGAGAAGGTCGGGTAGTAGTCGTAGATCCAGAGGTCGAGCGTCACCATCGCCACCCCGGCCAGCGCTCCGGCGCCGAGGGCAGCGGCAAGGTTCCACCGCCGGTAGCGAAGGAGCAGGAAGACCAGCTCCGCGCCCAATCCCTCGAGCACGCCGTAGACGACGATCGACGTGCCCGACCAGGTGACGCTGACCAGCGCCTCGAAAATCGCGGCCAGCAGCTCTCCGGCCAGCGCCGCGCCCGGCCGGCGCACGATCAGCGCGGCCAGCGGCCCGGCGATCAGGAACAGGGCGTTGGTGAAGCCGGCCAGCGGAGCGGCCACGCCGAGCCAGGTGCTGATGTGCAAAAGGCCGAAGGCCCAGTAGACGACGCCGAAGACCGCGGCGATGACCGCGACGACGACGATGTCAACGGTGCGCCACCGGCTGCCCGGACGCGAGCCGGCATCAGCCGGCCCGACCGGGCGGGCGGCGGAGTCCGCGGTGATTCCGGCGGTGGCGTCTGCGGTGGAACGGGAATTGCTCGTACCGAACATGGTGCTGCCTTCCGTTCGACGGTAACGGCGAACGGGGTCATCGGGACGAGCCCGACGTGAGTTCCCGACTTCCTGCACCGGCATGACCCGGATCAGGTTCGAGGGTCTGCGATCGCTCGCACTCTCAGCGCCGAAGCGCTCCCCTGTCGTTGCTGGACCACCTCATGCTAACGCCGTCACCCACCTAGCCGGGCCGACGTCGGCCGCGCAGCAGCGCGACGCGCCGAGCGGTCCACTGCTGCGGGGCCAACCTTCAGCCCGAGCCCGATCAGGTCGGCGTCGTCGGCGACCATCCGCCGGCCTTCTGGCACAGTGACCTTTCGGAAGCGGCGAAGGGTCGACATGGCCGATGACATGGCGGGGCCCGAGCTGCTCGACGTCGCCGATGTCACCTTTTACGCCGATGTCACCTCCCCCGCCGATGACGACGTCCCGACTTCGCTCCCGGACGATTCGCCCCCGGACGGCTCACCACCGCCCGACGTGGTGGTCACCGGGCGCCACGGTGCAGCCCGGCCCGTGCGGTACGGCGACGTCGTCGCCGCGGGCCTGCTGTTGGCCGCGCTGGTCCTGTCCGTCGCCGCGCTCGGCAGCGAGGTGAGCCGGCGCACCACCCACTCGACCACGCTCGCGCCGCCACAGTCGGCGCTCACGTCGGTCGTGACCGAGCGCACCGACGCGTGGGGACGGGTCAACCGCTCAACCGCCGCCGCCGACCGCGCTCGGCCGTCGGCCCCCGATTCCACCGCGACGGCCTCCGGCGCGACGCTGGCGATCACTCCGGGGTATCTCGACCGCCTGGCCGGCGGCAGCGCCCTCGGCCCGGACGACGGCCCGGCGCTCGGCGTCGCCCAGACCCTGGCCGCCGCGGCAATGGCCCTCACCCTGGCCGCGGTCGGCACCGGCTGGTGGCGCCGACGGGTGGATCGCATCCCGTGGCTCGCCGTCGTCGGGGTGAGCGCTCAGCTGATCGCCAGCACGGTCACCGCGGCCGAACTGGTCCATCGCCGACAGGTGGCCGCGGCCCGCGCCACCCGCTACCTCGTCCTCAACGACACGGCCGACCGCGCCATCTCGGTCACGGTGTCCGCCGGCCGATTCCTGACCCTCAGTGCGGCCGCCACCGCCTGCGCGCTGCTCGCGACCGCCGTAATGGTCACGCTGCGCTTTCGCACCGAAGCGCGAGGAACGGAGCCGTAACCCGGATCTGGCAGTGTGGCGGGCATGCAGATCTGGCCGGGTACCCCGTATCCCCTCGGAGCCACGTTCGACGGCTCGGGCACCAACTTCGCGCTGTTCTCCGAGGTGGCCGAGAAGGTGGAACTGTGCCTGTTCGACGCCGACGGCACCGAGACCTGCATCACGTTGCCGGAAATGGACGGCTACGTCTGGCACTGCTTCCTGCCCAACATCCAGCAGGGCCAGCTGTACGGGTACCGCGTGCACGGGCCGTGGGATCCGCGCAAGGGACTGCGGTGCAACTCCAACAAGCTGCTGCTCGACCCGTACGCCAAGGCGATCGAGGGCTCGTTCCGCTGGGACCAGTCGCTGTTCAGCTACAACTTCGGTGACCCCGACAGCCGCAACGACGACGACTCGGTGCTGTCCATGCCGAAGTCAGTGGTGATCAGCCCGTTCTTCGACTGGGGCACCGATCGACCGCCGCGCCGCCAGTACGCGGACAGCGTGATCTATGAGGCCCACGTCAAGGGCCTGACCGAGTCGCACCCCGGCATCCCCGAGGAGATCCGCGGCACGTACGCCGGCATCGCCCACCCGGCGATGATCGACCACTTGACGGCGCTCGGCGTGACCGCGATCGAGCTCATGCCGGTGCACCACTTCGCCAACGACTCGACGCTCATCGACAAGGGTTTGTCGAACTACTGGGGCTACAACACGATCGGTTTCCTCGCGCCCGACCACAAGTACAGCTCCTCCGGTGCGCCGGGCGCGCAGGTCCAGGAGTTCAAGTCGATGGTCCGCGCCCTGCACGATGCCGACATCGAGGTCATCCTCGACGTGGTCTACAACCACACCGCCGAGGGCAATCACATGGGGCCGACGGTGTGCATGCGCGGCATCGACAACGCCGCCTACTACCGGCTCAGCGAGCAGGACCCGCGCTACTACACCGACTACACCGGCACCGGTAACAGCCTGAACGTGCGGCACCCGCACGCGCTGCAGCTGATCATGGACTCGCTGCGGTACTGGGTGATCGAAATGCACGTCGACGGCTTCCGCTTCGACCTGGCCGCGACGTTGGCCCGCGAGTTCTACGACGTCGACCGGCTGTCGAGCTTCTTCGAACTCGTGCAGCAGGACCCGACGGTGAGCCAGGTGAAGCTGATCGCCGAGCCGTGGGACGTCGGGCCGGGCGGCTACCAGGTGGGTAATTTCCCGCCCCAGTGGACGGAGTGGAACGGTAAGTACCGCGACACGGTGCGCGACTTCTGGCGCGGGGAGGCGGCCACCCTCGGTGAGTTCGCCTCCCGGTTGACGGGATCGGCCGACCTCTACGCGCACTCGGGCCGCCGGCCGGTGGCGAGCATCAACTTCGTCACCTGTCACGACGGATTCACCCTGCGCGACCTCGTCTCCTACAACGAGAAACACAACGAGGCCAACGGCGAGAACAACAACGACGGCGAGAGCCACAACCGGTCGTGGAACTGCGGGGTCGAGGGCGA
>JBDUAD010000043.1:0-23595 GCA_040004775.1 bacterium | reverse complement strand
CGTCGTCCGGCGCGGACGGCCCTGGGTCAGCTGCGCGCGCCGAGCGAGCGCCAGTAGTCGTTGAGCTGTCCCTGCCGTACCTCGCTGGCCAGCACGAAGAAGGTGACCGGGGACACCACGAGGTAGAGCAGGAACCCCACCGCACCGCCCACGCCGATGCCCGAATGCCGCTTGATCTCGTCGTGCGTCTTCCACGTCCAGACGTAGGTGTAGATGCCGAGGATGATTATGGCCAGGACGACGGAGATCCCGATCCCGCGAGGCGTGCCCAACGGTCCCCGGCCGAATGGTCGGCAGCGGCGCGCCGTACGCGGCGGGAGGAGGGTAGGTCGGCCTGGACGGCCCGGACGGTTGCGGTGCACCTTGGGGTCCGCCGAAGCCAGGCGGTGGTGGGTGATGCGGAGTCGGCTCGCCCATGGTTCCCCTACGCGTGGAAGTGGTGGCGCGAGTATGGCAGCAAGATCACGACGTTCCCAAGGCACCTGATTCACCGCCGATCGATCGAACTCAGTACGGCAGGACGGCCAGCCACGGCTCGTTCCATCCGGCCACGCGCAACTGACCGGCCTCATAAGGCCGGCGGGCGACCTGTACCTCACCTCCGGTCGCGGGGTCATACACCCGCAGTGCCGCCGCGCCCGGCGTGACGGCGAAGACGAGAACGACGTGTCGCGGCGCCAGCGCGTTGCCGATGTATAGAACTACAGGGCGCCCCCTGCGCACGGCCGCGACGATCTCGTCCAGGTCGCGGGTGCGAGCAGAGGGATCGTCGAACCGGACCCGGTACCGGATACCTGGCCGGCTCAGCTCCCGGGCCAGCGCCCATGGCTGCGTGCCGAGCGCGCGCGGCCACGGCAGCTGCCACTGCCCACCGGGGTCGCGCCACCGGTTGGTTCGCCGATGCCTGGCCGATACCCGCTCGGCGAAGTCGTCGGTAATCTCCCCGCC
Organism: bacterium; assembly: GCA_040004775.1. Classification (GTDB taxonomy): domain Bacteria; phylum Actinomycetota; class Actinomycetes; order Mycobacteriales; family Jatrophihabitantaceae; genus JALZBL01. Next base: position 22,647 of record JBDUAD010000043.1, on the reverse strand, counting down.
GGCAAGCAGATGCTCGGCCATGACCGCGCTCGACGGCCCACAACTGACGGCGTCGGGCTGGCGATGAAGGCCGGGCGGAAGTTGCGCCGACTCGAGGCGTGGCCCGGGACGACCGGCCCGCCGGTCCGTTGCCAACGTCGAGGCGCCGAGTTCGTCGGTGGACGTCGCTGTCCGTCGCCGTCGCTGGGCGCGCGCCAGCATCCGGCGCACCGACCGGAGGACGGGCACCGGATCGACGCGTCGCGCCATCGCCTCAGGCGGTCAGCGACCTCGACCGGTCTCGGCCTGCAGGCGCTCGATCTCCTCGCTGGCCTGGGCCTTGGTCAGCCCGGTGGGGACCTCCTGGCCGGCCTCGCTGGCCAGCGTGTGCAGGTAGGACTCCTGTGGCCCCGTGGACGGCTCGTCGCCGGTGACCCAGTCCTTGGGGTCCCGCTCGGGGTTGTGCTCGACGTTGGCCGGCTGCCCAGTGGTGTCGCTCATCGTTCCTCCCGGAAGTCAATCGAATGCTTGTTCGAGCATATCGCACGCCGTGGCGGGCCTCCATTGGGCCGACGACGCGGATGGATACGGTCTATCGCATGAGTGATCGAGCAGTCCGCATCGGGGTCCAGCTCCAGCAGCAGCATGCCGCCTACGGCGACATCCGCCGGGCGGTGACCGAAGCGGAGGACATCGGCGTCGACATCGCGTTGAACTGGGACCACTTCTATCCGCTCAACGGCGACCCCGACGGCAAGCACTTCGAGTGCTGGACGATGCTCGGAGCCTGGGCCGAACAGACGTCGCGGGTGGAGCTGGGCGCGCTGGTCACTTGCAACAGCTACCGCAATCCGGAGTTGCTGGCCGACATGGCCCGCACGGTCGATCACATCAGCGGTGGCCGGCTCATCCTGGGCATCGGGTCGGGATGGTTCCAGAAGGACTACGACGAGTACGGCTACGAGTTCGGCACTGCCGGCGGCCGGCTGAACGACCTCGGCCGGGCGTTGCCGCGCATCGCATCCCGCTGGGCCGCGCTCAATCCGGCGCCGACGCGCGACATCCCCGTCCTCATCGGCGGCGGCGGCGAGCGCAAGACGCTGCGGCTGGTGGCTCAGCACGCCTCGATCTGGCACACATTCGGCGACCTCGAGACGTTCCAGCACAAGTCCTCGGTGCTCGCCCAGTGGTGCACCGAGATCGGACGCGATTCCGGCGAGATCGAGCGCTCGGTCGGTGTCCCGGGGGGCAAGCCCGACGAGGTCGGCACGCCTTACGTCGAGGCTGGCGCCCGGCTGTTCACCATTGGCGTCGGCGGCCCGGACTTCGACCTGTCGCGGGTGCGTGACTGGGTCAGCTGGCGCGACAGCGTCAACGGTTAGGACGCCGCCGGAGGCTCACGCCCTCAGCGTGTACTCGCGACGCAGCCACCGGGCCAGCAGCGGATCCACCACCCGCCACGTGCGTCCGTCGCGTTCGAGCAGACCGACGTCGACCAGCTTCTGGGCAGCGCCTTGCGCGGTGGACTTGGGCAGGTCGAGTACGTGTCCGGCCCGGCTGGACAGCGGGCTGGAGAACTCTGCGGTCGCCCGCAAGGCCTTGCGCTCGCCGGCCTCCAGACCGCTGAGCACCGCACGAGCTTCCGGGTCGACCCGGTCGAGGGCGTCGTCCACGGCTTGGCGCAGCATCTCCCCGGACGCCCGCGCGCCGGGCGGCGTTCTCACGTAAAGGAGGTGGGCCAGCAGCATGGACCGTTGCGGATGGCGCTCCGACACCGCGATCAGATCGCCCAGCACCTCGTCGGCGCTACGCGCGTTCTCGGCGAACCCGGTGGCGATGCGCTCCGCGAGGGCGGCGGCGGGCAAGCGGCCGAGCCGGAACCGTTCCACCTGGCCGTAGAACGGTCGGGCGACGTGGTCGAAGGCGGCAGCGATCATGCCCGGCTCGCTGCCGGCGAAGAGGTAACTGGCCTTGGCCCGCTGGTGCTGCGCGTGGGAGCGCAGCAGCGCTTCGCCGCCGGGAACCCCGGCCAGGGACTGGAACTCGTCGAAGACCACGAGCACGCGGCCGTCCTTGTCGGCCAGGTGCATCGGCAGGTCGAGCAGCGTGTGCAGGGCGGGGAGCGGATCGGTGTCCGGGCGTTCGGCCAGGCGGACGGTGAAGCCGGTACCGACCAGGCTGAGCCCGACCTGCGCTCCGGCGAAGACCTCGGCGATGCGACGGCGCAGCCGCTGCGGCGCGTGCGCGGCCCAGGCCCGCTCCAGGCGGATCACGAAGTCGGCCAGACTCGCCACCTCGTACAGGTCCACGGTGACCGTCGGCATAGCGTCGTGACGCTCGGCGTCGGCGGCGATGCGTCCGATCAGGCTCGTCTTGCCGAACCGACGTGGTGCCACCAGAGCAGTCGAGCGCCCTGCCCGGGCCCACGCTCGCAGCGTCTCGGCTTCCTCGGTCCGGCCGGTCAACTCCTCGGGCGGGATCGGCCCGTCGAAGATGAACGGAGACGGCTGTCCCCAGGCTTCCGACATTCGATCATCCCTTCGTACGGTGGCGCCGTACCGTCTCGGTACGGAGACACCGTACTGACCCTCGTGTCGCAGCAATAGGGTGGTTGGCATGAGTGACCCCAACAGTGACCCCATGAGTGACCTAGCCGCATGATTGACATGTTCCCGGGGCTGGCCACGCCCGCGGCAGTGGCGGCGCGCGAGGTGGCGTCGGCGTTCTATTCACCGGCGCTGTTCAACCACTGCGAACGGACGTACGCGTGGGCGGTGCACCTGGCCGAGGCGTCCGGCCTCGCCTACGACGACGAGCTGCTCTACGTCGGCGCTCTCCTGCACGACCTCGGTCTCACCTCCGCATTTGATCACCACGCGCTCGCCTTTGAGCACGCCGGGGGCCACGTGGCCTGGGCCTTCGCTGCAGGGGCGGGTTGGCCGGCCCACCGACGGACCCGGCTGGCCGAGGTCATCGTCCGGCACATGGCCGACGCCGTGGATCCCGCCGTTGATCCGGAAGGTCACCTGCTCGAGACGGCGACCGGGCTGGACATCTCCGGACGGGGAGCGGGCGAGATGGATCCGCAGGTGCGGGCCGCGGTGCTCGCGCGCTGGCCACGTCTCAACCTCGCAGAGCAGTTCACCGCTGCCTTCGTGGCCGAGGGTCGACGTAAGCCGCACAGTGCGGCGGCCGCAGCGCTCGCCGCCGGAATCGCCACCCGTATCGCCGCCAATCCGCTCGAGCAGGGGTGACGGCCGACCAACAACGGGCACCACGCTCATCCGACCGGATGGACCAACCCGGTCGTCGTCAGGCTCAGCGGGGCCGCCTACGGGTGCGGCAGGTGCAGGTGGGCCAGGTCCTCGGGGATCGGTCCGTCAGGGCTGTAGAACTGCGGGGCCTCGCCGTCGGCGGTGGCGGCGCGGGCGTCGGTGAGACCGAGCCGGGCACGCAACCGGCCGAAGAAGTCCTGCGGGCTCATGCGCACCAGCCGCGCCCGCCGCCGTCCGGCGTAGACCGCCGCCCAGTCACCGGGCTCGAGCACGCCGCGCAACTGGCCGTCGATGCTCACCGCCACCCGCCCTGAGCGCTCGAGGACCCGCACGGCGGTGACCTCGTCGGCTCCCATCACGAGGCTGCGGTCGAACACCATGTGGGGAGCGACCGGCGTGAAAACGACCGCCTCAACCCGCGGAGAGAGGACCGGTCCGCCGGCGGCGAAGCTGTACGCCGTCGACCCGGTCGGACTGGCCACGACGAGGGCGTCGGCGGAGTACGAGGCGAACAGCTTCTGGCCGACGTAGACACCCAGGCTGGCCTGGCGGTCGCGGGCGAGCTTCTCGAACACCACGTCGTTGACCGCGGTGACGTCCAGGGCGACGCCCCACCCGACGTCTTCGGGGTCGGCCTTGCGCAGCGCCGGCGGCGGCAGGGCCGGTCCCCGTCCGTAGCGCAGCAGGGCATCAAGCCCGGCCGGCACGGACAGCGGCCGCGAGGCCCGCATGGTAAGGGTGAGACGTTCCTCGATCAGCGCAGTACCGGCCAGGACGGCGTCGAGAGCCGGTTCGATGGCGTCGACTGCGATGTCGGTGAGGAAGCCGACGCGGCCCAGGTCGACACCCATCACCGCGGCGTCGACCGCGGCCGCCACTCGCACCCCGCGCAGGAAGGTGCCGTCGCCGCCGACGGTGACCACGAGGTCCGGATCACCAGCGCGATGGGCCTCGTCCGCGGCGTTACGCCGGACGTCGGTCCAGACGTCGACCTCGGTGACGGCCAGGCCCGCTTCGTTGCACCAGGCGCGGACCCGGTCGGCCGCGGCCAGCGCCTCGGGACGTCCGTGGTGGATGACCAGGCCTACGCAGCAGATGGACACCGGCCCAGCGTTACCGGTGGCGCCCCCATTGGCCAGCTTGCGTGCTGTGGCATCTGGAGCTTGAGTGGGCAAGGGGGGAGTTGAACCCCCACGTCCTTACGGACACACGGACCTGAACCGTGCGCGTCTGCCATTCCGCCACTTGCCCGTGCCGTGCCGTCGCTGGCGACACAAAACGGTAGCACGGTGCTCCGGTCTGACGTCTCGGCCGGAAGGCCCCGCCACAGTAGGATCACCGCCTGGTGTGACCCCGCCCGGACCGGGTCGCGGCCGGATGGCGCCGCCGTTCGCTCACGACGCCGCCCCTCCACCCGCAGGAAAGGCAGGACCCGGATGAGCCTCGCGCAGCGCTTCGAGCGCCGCCTGGAGGGTGTCGTCGGCTCGGCCTTCGCCCGCGTGTTCAAGGGCCAGGTGGAGCCGGTGGAGATCGGCACCGCCCTGCAGCGCGAGGCCACCGACAAGAAGGCGGTGATGGGCGGCGGCCAGGTGTTCGCACCCAACCGCTACCGCGTCAGCCTGAGTACCAGTGACTACGAGCGGCTCTCGCCCTGGGAGCAGCAGCTGTGCAACTCCCTAGCCGAGCTGGTTCAGGATCACCTCGACGAGCGCAACCTGGTCACCGTCGGGGACATCGAGGTCTACCTGCACCACGACGATTCGCTGCACACCGGAGTCTTCGGTGTGGCTTCGCGGATGGAGGCCGACGCTCCGCCGAGGCGGCGGCCGTACGACTCTTTGTCGCTGCCGGTGGTGCCCGGCCAGCCGCCGGGACAGTACGAGCATCCCTTCGGAGCACCGCCGGCGCCGCCGACCGCATCGCCGGGCGGGCCGGCCTTCGACCCGTACGGCAACCCCGACCCGGCCTACGCCGGCGATCGTGCGTACGCCGGGAGCCAGTACCCGCCCGACCCGTACGCCCAGGCAAGGAACCCAGCGGATCCGTACGCGGCGCCCGGGAACTACCCGGCCGGGGCCGGTCAGTACGGATATCCGGGCGCGCCGGCTCCGGCCTCCCCTCGCGGTCCTTCGCCTGCACCGCCCGCCGGCTACCCGAGCGCCCCCGGCGACGCCGGTGGGTATCCCGCCGGCGGGTATCCGCCCGGCTCCTACCCGCCTTATCCCGGCGCCCCCGGCTACCCCTCGCCCGGCTACCCCGGTGGCGGCTACGGCCAGCAGCAGTCGCCGCCTCAGTACGCCCAGCCGGCGCCTCCAGCGGCCCCACCGTCCCCGCCGAAGGTCCGGGCCGCCCTCGCCGTCGACGGCTCCGACCGCCAGCTCACGCTGCGCCCGGGCAGCAACGTCATCGGCCGGGGTCAGGACTGTGACCTGCAGCTGCTCGACCAGGGAGTGTCGCGTCGGCACGTCGACGTGCAGTTCGACGGCCAGTACGCGGTGGCCTACGACCTGGGCTCCACCAACGGCACGACCGTCAACGGTCATGACGTGGCCAGCCAGCAGCTGCAGCACGGCGACGTTATCCGCGTCGGCCACACGCGACTGGTGTTCCAGCAGGACGCCGGATGATCTGTCCCCGAGGACGGTGCGTCGGGTGGACCGGCCGCCGCGCGGCTCGGCGCACGGATCCCCGGTGAACCTCCCGCCGGAGGCGTCGTGAGCACCCCGCCGGAGGCGTCGTGAATTCCGCGCTGGCCATCCAGCTGATGCGCTTCTCCTTCCTGGTGCTGCTGTGGTTGTTCGTCTACGGCGCGATCCGGGTCGTCCGTAGCGACCTACGCACGGCCGGGCAGAACCGGCTGGCTCTGCCGCCGCCCACCCGTCGTCGTCGCAAGGCGCCACCTCCTCCGCCCGGGCGCCGCGGCCCCTCGTACCTGGTCGTCACGGAGGGTGGTCTGGCCGGAACCCGCATCCCGCTGACGGGAGCGCCTGTGCTCATCGGCCGGGCCGACGACTCGACGCTCGTTCTCGCCGACGACTATGTGAGCACGCGTCACGCCCGCATCAGCCAGCAGGACAACGTCTGGTACCTCGACGACCTCGGCTCGACGAACGGCACCTACCTGGGCCAGATGCGGGTGACCGGCCCGGTACCGCTGGAGGCCGGCGTGCCGGCTCGGATCGGCAAGACCGTGCTCGAGCTGCGATGAGGGCCTCGACGAAGCGGCTGGCGCGGTGAGCCTGAGCCTGCGCTACGCGGTCCGTTCGGACAAGGGCCTCGTCCGGCGCAACAACGAGGACTCGGTGTATGCCGGCCCCCGGCTGCTCGCCATCGCCGACGGCATGGGCGGGCACGCCGGGGGCGAGGTCGCCAGCAAGGTCGTCATCGGCGCGGTGGAATTCCTGGACGAGGACCGCCACGTCGACGACGTCATGACCTCGTTGCGCGAGGCGGTGGAGGACGCCAACGACAGCCTGTCCCTGCAGGTCCAGCGCAACGCCAACCTCGAGGGGATGGGGACCACGCTCACCGCCTTGCGCTTCTCGGGCACGAAGGTCGGGCTGGTCCACGTCGGTGATTCACGGGCCTACTTGCTGCGCAACGGTCACCTGGCCCAGATCACCCACGACGACACCTACGTGCAGTCCCTGGTCGACACCGGTCGCCTCACCCCGGACGAGGCGATGACCCATCCGCGCAAGTCGGTGATCCTGCGCGCCCTCAACGGCGCGGCGGTCGATCCCGACATCTCCATCCGCGAGGCTCGCGCCGGCGACCGCTACCTGCTGTGCAGTGACGGGCTGACCGACGTCCTGCGGGCCGACACCGTGCTCGAGGCGCTGGCCCCGGGCGATCCGCAGGAGGCGGCCGACCGGTTGGTCGCCCTGGCCCTGCGCGGGGGCGGCCCCGACAACGTCACCGTCATCGTGGCCGACGTGGTCGAGGGCGACGGCGACGAGGTCCCGGTGATCGCCGGGGCGGTCGTGGACCCGAGCGAGGACACCGCTGACGACGAGAGTCCGGCCGCCCGCGCCGCCGGCCTGGGTTCGCGCCGACCGGTCCGGCGGACCGGCAGGACCCGGGAACGGCGCTGGCCGCGAACCATCGTTCCGGCGCTGATCGCCGCGGTGCTGGTCGTGGCGGCATTGGGCACGTGGAGCTGGACCCAGCGCCAGTACTACGTCGGGCGCTCCGGTGACCTCGTCGCGGTGTTCAAGGGCGTGAACACCGCGTTCGGGCCACTGCGCTTCTACAGCGTGGTCGAGCAAAGCGAGCTGCACATGATCGACCTCGAGCCGGCGGCCCGGTCACAGGTCGAAGCCGGCATCACCGCCAGCAGCCGGACCGACGCCGAGACCATCCTCGGCCGCTTGCGCGAGAGCAATCTGTTGCCGGTGTGCGTCGCCGCGGTCGCGCCGACCTCACATCCCACCCCCACTCCGACACCGACGGCCACCAAGACCCCGACGGCATCCAAGACCCCGACGGCGCCCAAGACCCCGACGGCGCCCAAGACCCCGACGGCGCCCAAGACCCCGACGGCCAGCCCGACGCCGATCGCAACCCGGACGCCGATCGCAACCCCGACGACCACGCCCGAGGCCGGCACCGACTGCCGAGAGCCTCGATGAGCGCCCTCGGCTTGCGCGGACGCCGTCGCGGCGACGCCGCACGCAACCGTCGCGCCGACGCCGCACGCAACGGTGGCGGACCGGACCCGGGTACCACCGGCTCCGACGGCCGCTCCGACCAGGCTGCCGACGAGCGTCGGCCCGACAGCGAGCGCAGCAGCGATCCCCGGATGCCTGCCGGCCGGGGCACGGAGCTGGTCCTGTCGCTGGCGGCGGTGGTCGTCGTAGCCGCAGCCGAGGCGATCATCGAGGCCACCCGGGACGGTCGGGTCAGCGGTCGCATCGCCTCGTACGGGACGTTCGCGCTGGTGCTGGCCCTGGTGGCGCACATCGCCATCCGGTGGCGGGCCCGCTACGCCGATCCCGTCCTGCTGCCCTGCGTCGTGCTGATCAACGGGCTCGGCCTGGTAATGATCCACCGCCTGGACCTCGGGCTGAAGCAGAGCGCGGCCGAGGGCGGCCCGGACCGCTACTCCGGCCCGTCGGCTCCCACCCAGGTGGTGTGGACGGCGCTCGGGCTGGCCCTGTTCGTCGGCATCCTGCTGTTCCTGCGTGACCACCGGGTGCTCGCCCGTTACGGCTACACCCTCGGCCTGGCCGGCCTGGTGTTCCTCGCCCTGCCCTCGGTCCTGCCCGCCCGCATCTCCCAGGTGAACGGCGCCCGCATCTGGATCCGCGTCGGCGGCTTCTCCATCCAACCCGGCGAGCTCAGCAAGATCGCGTTGACCATCTTCGCCGCGGCCTACCTGGTAAGTAAGCGCGACGTGCTGTCCGCGGCCGGGCGGACCGTCCTGGGTTTGGAGCTGCCGCGCGGACGGGACGTCGGCCCGTTGGTGCTGGCCTGGTTGATCTGCATCGGCGTGCTGGTTCGTGGGCACGACCTCGGCACGTCGCTCATGTTCTTCGGCGTGTTCGTCGTGCTGCTCTATGTGGCGACGGAGCGGGTGAGCTGGCTCGTCATCGGCCTGCTGCTGTTCGCCGGCGGCACCTACCTGGCCTACCAGCTCTTCGACACCCTGCGAACTCGCGTCGACGTCTGGCTGCATCCGTTTGACACCGGCGACGCCGGCTACCAGCTGTCGCAGTCGCTGTTCGGGCTCGGCACCGGTGGCCTGTTCGGCACCGGGCTCGGTGGTGGTCGTCCGGAGACCGTTCCGGTCGTCAAGAGCGACTTCATCGTCAGCGCGTTCGGCGAGGAACTCGGTCTCTTCGGCCTGGTCGCCATCCTCACCGTGTACGGGCTGCTGATCTTTCGCGGGCTGAGCGCGGCGCTGTCGGCCCGCGACGCGTTCAGCAAGTTGCTGGCCACCGGACTGTCGTTCTCCCTCGGCCTGCAGACCTTCATCGTGATGGCCGGCGCCACCCGCCTGCTGCCCGAGACCGGCCTGACCATGCCGTTCCTGTCCTACGGCGGCTCCTCACTCGTCGCCAACTACGTCCTGCTGGCCCTGTTGGTTCGGGTGTCCGACGCGGCCCGGCGACCACGCCCGGTCGGCCCAGCCGACGCCACTGAGGACGAACCGGCCGAGGTGGCGGCGTGAACCGCCCGATTCGCCGCGTGGCGGTGGCCATGGGCGTCCTGCTGCTCGCGCTGGTGCTCAACCTCAACTTCGTCCAGGTGGTGCGTGGCAACAGCTACCGCTCCAACCCGGCCAACAGCCGCGTCCTGCTCGACGAGTACTCCCGCCAGCGCGGCGCAATCGTCGTGCAGGGCGTGCCGGTCGCGCTGTCGGTGAAGACCACCGACCGTTACAAGTACCTGCGCAAGTACCCCCAGGGCACGCTCTACGGCCCGATCACCGGCTACTACTCACTGTTCTACGGCGAGAGCGGCATGGAGGCGGCCGAGTCGAACCTGCTCAACGGCAACGACCCGCGGCTCTTCGGTACCCGCTTCGCCGACCTGCTGACCGGGCGCGACCCTCGCGGCGGAAGCGTGGTGCTGACTCTGAACCGGGCCGCGCAGGCTGAGGCGTTCAAGCAACTCGTCGGCCGCCGCGGCGCGGTGGTGGCCCTGGACCCGGCCACCGGGGCCATCCTGGCCGCCGTGAGCACTCCGAGCTACGACCCATCCGCGCTGAGCTCGCACAACCCCGACGACATCGAACGGGCCTACCGCAAACTCAGTGACGATCCGGGCATGCCGCTGCTCAACCGGGCGCTCAACCAGACCTATCCGCCCGGCTCGGTGTTCAAGGTCGTCGTTGCCGCGACCGCGCTGCAGAACGGGCGGACACCGGCCACCGTGCTGGCCGCGCCGGACAGGCTGAACCTGCCGCAGAGCACGACCAGCCTGGAGAACTTCGGCGGCGAGAGTTGCGGAGGTGGGGGCAAGGTGAGCCTGGACCGGGCGCTGACCATCTCGTGCAACACGGCATTCGCCAAGCTGGCCATGGACCTGGGCACGTTGGCGGTGCGCAACGAGGCGGCGCTGTTCGGTATCGACGACCAGTCCCGGACGGTGCCGCTGCCGGTGACGGCCTCGACGATGGGCCCGGTGGTGGACCAGGCCGCGCTGGCCCAGAGCGCCATCGGCCAGCGGGACGTGCGGGTCACCCCGCTGCAGGCGGCCATGATTTCGGCCGGCGTGGCCAACAACGGCGTATTGATGCAGCCGTACCTGGTGGCCCAGGAGCTCGCGCCGAACCTGTCCGTTCTGAGCCGCGCGACTCCTGCGCAGCTCAACACGGTGATGGACCAGGAATCGGCGATCGAGCTCAAACGGATGATGCAGAACGTCGTCACCAACGGCACCGGCACCGCGGCACAGATCCCCGGGATCGACGTGGCCGGCAAGACCGGAACCGCCGACACCGGCGTGGCTTGTCCCACGGACACCGCCGCGCCGGACTTCGAGGACACGAAGCGCGCCTGCGCGCCCCACGCCTGGTTCTCCGGCTTCGCCCCGGTGGAGAAGCCGCGGATCGCGGTCGCCGTGGTGTTGGAGAACGGCGGCGTGACCGGCGGCGAGACCACCGGCGGCAAGGCGGCCGCCCCGGTCGCGGCCGCGGTGATGAAGGCCTACCTCGACTCGATCGGGATCAAATAGTGATGAAGGACTGTGATGACTGAGCCCCGGTTGGTCGGCAACCGTTACGAGTTGGGTGCCCTCCTCGGCTATGGCGGCATGGCCGAGGTGCACCTGGGTCGTGACGTGCGCCTCGGGCGACAAGTGGCGCTCAAGATCATGCGCACCGATCTGGCCCGGGACCCGTCGTTCCAGAGCCGCTTCCGCCGTGAGGCCCAGTCGGCCGGCGGGCTGAATCACCCGTCCATCGTCGCGGTGTACGACACCGGCGAGGACCACATCGGCGACACCGTCGTGCCCTACATCGTCATGGAGTACGTCGACGGCCGGACCTTGCGCGAGATCCTCACCAGCGAGAAGCGCCTCGACTCCACCCGGGCGATGGAGATCGTGAGCGAGGTGTGCGCGGCGCTCGACTTCAGTCATCGGCACGGGATCATCCACCGCGACATCAAGCCGGCCAACGTCATGATCACGCGCGCCGGCGCGGTCAAGGTGATGGACTTCGGCATCGCGCGGGCGGTGGCCGATGAAGCAGCGACAATGACGCAGACCGCCGCGGTGATCGGCACTGCGCAGTACCTCTCGCCCGAGCAGGCCCGCGGGGAGACGGTGGACGCTCGCTCCGACGTCTACTCCACCGGCTGCCTGCTTTACGAACTGGTCACCGGCAGCCCGCCGTTCCAGGGCGACTCCCCGGTGGCCGTGGCCTACCAGCACGTGCGCGAGAGTGCCGCGGTTCCGTCCACGGTCAATCCGGCGGTGCCCCGGACGCTGGATTCGATCGTCATGAAGGCGCTGGCCAAGAACCCGCTCAACCGCTACCAGTCGGCCGCCGACATGCGCGCCGATCTCCAGCGGGCGATCGCCGACCGGCCGGTGAGCGCCGAGCCGGTGCTCAGCGACGAGGAGCGCACCCAGCTGCTGCGCCCGCGCGGGGCCGCCGGTCTGGCTGCGGGCGCCGCGGCGGGAGCGGCCGGCGCGGCCACGGTGGCCAACCTGCCGCCGCGTCGCCCGGGTGACTCCGGTGTGGTGCCGCTCGGCGAGGACGGCGACGATCCCCGCAGCGGTCGGCGCACCGCCCTGATCTGGACCGCGGTGGTCCTCGCCCTGCTCCTCGTCATCGGCGGCACGGCGTATGCCCTGCTGCGGTCCGGGGACAAGCAGAAAGCCGCGCCGCCGGTGGAGACCACCCAGGTGCCGAATCTCGTGGGACTGACCCAGCCCGCGGCGGCCGGCAGGATCAAGACCAACAAGCTGGCCCTGGCCGCGCCGGTGGAGAGCCTGCGGGTGTGTGCCGTGCCTACGGTGCAGAAGGGCCAGGTCTGCACGCAGAACCCGGACCCGGGCGGCGTGGTCAACGTCAACACATCGGTGACGATCGCGATCTTCATCGGTCTCGAGCAGGTCCCGGTGCCGGCGCTGACCAAGTACCCGGACGCGCTCACGCAGATCACCAAGGCCGGTTTCGCCGTGGGCACCTTCAAGGCGGTCAACGACCGCAAGCCGGCCGGCACCGTCACCAAGCAAAATCCGTCGCCGGGAGAGTCGGCGGACAAGGGCAGCAAGATCAGCTTCGACTACTCCACCGGTCAGCTCGTGATCCCGGACGTCGGCGGCAAGTCCTTCTCCGACGGCTCCGCCGCCCTGAATCAGAGGGGTTTCTTGAACGTCAGGCCGAATCCGGAGACGGTGCCCAACAACGATCCGAAGCGCAACGGCACGATCGTGCGGACTAGTCCGGCCAGCGGTTCGTTGGTCGATGTGAAACGCGAGATCGTGATCTTCGTTTACGCCGACGCCCCGCCTCCGGTGACGTGCACTACGCCACCGCCGACGCCGACCCCGCCGACGTCACCGGCGTCCACGTCACCGACCGGGACCACGGCGACGGGTACCACTCCTGCGCCGACGCCGACGCCGACGCCAACGCCGACGAAGACGCCCTCGCGGACGGGTCTGCCCCCCTGTCCGGCGTGAGCCGCTCAGGACCGGGCGAGTTGGGTGCAGCTCGGGTAACCGGCTACTGCAGGTAGTGCTCCACCTGGTCGGCGCTGCGCTCGCCGGTCTCGGTCTCGGCGGCACCGGCTTCCTGCTGCGCCCGGCGGCGGCGCAGCAGGTCCCACGCCTGGTCGAGCTGCTCCTCCAGCGACTGCAGGCGCCCGCGGTCCTCGCCGCGCAGCCCCTCGCCGGTGTGCTCGGTGCGCAGCCGCTTCTCCTCCTCCACCAGTTCGTGGATGTGAGCGAGGATCTCGGTGTCGTCCATGCCGGCGTGTCCGTTCGTCGCGGAGGGGTACCTGTCCGCGTCACGCTACTGGTGCGCGGATAGCGTCGGCGGATGATCCGTCGCTGGTTATTCGCCGACCAACTCGGTCCGCACTTCCTCGACGCACAGGACCAGCCGGTGCTGCTCATCGAGTCGCGCCGGGTGTTCGCGCGGCGCCGGTTCCACCGGCAGAAGGCGCATCTCGTGCTGTCGGCGATGCGCCACCGGGCGGCCGAGCTGGGCGACCAGTGCCGCTATGAGCGGACCGAGACCTACGCCGAGGCGCTCGACCGGGTCGGCGAGCCACTGACGGTGTGCCGGCCGACCAGCTTCGCCGCCGACCGGTTCGTGGCCGCGCGGCCCGACGTCGAGGTGCTGCCGGCCCGCGGGTTCGCCACCGGCCAGGAGGACTTCACCGCCTGGGCCGCCGGCCGCGGGCGTCGCCGCCTGTTAATGGAGGACTTCTACCGCGACGCCCGGCGCCGGTTCGACGTGTTGATGGAAGGTTCGGAGCCGGTCGGAGGGCGGTGGAACTTCGACGCCGACAACCGCCGCCCGCCGCCGAAGGGCGCCACCCGGCTCGAGCTGCCTGATCCGTGGTGGCCGAACGAGGACGAGATCGACGACGAGGTCCGGCGGGACCTCGACGCCTGGGAACGGGCCGGTGTCGTCTCGTTCACCGGGGTGGACGGGCCGCGGCGATTCGCGGTCGCCCGCGAGGAGGCCCTCTATGCGGTGGACGACTTCCTCGACCACCGGTTGGGTTTGTTCGGTCCGTACGAGGACGCGATGCTGGCCGGCGACGACTGGATGGCTCATTCGCGACTGTCGGCGACGCTCAACCTCGGGCTGCTCGACCCGCTCGAGGTGGTGCACCGGGCGGAGGCGGCCTACCGCTCGGGAGCGGCGCCGTTGGCGTCGGTCGAGGGATTCGTGCGGCAGGTGATCGGCTGGCGCGACTACGTCTGGAACATCTACTGGTATCTCGGCCCGGACTACCGCAACGGCAACGCTCTGGCCGCCGGCCGGCCGTTGCCCCAATGGTTCCGCGACCTCGACGCGGACGCGGTGGAGGCCCGGTGTCTGTCGGACGTGCTGCGCGGAGTGCGCGACCACGCCTGGGTGCACCACATCCCCCGGCTGATGGTGCTCGGCAACTACGCGTTGCAGCAGGGCTGGCGACCCGACGAGCTCACGGATTGGTACCACCGCAATTTCGTTGACGGCTACGACTGGGTCATGGTGCCCAATGTGGTCGGCATGTCCCAGCACGCCGACGGCGGCATCATGGCCACCAAGCCGTATGCCGCCGGCGGTGCGTACATCAACCGGATGAGCGACTACTGCGGCGGCTGTGCGTACACCCCGTCGGTGCGGGTGGGACCGAAGGCATGCCCCTACACCGCCGGGTACTGGGAGTTCCTGGCCCGTAACCGGGAGCGGCTGGCCGGCAACCACCGCATGGCCCAACCCCTGCGCGGGCTCGACCGACTACGCGACCTCGAGGCCACGGTGGCCGAAGCAGCCGCCCGCCGTCACGACGGCACCCCGCCGTGACGATTGTCCGCCACCCGTTCTTTGGAGAAGATCGTCGACTCGGCTACAGTCACGGCGGCCGGTCTCGTCCATGCGAGCGGACTGGTGTGCACGGGGGATCGCATTTCTACGGGGGAACACCATGGTCGGCACTCCTGCGCTTCCGGCGCGCGCCTCTGCACTGCGCTCCGCCCACAGCACCGCCTCGCGGATGCTGCGGCTGTCGCTGCTCGGTGCGGTCGTCGCGCCCGCGCTGCTGGCCACCACCGCCGCCGCGGCCTCCGCCACGAAGGGTCCGTACCCGCCGGCGTTCAATTGCCCGACCAGCGGCGCGACCGTTTCCGGGGCCAGTTGCGGGGTCGCGGGGACCACGGTCACCAACCCGCACGTCGCCAACCAGCACTCGGCCCCGTCGGTTCCTGCGGCGGTGCCCAGCCAGAGCAGCCACGGCGGGCTGGCCTTGACCGGCAGCGACGTGGCCACTCCGCCAATCGTCGCCGGCGGCCTCATCGCGGGCGGTGTGCTGGTGAGCGTCGGTGCCCGGCGTCGCCGCGCGCACTGAGACCTCGTGTAGTAGGACGGTCGGGTGACGCACCCGAGCGGAGCCACGTGGCGCCCACTGGCTGCTCGACCACCGCGGTGGCGGCGACGGGTACCGAGCGGGCGCCGATGGGCGTTGCCGCCGCTGGCCTGGCTGCTGCTCGTTCTCGGCCTGCTGCTCGTCGCCGCCGTCGTCTGGATCGCGGTGACCGGGATGATGGCCCGGTCGGCCCTGGCGTCCGCACGAGATGACCTGGAGTCGATGCGGACCCACGTGTCCGACGGCGACACTGCCGCGGCCAGCGCCGATGCGCGCGCCTTCCGCCGCCACGCTCACCGCGCTCACACCCTGACCACCGGCCCGGCGTGGTCCGCCGCCGCCTCCATACCGCGCCTGGGCTCCCCCGCCCGTACGGTTCGCGGATCGACGACGGCCGTGGATCACGTCGGTGCCCGGGTCGTCAGCCCGGTGGTCGGCGTGCTCGTCGGCATCGACCCCAGCCGGATCATCGGCTCCGACGGCGTCGTCGACACTGCGCCGCTGCGCCACGCCGCCCCCGTCCTGGCCGACGCCACGGCGGCGGCCGCCGAGTCTCGGGCTTCCGTCGCCGAGCTCCCGGCCAGTACCTGGCTGAACTCGGTGGACACCGCCCGTGGCTCCCTGTTGCAGGAACTCGACCGGCTGCACACCACGCTGGGCGTGGCCGCTACGACGGCTCGGATCGCGCCGGACATGCTCGGTGCGACCACGCCCAAGCGGTACTTCGTCGGGCTGCTCAACACGGCCGAGGCCCGTGGCCTAGGGGGCCTGCCCGGTGCGTTCGTCATCCTGGTCGCCGACCACGGCCGCCTGCGCATCACCCACTTCGAGTCCGACACCGCCCTGGCCGGACTGGACTCCCATCTCGACCTCGGCGCCGAGTACGTCACCCGGTACGGCTTGTCCGCACCCACCAAGACCTACGTGAATTCCACGATCAGTCCACACTTCCCCTACGCCGCCCGGATCTGGGCCGCGCTCTGGCAACAGAAATCAGGCGAGCACGTCGACGGTGCGGTCTCCGTCGACCCCACCGCCCTGGGCTACCTGCTCGACGTGACCGGCCCGGCCAGATTGCCCGGCGGGGAGCAGGTGGCCGGTGGGTCGGTGGTGCGGCTCACCGAGCGCGACCTGTACCGGCGCTTCACGAACGGCAACCAGCGCAAGGAGTTCCTGCTCGCGATTGCTCGCGCGGTGGACACGAAGATCCTCGGCGGCTCCAGCCGACCGACGGCCTTCGTCAAGGCGGCCGGACGGGCAGTGGGCGAGCGGCGCCTGCTGCTCTGGAGCGCGGGCCCGTCGACCGAACAGGCTCTGGCCGGCCTGCCGATCGGCGGCACGCTGCCCGAGACGCCGTATCCGTTCTCGATGATGACGGTGACCAACGCCGCCGGCGGCAAGCTCGACTACTACCTCGACCGGCGGCTGCGGTGGACGTCCACCGGCTGTGGCGCCCAGCGCCGAGTTACGGTGACTGCCACCCTGACCAACTCCGCGCCGGCCGGACTACCGGCCTACGTGGTCATCCGCGCCGACCACCCGACGTATGCCGTGAAGCCGGGGGACAACCGGGTCCTGGTCGACTACTTCGCCACCGACGGGGCGCAGTTGCGCGCGCTCACCGTCGACGGCCGCGCGGCGACCGTTCGCACGTCCACCGAGCGCGGTCACCCGGTCTTCTCAGTGGACCTCGAGATCCCGCGCGGCTCGAGCCGCACCGTCACCATGGTGATGACCGAGCCGGGCGACGGGCCGCCGCGTCTGATGACCCAGCCGTTGGTCCGGCCGGTCCACACCACCGTCGACGTCGGCGCCTGCCGCTGAGCGCTTGGCGCCAGCGGTCAGTGCGGGCCGCTCGGCGGTCCGACCGCGACATCCTCGGTCAGCGCCGTGACCGGCTTGCGCCCGGCCGGTTGAGTCGGTCGCGGCGTTACAGGCTTCATCGGATCGATCGGCACTGTGACCGACGCGTCGGTGCCGAGGCTGAATTCGCTGCCGTGGTGGGCAAGTTCCAGCCGGCTGCCGTCGTCGTCGAGGGAGTACGTAGCCTCGTGCTCGCGGATGTCGACGCGGACCTTGGTTCCGCGCCAGCGCACGGCGAAGGTCAGTCGCTGCAGCGTCTCCGGCAGGCGCGGCGCGAACGTCAACCGACCGCCGTGATCGCGCATCCCGCCGAATCCGGCGACGAGCGCGAGCCAGGTGCCGGCCAGCGCGGCGATGTGCACCCCGTCGCGGGTGTTGCCGGCCAGATCTCGCAGGTCGAGCAAGGCGGCCTCGGTCAGGTAGTCGTGAGCCAGATCCAGGTGGCCCACCTCGGCCGCCATGATCGCCTGGGTGCACGCCGACAGTGAGGAGTCGCGCACCGTCAGCGGCTCGTAATAGGCGAACGCGCGGCCCTTCTCCTCCAAGGTGAAGGAGTCGCCGCACCAGTGCATCGCCATCATCAGGTCAGCCTGTTTGATCACCTGCTTGCGGTAGATGTCGAAGTACGGCGAGTGCAGCAGCAGCGGGTAACCGCCCCGCTCGGCCGTCTTCTCGAAGTTCCATATTTCTTTGTCGGTGGAGCCGCGGTCCTGTTGGTACACCTCCCGCTCGGCGTCGTAGGGCACGGCCATCGCGCCGGCGGCGGCTTCCCACTCGGCCGGCTCCAGGGCGGTGATGTCGAGCGCGGCCGCCTCCTTGGTCCAGCGCCGGGCGAGCTGAGCGGCGTAGGTCAGATTCCGAGCGGCCATGAGGTTGGTGAAGGTGTTGTCGTCGACGACTGCGGTGTACTCGTCCGGGCCGGTGACTCCGTCGATGTGGAAGCGGCCGTCGTCGCCGTGGTAGCCGAGCGACATCCAC
This sequence comes from bacterium, assembly GCA_040004775.1. Lineage (GTDB taxonomy): Bacteria > Actinomycetota > Actinomycetes > Mycobacteriales > Jatrophihabitantaceae > JALZBL01. Next base: position 4,511 of record JBDUAD010000043.1, on the reverse strand, counting down.
AGCCGCGCGGTCTCCACCAGGATCGGCAGGGTGTGCTCGCGTTCGAACGCGTCGTCGCCGGTCCACTGCACCAGACGCATGGCGGCCGAGGCGATGTCGGCGTTGATGTGGAACGCCGCGGTCCCGGCCGGCCAGTAGGCCGAGCACTCCTGCCCGCGAATGGTGCGCCACGGGAAGGCGACGCCCTTGAGGTTCAAGGTGTCGGCCCGTTCGCGGGCCAGATCCATGATCGAATGCCGCCACACGACGGCGTCGGCCGCGGCCCGCGGATAGGTGGCGGTGAGGGCCGGCATCGCGTACAGCTCGGTGTCCCAGAACGAGTGGCCGTCGTAGCCCGGACCGGTGAGCCCCTTGGCCGTGATCGCGCGTTGCTCGGCGCGCGCCCCGGCCTGCAGAACGTGGAACAGGGCGAAGCGCACCGCCTGCTGGATGGCCGGATCACCCTCGACCTCGACGTCGGCGCCGTCCCAGAATTCGTCGAGGTAGTCGCGTTGCTCGGCGACGATCTCGTCCCACCCGGCGTGCAGCGCGGCCGACAGCGCGGCGTCGACCTGGTCGCGCAACGCCGGCACCGAGCGCTGGCTCGACCAGCCGTAGGCCACGAACTTGGTGATACCCAGCCGCTCGCCGGGGTCGAGCCGGGTGCCCACCGTGGTCCGCGCCCAGTCCGGCTCGCCGTGGGTGTGGGCGCTGACGTTGTCGGCGCCGTAGATGACGTGGTCCATGCCCGCGGCCATGCGCAGCCGGCTCGCGCGGGTCCGGTGGATCATGACCGCGCGGGTGGTGCTCACACTGTGCTCCTCGGACACCAATGGCGACTCGAGGGCGGCCGCCACCCGTGGGTCCTTCGACGGGGTGGGTATCTCCTCGTTGGCCACCAGCTCCGACTGCAGCACCACGCGGGTCTTGCCGTCCAGGGCCTCGACCTCGAAGTTGATGGCCAGGATCGCCCGCTGGGTGAAGGACACCAGGCGGGTGGAGCGGACCATGATCGCCCGCCCGGCCGGGGAGATCCATTCGACCTCGCGGTACAGCAGGCCGGCGCGCAGGTCGAGGACCCGCTCGTGACGGCGTACGTGCCCGTAGCGCATGTCGAAGGGCTCGTCGTCGACCAGCAGCCGGATGATCTTGCCGTTAGTGACGTTGACGATGGTCTGTCCCTCTTCGGGGTAGCCGTAGCCGGCCTCGGCGTAGGGCAGCGGCCGCTCCTCGTAGAAGGAGTTGAGGTAGGTGCCGGGGATGCCGTAGGGGTCGCCCTCGTCGAGGTTGCCGCGCACGCCGACGTGACCGTTGGACAGCGCGAACACCGACTCGGACTGGGCCAGGCGGTCCAGGTCCAGGGACGACTCCCGCACCTGCCAGGGCTCGATTTCGAAGTGCGAGGGCAGCACCAGCGGCTCGGTGCCGGGCACGTGCAGCGCGGTCACCGGCTCGTCCCGTCGGTCGACCCGAGCAGTTGGTCCAGATCGGTGACGACGATGTCGGCGCCGTGCTGGCGCAGCGCGTCGGCCTGATCAACCCGGTCGACGCCGACGACGTAGCCGAATTCCCCGGCCCGACCCGCCTCGACGCCGGCCAGGGCGTCTTCGAACACCGCAGCCGCGGCGGCCTCCACGCCGGCCAGTTCGGCGCCGGCCAGGAAGGCGTCCGGCGCCGGCTTACCGGGCAAGTTGCGCTCGCGCAGGGTCACGCCGTCGATGCGCCCCTCGACGTACTGGTCGAGCCCGGTCACCTTGAGCACCTGCTCGGTGTTGGCGCTGGAGGACACGACGATGCGGCGCAGCCCGGCGGCCTGCGCGGCCTGCAGATAGCGCAACGAGCCCTCGTAGACCTCGACGCCGTCGCTGGCGATGCGCTGCAGGAGCTGCTCGTTCTTGCGGTTGCCCAGGCCGTTCACCGTCTGCGCGCCGGGTGGATCGTCCGGCGTTCCTGCGGGCAACGTGATCCCGCGTGAGGCGAGGAAGTCGCGGACGCCGTCCTGGCGGGGCTTGCCGTCAACGTAGGCGTTGTAGTCGCTGCCGATGTCGAACGGGCGGTAACCGGCACCGTCGCGGGACTCGAGGAACTCGTCGAACGTGGCCTTCCACGCCGCGGCGTGGACCTTGGCGGTCTGGGTCAGCACGCCGTCGAGGTCGAACAGGCAGGCGGTGACGCTCTCGGGCAGTCCGAGCACGAGGTAGTTCCTTCCCCACGAAGAACCGGCCACGGTGCGAGCGCCGATTTGGCGAGTATGCGCCGCAAGACCGTGGAAACGAGAACCGCCCCGGCTCCCGCGGACCCGTGTCGCCGAACCGGGGTTATGGAATCCTCTGAGTTGTGGCTACCGCAGATGGCACGGCGGACCTGCACCGCTACCTGAAGGTGGCTCGCGAAGCTCTGCTGTGGAAGCTCGACGGTCTGAGCGAGTACGACATCCGACGCCCGATGACCCCGACCGGGACCAACCTGCTCGGCCTGGTCAAGCATGTGGCCGGCGTCGAGGCCGGCTACCTCGGTGACACCTTCGGCCGACCCCTCGGTAAACCAATGCCCTGGCTTGACGAGGACGCCGAGACCAACGCCGACATGTGGGCCACGCCTGAGGAGTCGCGGGAGTACATCGTGGGGCTCTATCGCCGAGTGTGGGCCAACTCCGACGAGACGATCACGACGCTTCCGTTGGACGCAGTGGGTTCCGTGCCGTGGTGGCCTCCGGAGCGCCGCGAGGTCACTCTTCATCGGGTGGTGCTGCACATGATCGCCGAGACGAACCGGCACGCGGGGCACGCCGACGTCGTGCGCGAGCTCATCGATGGAGCGGCCGGGCTGAGTCAGGGCAATGAGAACCTGCCGTCGGAGGACGCGTCGTGGTGGCGCGATTACCGGGATCGGCTCGAACGGGTGGCCCGCGAAGCCTGACGTTGCTCACGGCTCCGGCCGACGGGTGTCCCGTTTGCGTCAGCCGGCCTGACATCAGTCCCCGTAATCTGGGGCTGCGTCATCGGGGAGGGCTCGCATAGTGGCCGAGTGCGGCGGTCTTGAAAACCGCTAGGGGTTCACGCCTCTCGAGGGTTCGAATCCCTCGCCCTCCGCGCGATCTGCGGGACCGACTGCTCCCGGCGATGAACCAGCTCAACAGCACGTCGCCGGAACTCCGGCGGCTTCGCAGCAGGCATCTGACGGACTCCTTCCCGAGGCGATCATCGCCTCAGAACAGGTGGCCGGGAAGCGGGTCAGGCTCCGTCTCGCGTGTGCCGCCGCGTCGAGAGGGGCCGGGTTGGACCTTGAGGTCATATATCGCGATCCTGTGCGCCCCGCTTCGTGACACCCGCCCATTGGCATGGGGGGGCAGCGCCTGCGGCTACGTCGGTGGCATCGTTACGTAGGAACCGGCACGATTCCGGCCGGATCTGCGTCACGCTGGGACCCTGTCGACGGGACAGCCGAGCCCTGACCTAAAGCCAATCGGTGCCGACTTACCGATCAGGTCCGGTTTGATGCTTCACAGCCAGTCCGTACGGGAGTAGGAAGGTCCCGTGCAGCTGAGGCAATACTCAGCTCTTTGCCTTCGGGGGAGGCGTTTTAAGATGTTACGTAAGGGATTTGTCACATTCGGGCTGGCAGTCGCGTTCATGGTTGCTGCCTTCGGACTCACTAGCGCGCCAGCGCTCGCCGCAGCCGGTGGAACCGGGCATACGGTCACCATGACCGAACACCAGCACGGTACCTTCACGCAGCCGGATGCGACGAACCCGTGCACGGGCGCGCCGGGTGTGGCGACGTTCGACGGCAACAGCGTCGAACATGTGACGTTCTTCCCCGCCGGCGACGAGGTGTGGGCGACCTTCACCGAGACAGGAAAGGTCACCGTCACGTGGGACGGCGTCACCTACACCGGGCACGTCACCGTATGGGGCAACTTCAACTTGAATGAGAAGAACTCGAACACGACGTTCACACTCAGCATTCGTCTGTTCGCCCCTGACGGTTCCAGCGTCGTCGTTCATGAGGTGACACACTTCGCCCTCAATGCAAACGGCGTGGTCACGGTCGACTTCGACAAGCTCAGCTTCACCTGCGCCTGACGGCCCAGGTCCGCTTCGCACCACCGACAGCGGAATGGCGGACGGCGTAGCGCCCGAGCGATCGTGGCAAGACCCCGCCGCTGGGACGCGCGAGCCCGGCGGCACCGGATAGCCGCCGCCTGGGTCGGGGAGCTGGCGATGACGTTCGTGAACGGCACGCTCGCATCCCATGCAGAGCCGGGCGGGCGACGCTGCCCCAGCCGTCAAGGAGAGCGGAGCCGTGATGTTCGGCGCTGGCGTGCCCATCGGCGCCCAACGTCTTCTTGGCGGCCAACCGGCCGACAGACGTTGATCGTCCTATCGGCCGGCTGCCTTGCTTGTACAAACTCCGCGGCGTGCTAACCGGTCCGCCCGCTCATTCAGGGCCGGCGGGTCCCCAGCTGGGATTGAAGAAGCAGCCTTCGCCTGAGGTCTCGGGCACGCCGCCGCGCTTGTGCGCCCGAACTG
>JBDUAD010000123.1:0-7156 GCA_040004775.1 bacterium | reverse complement strand
CCCGTACGTCACGACCTGACCGCCGAGGCGATCCGGCTCGCTCGCCTGATCCGTGTCCTCATGCCGCAGGACGGTGAGGCGGCCGGTCTGCTGGCGCTGATGCTTCTCACCGAGGCCCGCCGCACCGCCCGGGTTTCGGCGAGCGGCGAACTGGTCGCCCTCGACGAGCAGGACCGCGGGGCATGGGACCCGGCGCTGATCGCCGAGGGTCATCGGCTGGTGCGCGAGCGCCTTGTCGCCAGCGCTGCCGGGGTGGCCCCGGGTCGCTACCAGATCCTCGCCGCGATCAACGCCGTGCACACCTCAGCCCGCGACGTACGCGACACCGACTGGTCGCAGGTCCTCGCGCTCTACGACCAGCTCATCCGCCTCGACCCCTCGCCGATCATCGCACTCAACCGGGCCATCGCGGTCGCCGAGTTCGACGGCCCGGAGGTGGCACTGGCGGCCGTCGACCGTCTCGAGGACGCGTTGGCCGGCTACCACCCCTACCACGCCACCCGCGCCGAACTTCTGCGCAGGCTGGGCCAAAGTCAGCAGTCGCGCGCGGCATACGACAAAGCCATCGAGCTGGCCGGCAACACCGCCGAGACCGCCTACCTGACCCGCCGCCGCAACCAACTGCGGTAGCGCCCACGGATCTCCCCGTGCGACACGGCGACAGTGCCAAGTTCTGGATGCAGGACATGTCGTGCGTCAAGACGACGATCGCCGAGGCGCCGCGGCGGCACGGAGTATCCGCTACGGACAGATCTACAACACCATCCGGCCGCACCAGTCGCTCGGCGACCGGACGCCTCGCCAGAGCTATCTCGGCTCGTAACGACCGTGCCGCTCATCGCCCCGTCACCGAGACACCTCACCGGGCGGGTCAAACGGGACGTCGCCACCCCGCCCGGGCTGCGACCCGCCGCATCGACTGACACGCGGCCGCGACGTTGCCCTTGCGGGCGGAGTATTGCGGTGGGGTGAACCGATGGAACGGCCGATCACCCACACGGACGGGCTGGTGTCCTGACCTCGTAAACCAGGTGCGGACTGCTGGCGTGGTGGTGTGGGATCGCGGGCGTGGGAATCGAGCTGCGCAGTCCGGCCGTCGGCGAGCTGAGCGATGTTGTTCGCGTTCTGCGGGAGTGGCAGCACACTGACGCGCCGATGCAGCTGCATCCAGGGGACCTGGGCTGGTTTTGGCAGTTCGGGGCGGAGGCGACGGCTGCGGCGGTCCGAACCTGGAGCCTGGCCGGACAGATTGTCGCCGTCGGACTGCTGGACAGCCCCAAGCTGTTGCGGCTGACGATCGCACCAGAGGTTCAGCGCGACGAGCGGCTGGCGCAACAAGTGGTTGCGGACGTGGCTGAGCCGGAGCGTGGCGTCCTGCCTGCGGGAGAGGCGGCCGTCGAGGTCCCAAATGGCGCTCGGGTTCAAGACCTGTTGTCCGAGGTCGGCTGGAACATCGACGAGCCGTGGACGCCGCTGCGCCGCGACCTCACGGAGCCGGTAAGGGAACCGGACATGCGGATTGAGGTGGTCGGGCCGGAGCAGGCGCCCGCCTACACGGCCGTGCACCGGTCGTCGTTCGGCAGCCCGAGGTTCACAGCGGAGCTGTGGCAGGCGATGGCGGCCGGGTTGCCGTACGCCGACGCGCGCTGTCTGCTCGCGTATGACGACCGGGGCAATGCGGTAGCGGAGGTGACCGTGTGGTCGGCCGGTCCGGGCCAGCCCGGCTTGCTCGAGCCGATGGGTGTCCATGCCGAACATCGCGGTCGGGGCTACGGCAAGGCGATCTGCGTCGCCGCAGCGGCCGCCCTGCAAGGGCTGGGCTCATCAAGCGCGATCGTTTGCACCCCAAGCGCCAATGCCGGTGCAGTTGCCACCTACGAGTCGGCCGGCTTCACGCCACTTCCTCAGCGGCGCGACCGAAGCCGGCTCGCCTAACCGGGGAACGCGATCGAGGTCGCCTCGTGCCGCAAGGCGATCCGCTTGTCAGACGGCAGTCCTGCCGAATTCTTGACGCAAGACAGGAAGCTGCCCATGACACCATGGGGCCATGACGCTGCCGATGCCCAGCCGCCGCCGTTCGGCGCTGCGGTTCCGCCTGTTCGGCTTTCCGGTCGGCGTGGACATCTCCTTCGTGCTCGTGCTGGCGTTCCTGGGCTTCAACGCGCTGGACCGCGGCATCAGCTACCTGCTCGCCTGGATCGCCGTCGCGGCCACCTCGGTGCTGGTGCACGAGCTCGGCCATGCGGTCACGGCCCGGGCGGCGGGCGCGCAGCCGAGTATCGAGTTGTACGGCTTCGGTGGGGTGACGTCGTTCAACCGTCCTGCGGGCGGCCTGTCGAGGTTGCGCAGCATCGGGATCAGCGTCGCCGGTCCCGCGACCGGGCTCGTGCTCGGCGCGATCCTGCTCTACCTCCGGCGGGTCGCCGGGGTCGATCCGGACTCGCTGGCCGGATATGCGTTGTATGCCGGCATCTTCGTCACCCTGGTCTGGGGCGGGCTCAATCTGCTGCCGATCCTGCCGCTGGACGGCGGCAACGTCCTGGTGGAGCTGATGCCGGGCACCGAGGCTCGCCGGCGCTGGCGGGCAGCCGTGGTGTCGATCGTCATCGCGGTTGTGATCGGCGTGCTCGCCCTGCTGGCCGGGCAGCTCTACGCCGCCCTGCTGGCCGGCTGGTTCGCCATCGGCAACATCGCCACCGTTCGCACCCGGCCCTGGGCTCCTGCGCCGCCACTGAGCGCGCAGCAGCGGGAGCAGATGGTCCGCGACTCCCGGGCAGTGCTGTGGTTGCTCGATCAGGGCCGTCCCGAGGACGCCCGGCACCTGGCCGAGACCGCGTCGGCGGGCATCGATCCCGGCGTGGCCGGCCTCCTGATCGCCGCTTTCGGTGACGTCAAGGCCGGCCTGGCGCTGGTCGAGCAGGCAGCGGCCGAGGCTCCCGGGGACACGCTGCGCCAGGAGTGCGTGCAACGGGCCAAGGCGCTGCGTAGTTGACCCGGATGACCAACCGACTGGCTGAGTCCACCAGCCCTTACCTGCTACAGCACAAGGACAACCCGGTCGACTGGTGGGAGTGGTCGCCGGAGGCCTTCACCGAGGCCCGCCGCCGCGACGTGCCAGTGCTGCTGTCGGTCGGCTACGCGGCCTGCCACTGGTGCCACGTCATGGCGCACGAGTCGTTCGAGGATCCGGCGACCGCGGCAGTCGTCAACGAGCACACGCTGCCGGTCAAGGTCGACCGCGAGGAGCGCCCGGACGTCGACGCGGTCTACATGCAGGCCACCCAGGCGATGACCGGGCAGGGCGGCTGGCCGATGACGGCCTTCCTGACCCCACACGGCCAGCCGTTCTACTGCGGCACGTACTTCCCGCGCGGGCACTTCACCGCGCTCGTGCTGGCCGCGTCGTCGGCTTGGCGGGACAAGCGGGCCGACGTCCTGCGCCAGGGACAGATGGTGGTCGAGGCGCTCGCACCGGCGAGTCCCACCGCGGCCGGCCCGCCGCTGACGGCAGAGCGCCTCGACCGCGCCGCCGACGGGCTGGTCGCCCAGCACGACCGGGTCAACGGGGGGTTCGGCGGCGCCCCGAAGTTCCCGCCGTCGATGGTGCTGGAGTTCCTGCTCCGCCACGCTGCGCGCACCGGCCGGGCCGACACCTTGGCCGTGGTCGACTTTGCGGCCGAGCGAATGGCCCGCGGCGGCATTTGCGACCAGCTCGCGGGTGGATTCGCCCGCTACTCCGTCGACGACGGTTGGGCGGTCCCACACTTCGAGAAGATGTTGTACGACAACGCCCTGTTGCTGCGGGTATACCTGCACCTGTGGCGGGCCACCGGCTCGCCCCTGGCCCGCCGGATCGCGGCGGAAACCGCCGACTTCCTGGTGCGTGACCTGGGCACCGCCGAAGGCGGTTTCGCCTCCGCGCTCGACGCCGACACCGAGGGCGTGGAGGGGCTGACGTACGTCTGGACACCGGAGCAGCTCTGCGACGCGCTCGGCCAGACGGACGCGACGTGGGCCGCCGCCCTGCTCGCGGTGACGCCTCGGGGCACCTTCGAGCACGGCGCCTCCACCATGCAGCTCCCCGCCGACCCCGAGGACACCGCTCGGTGGGCCGTTGTCCGCAGCCGGTTACTCGCGGCCCGCGACACCCGCCCACAGCCGGCCCGCGACGACAAGGTCGTGGCGGCGTGGAACGGCCTGGCCATTGCCGCGCTCGCGGAGTCGGCCGTCCTGCTCGACCGGCCACAGGACCTCACAGCGGCGATGGGGGCCGCCAACCTGCTGCTGAACCGCCACCTTGTCGACGGCCGGCTGCGCCGGGTCTCCCGCGGCGGCGTCGCCGGTGCCCATGCCGGTGTGCTGGAGGACTACGGCGACGTCGCCGAGGGCCTGCTCGCGCTGCACCAGGTGACCGGCGACCCGCGGTGGCTGGGTCAGGCGGGCGGCCTGCTCGACACGGTCCTGGAGCATTTCGCCGACGGTGCCGGCGGCTTCTACGACACTGCCGACGACGCCGAGGTCCTGGTCAGCCGGCCGCAGGACCCGACCGACAACGCCACCCCGTCGGGGGCCAGCGCAGTGGCCGCGGCCCTGGTGACCTGGGCTGCGCTCACCGGTTCGGACCGGCACCGGGCCGCGGCCGACGCCGCCCTGGCTCGAGTCGGCCAGATCGTGGAGGGCCATCCACGCTTTGCCGGATGGGCAGCCGCGGCCGCCGAGGCCGCCGTCGCCGGCCCGCTGCAGGTCGCCGTCGCCGGCCGGCCACCCGCAGTGAGCGAGATGGAGCGGGTGGCCCGCATGGGCACCTCACCCGGTGCCGTAGTGGTGGTTGGGGACCCCGACACCCCGGGTGTGCCGCTGCTCGCCGGCCGGCCGCTGCTCGCCGGCCGGCCGGCTGCGTATGTCTGCCGCGGCTTCGTCTGCAACCTGCCGCTGACCGAACTCTGCGACGTCGCCGCCGCGGTGCTGTCCCGGCCCCTCTAGAGTGAGGTCAACGAGGTAAGGGAGCAGACCGATGCGCGCGGCCGTGTTCGAGGGACCGGGCAACGTCCGGGTGCAGGACGTCCCTGATCCGCAGGTCGACCTGTCCACCGACGCCCTCGTCCGCGTCACCCACGCAGCCATCTGCGGCAGCGATCTGTGGGCCTACCGCGGCTACGGCGCCCGCCCCCCCGGCCAGCGCATCGGCCACGAGTTCGTCGGCGTCGTGACCGACGTAGGCGCCGACGTCAGCACCGTCAAGCCCGGCGACGTCGTGGTGTCGCCGTTCGTCTGGTCCGATGGCGTCTGCGACTACTGCCGCAGCGGCCTGCAGACCTCGTGCGAGGACGGCGGTTTCTGGGGTGAGCCGGGCTCCGACGGTGGCCAGGGGGAGGCCGTGCGGGTCCCCTACGCCGACGGCACGTTGGTCATCGTCCCCAAGTCGTTGCACGGCGCCGAGGACAAGGTGCTCCCGCTCGCCGACGTGATGTCGACGGGTCACCATGCGGCCGTCTCCGCCGGCGTCTCGCGGGGTGCCCGGGTGGCCGTGATCGGCGACGGGGCCGTGGGACTGTGCGCGGTCATGGCGGCCCGGCGCCTCGGGGCCGAACGCGTGCTCATCCTCGGCCACCACGCAGACCGGCTCAACCTCGCCTGGGACTTCGGCGCCACCGACGTGGTCAGTGGGCGGGGGGAGGCGGCGGTCGAGGAGGTCATGGCGCTGACCGGTGGCGTCGACGCGGTGCTGGAGTGCGTGGGCGCCCAGGGCGCGTTCGACACGGCGTTCGCGATCGTCCGCGACGGCGGCACGGTGGGCTACGTCGGGGTGCCGCACGCCGTCGACGGCATCGACCTCGGCCAGTTGTTCGGCCGCAACATCGGCCTGCGGGGCGGTGTGGCACCGGCTCGGGCCTACCTGCCCACCCTGCTCACCGACGTGGTCAACGGCACCCTGGACGCCAGCCCGATCTTCGACCTGACTATCGGCCTCGAGGATGTCGCCATGGGCTACAAGGCCATGGACACCCGTACGGCGGTCAAGGTGCTGGTCAAGCCCTGATCCGGGCCGGCGTTCAGCTGTCACGGTGAGGGCTGTCCCGGCCGAACCAGGGCAGCGACCAACAGCTCAGTTTCACGCTCCGTTACGCCGACGCCGGTCCGATGAAACGGCAAGATCGTGAGCCGCGCCACCAACATCTGCACCTTCGACGCCGGCGTGTCCGAAGCGACGGCGATCAGTCAATGCGTCGCACCCGCACAGTCGCAGGTGCGACGGCCGCGACCATCACCGTCCGCCATGTCAGGAAGCGCTGAGGTGGCAGCCGTGAACCTTCGCGGTATCGATGTCCTCGCCCTCTCCCAGCGGCGCTCTCGCCCGTCCGGTTTGGTTGCTCATTGGACGGGCAGTCGGCGCGCGTGGCCTCGGGACCAGTGACAAGCACGTCAGCACACTCAGCGAGATCTGTTCCTTGCAGCCACCGTCGGGCTCGTCCTCGCCGTGTTGACGAGCGGCATCGCCTGGTTCGCTGGGCGTCGCACCCGTCGCACTGAACCGCGGCCGCGGCCATGTTGCGCCTGCCGGTATCTTCGACGGACCGGCAGAAGGGAAAAACTGTGGTCCACCAAGTGCGTGCCAGGAGCGTCGAGGACAACCCCTCGGCGGCCCGGCTCCGAGAGCTGACCGAGCAGATGCCAAACGCGGGTGTCACTGAATTCGGCAACGTCAACGTCAAGGCACGGGTCGACTCCCGGAGCAAGTCATCGACCTTCGTCGTCGCGGACTCCACCAACGAGACGCAGCAGACGATCACCCGTCAGGAGTACGACCGGATAGCCAAGCTGCAGGACGACTACATCGCCGACCAGGACATGGTGGTCCTCGACGGCTATATCGGCTCCGACCCAGAGTTCCGTACCCGCTCGCGCCTGGTCATCGAGTCGGCCAACGCCAACATTGCCGGGATGCAGCGGCAGCTCTACTACCCGATCGACGAGGCCGGCCTGGCCCAGGATCCCGACACGACCGTCGTCTACACACCCAACCTGCCCATTGCCGGCTACCCCAACGAGCGGCTGATCGCCGTCGACCTGGCCGCCAACATGACCCGCGTCCTGAACTCCGACTACTTCGGGGAGTCCAAGAAGGGCGGGCTGCGGATGTGGAACGACATCGTCT
>JBDUAD010000042.1:0-23794 GCA_040004775.1 bacterium | reverse complement strand
CGGACGTTCGAGCGCGGCACGGTGTACGTGCGTTGCGTGGCTCGCACTATGGAGGCCGGGCGCCACGGTCATACATGGCCGCTCCGGGACGGTGAGCGTCGGCAGATCCCACAGGACCGCGGCGCTGCGGTGACTGGCGACCACCCCAGGGCCGGTCAAGGCAGCAGCGACCGAAGCTGCTCGGCTCGGGTGAAGGCTCCGAACTGTGCCGCGGCTTGCGGCGGCACAGGCCGCATAGGTGACGGTGACATTCGCTCGACCCGATGGCCCCGGGAATGTGACGAGGTGTGGACGAGGAGTCAACCATTCACAGCAGGACGGGCGTTTGTGCGGTTGCGGTCCGGTTGAAAGGCCGGTAGCGAACCGTAGCTGCACAAACCCGCCCGCCTGATCTCCGCTGGTCGTCCGGCTACTAGGGTCCGCCGGGTGGTAGACGCAAACCCGTTGGTGGCGCGCATGCGGGGGTTCGGCACCAGCGTATTCGCCGAGATGTCGGCCCTGGCTGTGCGCACCGGCAGCATCAACCTCGGCCAGGGCTTTCCCGACACCGACGGGCCGCCGGAGCTGCTGGAGGCCGCGGTCGAGGCGATCCGCGCCGGGCACAACCAGTACCCGCCCGGTGCCGGCATCCCCGAGCTGCGCCGCGCCGTGGCCGCCCACCAAGAGCGCTGGTACGGCCAGCGCGTCGATCCCGACACCGAGGTCTTGATAACCGCCGGCGCCACCGAAGCCACTACCGCTGCCGTGCTGGCCCTCACCGGCCCCGGGGACGAGGTAATCTTCTTCGAGCCCTACTTCGACACCTACCCGGCCGCCGTCGCCCTGGCCGGCGCCACCCGGCGAGTCGTCGCCCTGCGGCGGGAGCAGAGCCGGTGGACCTTCGACCCCGCCGAGCTGCGGGCGGCGGTCGGCCCCAGGACCCGCCTGATCCTGCTGAACACGCCGCACAATCCCACCGGCAAGGTATTCGACGCCACCGAGCTCCAGCTGATCGCCGACCTCGCCGTGGAACACGACCTGCTCGTGCTCACCGACGAGGTCTACGAGCACCTGGTCTTCGACGGTGAGCACCGCCCGCTGGCCACGTTGCCCGGTATGGCCGAGCGCACGCTGATCGCCGGCAGCGCCGGCAAGACGTTCGCCGTGACCGGATGGAAGATCGGCTGGCTGATCGCCCCAGCGCGGTTGGTTACCGCGGTCCGGGCGGTCAAGCAAATGCTGACCTACGTCAACGGCGCGCCCTTTCAACCGGCGGTGGCCCTGGGGCTCGGCCTGCCCGATGCCTACTTCGCGGCCACCGCCGGTGCCCTGCGCGATCGCCGCGACCAACTGTGCACCGGGCTGGCCGCCGCCGGCTTCGACGTCGTTGTGCCCCAGGCGACGTACTTCGCGATGGCCGACGTCGGCCGGGACGGCGTCGAGTTCTGCCGTGCCCTGCCCGCCGCGACGGGCGTGGTGGCCATCCCCGGCAGCGTCTTCTACGACTCGAGCGCCGGCGACCACCTCATCCGATTCGCCTTCTGCAAGCGTCCGGAGGTCGTGGCCGAGGCGGTCCGCCGACTGACCGAGGCTGCCGCCGGGGAAACGATTCGGTGACGACGGGCGGCGAGCCGAGCGCGCCGGAGCAGGATGACGGGCAGGGCCGGATGATGGCGCCGATGGCCGAGGAGCGGAGGTCTGACGTGCGGGTGGGCGTGGTGCAGCACGACATCGTCTGGCAGGACGCCGCCGCGACCCGGGCGCGCCTGGAGCCGGTACTGGCCGTCGCTGCCGGCACCGCGCGCCTGCTCGTGCTGACCGAAATGTTCGCCACCGGGTTCTCCATGCGTCCCCAGCAGGTCGCCGAGCCGCGCGGAGGTCCTACGGAGCGGTGGTTGACCGAGCAGGCGGCCCGCCTGGACGTGTGGTTGATCGGCTCCGTCGCCCAGCTCGACGACGCGGCCGGAACCCCGGACTCCGGCCGCTCCCACGGTGCCACCACCCATGCCACCGCCCGGACCACCGCCCGAGCGGTGAACGTCGCCGTCGTTGCCGGACCCGGTGGTGAGCTGTACCGCTACGAGAAGATGCACCCGTTCTCCTTCGGCGGCGAGCACGAGCACTACCGGCCAGGGGACAAGCCGCTGACCGTCGACATCGACGGCGTGCGCACCAGCGTGTTCGTGTGCTACGACCTGCGCTTCGGCGCGGACTTCTGGCCGCTGGCCGCCGACACCGACCTCTACGTGGTGGTGGCCAACTGGCCGCAGTCGCGTCGCGAGCACTGGCGCACCCTGTTGCGTGCCCGGGCGATCGAGAACCAGGCCTACGTGGTTGGTGCCAATCGGGTTGGCCCGGCCGGCGCGGACGGCGACCCGCCCGCGGTCCGCCTAGACCACTGCGGGGACTCCACGGTCATCGATCCGTTCGGTCAGGTCCTGGTCGAGGCGGCGTACGCCGAGACGGTTCTGCAGGCCGACGTCGATCCGGCCGTGGTGGCCGACGTTCGTGCCCGCTTCCCCTTCCTGGCCGACCGTCGATGACCAGGCGATCGGCGCCGATGGTGGTCCGGGTGAGCGAGCTCTACACCACCCCGATGGACCTGATCAGCGCCGGCATCGAACCGAAACTTGATCGCGGTACGGTTCCGTACCTGGTCCAGACACGTGCCGGCACGATGGTCACGCTCGAGCGCCGGGTCACCGGCTTGGGCCGCTGGCAGCGCCGGCGCACCATCAGGCAGTTGCAAGCGGTACTGGCCGGGCTCGGGGACCCGTTCGGCGCGGCCCGAGAGGACGGCTCATGCTGAAGTTCCTGGCTCGGCGGTTCGTCAACTACGTCATCCTCGTGTTCATCGCCACCAGCCTCACCTACGTGCTGGCGTCTATGACGTTCCATCCGGAAAACCGGTACAACCAACGCAATCCTCCGGTGCCCCAGACGACCATCAACTCGATCCTCGACGCCTCGAACGCCAATCCCAACACCCCGATATCCACGCGCTACGGGCGCTGGATCAGGGGCGTCCTGCAGGGTGACTTCGGTCAGAAGCTCGGTTCCCCGGACACCGTGACCAGCGAGATCGGGCGCCGGGTCGGGGTCAGCCTGCGGCTGCTGCTGCTGGGCACGATCATCGGCACGGTGATCGGCGTCGCCGTCGGAGTCATCGGCGCCGTGCGGCAGCGAAAACCGTTCGACGCCGCCTCCACCGCGGCGTCCTACGTCGTGCTGGCCTCGCCGATCGTGGTGATCATCCTGCTGACGCAGACCGCGGCGGTGTGGATCAACAACAAGACCGGCTCGATCGTGCTGCCGACCGCCCTGGAGTACAACTCCAACCTCAGCGGCGTGCACTTCTGGACCGACCGCCTGCAACGGCTCATCCTGCCGACGTTCGTGCTGTCGATCACCAGCATCGCGTTCTTCAGCCGCTACCAGCGCAGCGCCATGCTCGATGTCCTCGGCAGTGATTTCCTGCGCACCGCACGGGCCAAGGGACTGACGCGGCGCCAAGCGCTCATGAAGCACGGGGTCCGTACCGCGCTGATCCCCATGGTCACGTTCTTCGCCTACAGCTTCGGCCTGCTGATCACCGGCGCCATCTTCACCGAGAAGCTGTTCGCCTGGCACGGCATGGGCGAGTACCTGATCGACTCGATCAACAGCCGTGACACCAACGCCGTCTGTGCGGTCACCTGCTTCACCGCGGTGCTCGTCCTGCTCTCCGGCATGTTGTCCGACATCATCTATGCCGCGCTGGACCCCCGCGTGAGATCGCGTTAGGAGCCCGCCATGGTTTCTCCGCAGAACGTCTTCGAGGTCGAGGCTCCGGCCGTCGACGGCGGCACCGAGCCGGTAGCCGAGACACCCACTGTCGCGGCGAATCCACTCTCGCGCGGCGCGCTCATCCGTCGCCGCTTCCTGCGCAGCAAGAGCGGTTTACTCGGCGTGGCCATGCTCCTCGTGATCATCGTCGCCGCGATCATCGGCCCGTACCTGAGCAAGTGGAACTCCACCCAGACCGACTTCACCGCCATCCTGCAGGGCCCGTCGAGCTCCCACTGGTTCGGCGGCGACTCCCTGGGCCGCGACATCTTCCTCCGAACGATGTTGGGGCTACGCAAGTCGCTGATCATCGGCCTCGTCGCCGCGGTCATCACCACCGGGATCGCGGCGATCGCCGGCTCGGTCGCCGGTTACTTCGGCAAGTTCACCGACATGGGCGTGGTGTGGGTGATCGACCTGTTGCTCGTGCTGCCGAGCTTCGTCATCCTGGCCATCCTGAGCCCGGTGCTGGCCGGCAAGACGTGGCTGTGGCTGGTGCCGCTGCTGGCAATCTTCGGCTGGATGATCACCGGCCGCGTGGTGCGTGGCATGACGCTGAGCCTCAAGGAGCGCGAGTACATCGCCGCGGCCCGGTTCATGGGCGTGGCCCCGGCCAAGATCATCCGCCGGCATCTGTTGCCGAACATGGCCTCCCTGCTCATCGTCGACGTCACGATCAACGTCGGAGCCACGGTGCTGGCCGAGACCGGTCTGTCGTTCTTCGGCTTCGGTGTGCAACCGCCCGACGTCTCACTCGGCTCGATCATCGGGCAGTACCAGACCTACGCCACGTCGTTCCCCTTCACCGTGGTGCCGGCCTGTCTGGCCCTGATCCTCACCGTGCTGTCGGTCAGCCTCATCGGCGACGCCCTGCGCGACGCGATCGACCCGACGTCCGGATCCAGTCGACTGTGATCCGCACCGTCGTGGTCGAGGAACGCCGATGACCACTACGACACTGCCCGTTCACGACGTCGCGCCCACCCACCCGGACGCACCGTTGCTCGAGGTCACCGACCTCACCGTCACCTTTCCCAGCGAGTCCGGCCGGGTGGAGGCCGTGCGGGGAGTGAACTACACGGTCAGCAAGGGCGAGACGCTGGCCATCGTCGGGGAGTCCGGCTCGGGCAAGTCGGTCAGCTCCCTGGCGGTGATGGGCCTGCTGCCGACCAGCGCCGCGGTCACCGGCTCGATCCGGTTCAAGGGCGAGAACCTGCTCGGCCAGACCGACCGGCGGCTCTCGCGCATCCGCGGCAAGTCGATGTCGATGATCTTCCAGGACCCCCTGTCCGCGCTGACCCCCGTGTACACCATCGGTGACCAGATCGCCGAGGCGGTGCTGATCCACAACGACGTATCCAAGGCCGCGGCCCGCAAGCGCGCGATCGAGCTGCTCGAGGTGGTCGGGATTCCGCGCCCGGACGTGCGGGCCCGCTCGTTCCCACACGAATTTTCCGGCGGTATGCGGCAACGGGCGATGATCGCCATGTCGATCGCCAACGACCCGGACCTCATCATCGCCGACGAGCCGACGACCGCCCTCGATGTCACTATCCAGGCCCAGATCCTCGAGGTGCTGAAGACCGCCCAGGAGGTCACCGGCGCCGGCACGGTGATGATCACCCACGACCTCGGCGTCGTGGCCGGCTTCGCCGATCGCGTGCTCGTCATGTACGCCGGCAAGCCGGTCGAGCTCGGCTCGGTCGACCAGGTCTATTACGAGCCGCGGATGCCTTACACCCTGGGCCTGCTCGGCTCGATCCCGCGCATGGACGTCGGCCGCAAGGAGCCCCTGATCCCGATCGAGGGCAGCCCGCCCTCGCTGGTCAACCTGCCAGCGGGCTGCCCATTCGCGCCCCGGTGCCCGATCAAGATCCAAGTCTGCGTGGAGGTGGAGCCCGACCTCGACCCGACCGACGGACCGAATCACGGTGCCGCCTGCCACCGCCGCCTCGAGATCGCCGAGCAGCACTGGGGCAGCGCCGACGTCTTCCCCCGGCCCGTGTTGCCGCCGGACCGCATCGCCGCCGTGCCGCGCGAGCAGCGCGAGGAGACGCTGCACATCGACGACCTGCGCAAGGTGTTCCCGCTGACCAAGGGCGCGGTCGTGCGCCGCAAGGTCGGCGAGGTGGCCGCAGTCGACGGGGTGTCCCTCGACGTCCGGATCGGTGAGACCCTCGGCCTGGTCGGCGAATCGGGGTGCGGCAAGACCACGACGATCATGCAGATCATGGAGCTGACCCGGCCGCAGTCGGGCACGGTCGTGGTTCTGGGCAAGAACGTCACCGAGCTCGACCGCGAGGCCAAGAAGCAGATGCGCGCTGACTTGACCATCGTGTTCCAGGATCCGATGGCCTCCCTCGACCCGCGTTTGCCGATCGGCGACATCCTGACCGAGCCCATGGAGGTGCAGGGCGTCAGCAGGGCCAAGCAGCGCGACCGCGTCCGGGAGTTGCTGAAACTGGTCGGGCTGAACCCCGAGCACGCCAGCCGGTTCCCGGCCGAGTTCTCCGGTGGCCAACGGCAGCGCATCGGCATCGCCCGGGCGTTGGCCCTGGAGCCGAAGCTGGTCGTGCTCGACGAGCCGGTCTCTGCCCTGGACGTTTCCATCCAGGCCGGCGTCATCAACCTGCTCGACGAGCTCAAGGCCCGCATGGGCCTGTCGTACTTGTTCGTGGCGCACGACCTGTCGGTGGTGCGCCACATCGCCGACCGGGTGGCGGTGATGTACCTCGGGCGCATCATCGAGATCGGCGACGTCGACGAGATCTTCGAACGCCCCACCCACCCGTACACGCAGGCGCTGCTGTCGGCCATCCCGCTGCCGGACCCGCACAAGGAGCGGCAGCGGCGGCGGGTGCTGCTGACCGGAGACCTGCCCAGCCCCTCTGACATCCCGCCCGGGTGCCGGTTCTCCTCGCGGTGCCCCGTGTTTGCCAACGAGCTCGACGAGGCGCAACGCGAGAAGTGCCGCACCGACGACCCGGCGCTGATCAGCCGGGCCGCGGACGCGGGCGCGGACCACGCCGACGCCTGTCATTGGGCCAAGGTCCGCACCGTCATATAACAGCCGGGTAACCGCGGCAGGCGCCTGGCGGCCCGCGGGTCACGACCTCGTCACAGGTCGATCGCCCAATCCGGCAATGGCCGGATTGTTGGCATCTCGCTGCGTAGGGTCACGTACCGATCCGGCAACGAATCTGGATCACCGCCCCGTGCGGGGGTATGCAGGGGCCTTGATTGCACGTACGAGTGGCCGGCTCACGACGCCGGGCACGCCACGAAGGAGGAAGTGTGAGGTTGTCCACGAAGGGGACCACGCTGCTGGGTGCCGCGCTCGCCGCCACCCTGGCGCTGGGGGCCTGCAGCTCCAACGGCGGAGGCGGGGGTGGCGGTGGTAGCAGCGCGCCCGGCAAGTCCCAGGCCAACACCACCTCGAACGACATCTCGGCCACGCCCTATGAGCAGGTCAAGGACGGCGGCACGCTGCGCTGGCCCATCGACAGTTTCCCGCCGAACTTCAACATCAACGAGATCGACGGCAACGAGCTCGGCATTGCCGACCTGATGAACTCGACCCTTCCTCCGATCTGGTTCTTCGACCCGGGCGGCAAGCCGATCCTGAACAAGGACGTAGTGGACAAGGCCGAACTGACCAGCCAGGACCCCGAGGTGGTGTCCTACCACATCAATCCCAAGGCGGTGTGGAGCGACGGGACCCCCATCACGTGGCAGGACTTCAACGCCATGTGGAAGGCCCTCAACGGCAAGAACAAGGCGTTCAACGTGGCCAGCACCAACGGCTACGAGCAGATCGCCTCGGTCGAGAAGGGCGCGAGTGACCAGGACGTCACGGTCACCTTCGCCAGCAAATACCCCGACTGGCAGTCGGTCTTCAGCCCGCTGACGCCCGCGTCGCTGAACAAGGATCCCAACAGCTTCAACAAGTCGTGGGTCAGCGGCCCGACCCTGGCCGGCGGCCCGTTCAAGGTCGGCAAGATCGACAAGACCCAGAAGACGATCACCGTCTTGCCGAACGACAAGTGGTGGGGTCAGAAGCCGAAGCTGTCCAGCATCCAGTACATCGTGCTCGACCAGGGTGCGATCGCGAAGGCGTTCCAGAGTGACCAGGTCGACTTCGTCGATGTCGGTTCGGACGCCGCTCAGTTCGCCACCGCCAAGGCCGTGGCCGGAGCGGTCGTGCACAAGGCCGGTGGCCCCAACTGGCGCCACATCGACCTCGGCAAGCGTGGCCCGATGGCCGACGTCAAGGTCCGTCAGGCCGTGTTGTTGTCGATCGACCGGGTGGGTGACGCCAAGGCGCTGCTGAGCCCGCTCGACTGGCCGGCCACCGTGCTGGACAGCCACATCTGGATGAACAACCAGGCCCAGTACAAGAGCACCTGTGGCGACTACTGCAACCGGGACGTGGCCAAAGCCAAGTCGCTCCTGGAGTCGGCCGGCTACAAACTCGGCGCCGACGGCATCTACGCCAAGGACGGCAAGCCGCTAGCCCTCCAGTTCATCATCCCGGCCGGGGTGACCACGTCGGAGAACGAGAGCCAGTTGCAGCAGACCGCGCTCAAGGCGGCCGGTATCAAGGTCAACATCAAGGTGGTGCCCTCGGACCCGTTCTTCCCGGACTACGTCCTCAAGGGCCAGTTCGACCTGACGATCTTCAGCTGGATCGGTACGCCGTTCCCGGTGAGCTCGGCCAAGTCGATCTACACCAGCACCGGTGACCAGAACTTCGCGAAGATCGGCACGGCTGAGATCGACACCCTGTTCCAGCAGGCCGTGACCGAGCTCGACCCGGCCAAGGCCGCCGACCTGACCTACCAGATCGACCAGAAGATCTGGGAGGAAGGCCACTCGGTCGCGCTGTACCAGCGCCCCGAGCTGGTGATCACCAAGCCCAACCTGGTGAACTTCGGCGCCTTCGGCTTCGCCGGCTCGGCTAAGAACTACAGCCTGATCGGTTTCAAGGGCTGATCGGACAACGTCGGCCGCGGGCGGGCCCGGAGCTTCGGCTTCGGGCCCCCTACGGACACAGACCGCCAGCGCACGGGGCCGGCGGCGACGGTCACGATCCTGTGTCGAAGTCGCCGGCCTCTACACATCGGCAACAACCCCGGCTTACGCTCCTCGACGGATCCGGGGCAACCCTTCCCGGGATTCGTTCCGCCAGACCGCTCCGCCCGCCGCTACCCGCGTCGAGCGGGGTCCGATCGCTACCGCGACGTCGAAGGAGGTGACCCAGCATTTCCCTGATCCCCGTGGCGCCAGAGGTTGCCGAGGGCGCGGTCGAAGACTTCGCCGCCTCCGACATCGACCGCCAGATTGCCGGGCGCAGCCCGTGGCAACTGGCCAGCCGGCGCTTCCGCAAGGACAAGGTTTCGATGGTCGCCGCCACGATCGTCGTGATTGCCGTCGCCATCGCCCTCATCTCGCCGTTCCTGAAGAAGTTCGGGCTGCTCAAGCCCTACGAGAACCACCAGAACCTGGTCGGCGGTATCGGCTCCGTGCCCACCGGGTCCTTCGGGGGCGCCAGCTGGTCACACCCGCTCGGCGTCGTGCCCGGTACCGGTTGGGACCTGCTCGCCCGCCTGATCCCGGGCATCTCGCTCTCGTTGCTCATCGCCACCTCGGCCACCCTGTTCAGCATCCTGCTGGGCACGATCGCCGGGCTGGTCAGCGGCTATCTGGGCAAGTGGCCGGACTTCTGGATCAGCCGGTCGGTGGACCTGGTGCTGGCGTTCCCACAGCTGCTCATGCTGCTGGCCCTGTCCTCGGTCCTGGTGAACCGCATCCAACAGATCCCTGGGCTGTCCTCGGACAGCACCGCCCGGGTCGTGTACCTGATCTTCGTGTTGGGCTTCTTCGGCTGGCCCTACTTCGCCCGGATCATCCGCGGCCAGGTGCTGTCGTTGCGCGAGCGCGAGTTCGTCGAGGCCGCTCGCAGCCTCGGGGCCAACCACCGCCGCATCTACGTCAAGGAACTGCTGCCGAACCTCTGGGCTCCCTTGCTGATCTACTTCACGCTGAACCTGCCGACCAACATCTCGGCCGAGGCCGCACTCAGTTACCTCGGGGTCGGCGTGGCCTCGCCGACGCCCACGCTCGGCACGTTGTTGACCGACTCCTCGGTCTACAGCGGCTCGGATCCGACCTTCTTCTTCATCCCGGGCGTCACGATCTGCATCATCGTCCTGAGCTTTAACCTCATGGGCGACGGCCTGCGCGACGCCCTCGACCCGAAGTCGAGCCGCTGACCGGCTCACACCACCACAAGCCTCGTCCAGCAACCGCTGGGCCCGGAGGAAACACAACAGGGACCGAGAGGTCCAGTTCGAAGGAGAACTGATGTCCGCTAGGACAAAGGGAGTCGCGCTCGGCGCGATGACCGCGGCAGCCGCGCTCGCGCTGAGCGCCTGCGGCGGCAGCGCCAGCACGAAGAGCAGCGGGGGCGGAAGCTCCGCCAGCGGGGCCAGCGGGGCCAGCGGTGCCGCCAGTGGCGGATCGGCCGGGGGCACGATCTACAACCTGAGTAAGCGGCCGGTCGAGCACTGGGACCCGCAGCGCATCTACATCGGCGTCCATCTCTCCAACGCCTCGCGGTTGTTCAGCCGCAGCCTGACGGTGCAGCCGGCCACCGAGGACAACGACGCCGCGCTGAAGCTCCAGCCCGATCTGGCGACCGACACTGGTACCGCCACCGACGGCGGTAAGACCTGGAAGTTCACGCTCAAGGACGGCGTGAAGTGGCAGGACGGCAAGGACGTCACCTGCGACGATGTCAAGTACGGCATGTCGCGCACGTTCGCCACCGACGTCATCACCGGCGGCCCGAACTACATCCTGCAGTACCTCGACGTGCCGAAGGATCCCAAGGGTGGTTCGGCCTACAAGGGCCCGTACTCCAAGGTCGGTCAGGCCGACTTCGACAAGGCGATCACCTGCGCGGGCAAGGCCATCACCTTCCACTTCAACAAGCCATGGGCCGACTTCAACTACGCCACGGCCAGCCTGAGCGCCTTCTCGCCCTTCCGGAAGGACCAGGACAAGGGCGACAAGAGCAACTTCGCCGTGTTCTCCGACGGCCCGTACAAGCTGCAGGGCACCTGGCAGCAGGGCAAGGGCGGCACCTTCGTCCGCAACGATCAGTGGGACGCCAAGACCGACCCGCTGCGCAAGGCGCTGCCGGACAAGTTCGTGTTCGTCGAGGGACTGACCGACGAGGTCATCACCCAGCGCCTGATCGCCGACAGTGGGAACGACAAGTTCGCCATCACCGACCGGCGCGTGCCGCCGGCCCTGGAGGCCAGCGCGCGTAGCCAAGCCAAGGACCGGTTGACCAACCCGGTCGCCCCCTACGTCGACTACCTGACGCCGAACTTCAAGCGCCTGACCAACCCCAAGGTGCGCCAGGCCCTAGCCGTCGCCACCGACAAGGGCGCCTACATCACCGCCTCCGGTGGCGCCACGCACGGCACGATCGCCAAGTCGGTCATCGCGCCGAGCATCCTGGGTTACAAGGACGCCGACGTGTTCCAGGCCGGCGACAACGGTGACCCGGGCAAGGCCAAGTCGATCCTGCAGTCGGCCGGCGTGAGCCTGCCGTACCCGATCAAGTTCACCTACTCCGGTGGCACGCCGACGACGGAGAAGCAGGCCGCCGTCGTCAAGGCGGCCTGGGAGAAGGCCGGGTTCAAGGTCACTCTGGACGAGCTGACCGACACCTACTACGACATCGTCCAGAACCCAAAAAAGGCGAGCACTTACGACGTGTGCTGGGCCAGCTGGGGTGCGGACTGGCCGGCTGGCTCCACGGTGATCCCGGCCCTGTTCGATGACCGGATCAACCTGAGCGCGGAGTCGAACGGGCAGGACTACGGCCTGTACGCCAGTAAGACGGTTGACGCCGGCATCGACGAGGCGCTGAACAAGCCCGACATCAAGGCTCAGGCGGAATCCTGGGCGGCCCTGGACCAGACCCTGGCCAAGGACGTCGCCTACATCCCGCTGTTGGTGAACAAGTTCGTGTTCCTGCGGGGCTCGGGCGTCAAGGGCTACATCAACGGCGCCTCGACGTCCACGTTCCCGGACCTGGCCACCATCGCCGCCAAGTAAGCACGGCACGGAGCAAGCGCCACCAGCGCAACACGAAGGCAGGACCGCACCAGGAATTACCCGATCGGCGTGTGTGGCCGGCCGGAGCTTCGGCTCCGGCCGGCCACGGCCGCTGATGCCGGCGGCGGAGCAATTCGTGGCTAGAGTTCCGGTCGACCGGCGGAGGGAAAGGGCACGGCATGATCGCTTACACGATCCGGCGCATCCTGTCGGCGTCGGTCCTGCTGGTCATCCTGTCAATGATCACCTTCGGCATCTTCACCGCCGGTGCCCGCGATCCGGCCCGGCAGGCCTGCGGCAAGAACTGCACCGTGACGCTCATCGAGCAGACCCGCAAGGCCTACGGCTACGACCAGCCGATAACGGTCCAGTACGGTCGATTCGTCAAGGGCCTGTTCGTCGGACGTGACTTCCCCGAGGACAAGGCGCTCAAGAAGTCCAATCCGGAGCTCATCACCCGCTGCAACGCGCCCTGCTTCGGTTACTCGAAGAACTTCACCTCACTGGTGTTCGACCTGATCAAGCAGCGGCTACCGATCTCGATCAACGTGGCCATTTTCGCCTTCATACTTTGGATCACCCTCGGCATCAGCGGCGGACTGGTGGCCGCCTTGTTCCGGGGGCGCTGGCCGGACCGGCTGCTGGTCAGCGTGTCGCTGGTCGGCTACTCGTTCCCCACCTTCTTCATCGGCATCACGCTCTACACCTACGTCGCGCTGAAGTGGAACTTGGTTCCCAAACCTGAGTACATACCTCCCAGTGGGGACTTCATCGGCTTCCTGCGCGGGGCGATTTTGCCCGCGGTCACGCTGGCCTCGATCTATATCGCCGCCTACGTCCGGCTCACGCGGGCCTACGTACTGGAGACGATGAGCGAGGACTACCTGCGTACCGCGCGAGCCAAGGGCCTGAGCAACCGCACGGTGATCTTCAAGCACACCCTGCGGGCCGCGCTCACGCCGATCACCACGATCGCCGGTCTGGACATCGGAGCGTTGCTGGCCGGCGCGGCGATCACCGAGACGGTCTTCAACTTCGACGGCGTCGGGCGGCTGGCCGTGCAATCGGCCCAGGTTCAGGATCTGCCGACCAACGTGGCCATCGTCTTGATCGCGGCTACCTTCATCCTCGTGGCCAACATCGTCGTCGACGTGCTGTATGCGTTCATCGATCCGCGCGTGAAGTACAGCTAGGCGGCGCGGACATGACTCTGTCGCTCGACGTCACCGACCGCAGCCCTGTGGCGCCGGCCGATGCCTTCCTCTCGGTGGAGGACCTGAAGGTCCACTTCCCGACCGAGGACGGCCTGGTCAAGGCGGTCGACGGGCTCACCTTCCAGCTGGCCAAGGGCCGCACCCTGGGCATCGTCGGCGAGTCCGGTTCGGGGAAATCGGTGACCAGCCAGGCGATCATGGGCCTGCACCGCGGCACCCGCGCGCAGGTCACCGGTCGGATCATGTTCGACGGCGAGGACCTGGTGAGCGTCTCCAACCGCCGGCTGCGCCAACTGCGGGGCAGCGCCATCGCCATGATCTTCCAGGACCCACTGTCCGCGCTGCACCCCTACTACACGATCGGCAACCAGATCGTGGAGGGCTACCGGGTGCACCACGACGTGAAAAAGTCGGCGGCGCGGACCCGGGTCATCGAGATGCTCGACCGGGTCGGCATCCCCAACCCGCAGCAGCGCATCGACCAGTATCCGCACGAGTTCTCCGGCGGCATGCGCCAGCGCGCGATGATCGCCATGGCCCTTGTCAACGACCCGAAACTGCTCATCGCCGACGAGCCGACCACCGCGCTCGACGTCACGGTCCAGGCCCAGATCCTGCAGCTGCTCAAGGACCTGCAGAGCGAGTTCGGCTCGGCGATCATCATCATCACCCACGACCTCGGCGTGGTGGCTGAGGTGGCCGACGACATCATGGTCATGTACGCCGGCCAGGTGGTGGAACGGGCCGAGGTCAACGAGCTCTTCTACTCCCCGGAGCACCCGTACACCTGGGGCCTGCTGTCCTCGATGCCGCGCATGGACGAGGCCCGCCAGGACCGCCTGTTCCCGATCAAGGGATCACCGCCGTCACTGATCAACCCGCCCAGCGGTTGCGTCTTCCACACCCGGTGCGAGTTCCGGCCCGAGGTCGCGGGCGACGCGTGCCGGACCGAGGTGCCCCGCTTCGACGCCGACTCACCGCACCCGGTGCGCTGCCACATCGATCCGGCCCGGCGACGCGAGCTGTTCCGCTCGACGATCTCGGCCCGACTGTGAAGGGGTCCATCGTGGCGGAATCGATGCTGGGGGGATCGATCGTGCCGCGATCGAACGTCTCCGGCTCGATCCTGGTGGGGAGGACGCTGTGAGCACCGCGGCCGAGCAGGACGGTTCGAATGTCGCCGGTCACGAGCCGTTCGGCGGAGCCAGGGAGAGCGCGCTGCTGCGCGTAGAGAATCTGAAGAAGCACTTCCCAATGACCACGAAGGGCCTGATCCGTCGCCCGGCGCCGCCGGTGCGTGCGGTCGACGGCGTCTCCTTCACCGTCGACCGGGGCGAGACGCTGGGCCTGGTCGGTGAGTCCGGGTGTGGCAAGTCGACGGTGGGACGCACCGCGTTGCAGTTGCTCAAGCCCACCGACGGCAAGATCTTCTTCGACGGCCGCGACGTCACCGGGGTGAGCGGCAAGGACAACCTGCTGCTGCGCCGGGACATGCAGATGGTGTTCCAGGACCCCTACGGCTCCCTCAACCCGCGCCACTCGATCGGCACCATCGTCGGGGCGCCGTTCGACATCCAGGGGGTCAATCCGCCGGGCGGGGTGAAGAAGACCGTCCAGGACCTCATGGAACGCGTCGGGCTCAATCCGGAGCACTACAACCGCTATCCGCACGAATTCTCCGGCGGCCAGCGCCAGCGCATCGGAATCGCCCGGGCCATCGCTCTGCGGCCGAAGGTCATCGTCTGCGACGAGCCGGTGTCGGCGCTCGACGTGTCGATCCAGGCCCAGGTGGTGAACCTGCTCGAGGACCTGCAGAACGAGTTCGGGCTGGCCTACGTCTTCGTTGCGCACGACCTGTCCGTCGTCCGCCACATCAGCGACCGGGTAGCGGTGATGTACCTGGGCAAGATCATGGAGGTTGCTGAACGGGACACGCTGTACGCGCGGCCGATGCACCCCTACACCCACGCGCTCATGTCGGCGGTGCCCATCCCGGACCCGGCCAAGAAGGCCGGCCGCGAACGCATCCTGCTGCACGGGGACCTGCCCAGCCCGATCAACCCGCCGTCTGGATGCGTGTTCCACACCCGATGCCCCAAGTTCGCCGTCCTGCCGGAGTCGGACAAGCAGCGCTGCACCGGCGAGGTCCCGGTTCTCGAGGAGAAGCAGCCCGGGCAGTTCGTGGCCTGCCATTTCGCCGAGGTGCGCTCCGACGTCGCCGCCGCGGTGGATTCCGATCACCACGACCTCAATCAGCGCACCGCGGCCATGGCGTCGGCCCAGCCGCAGCGCCGGTCGGTGAGTGAACCCGGCGCGCCGGGACAGACCTCGGGCGACCTGTCCATCGTCAACACCCCCGCCGACCTCGACCCGCGCCGGGCGCGACCCTGACCGGGTGAGCGCGCGCCTGCCGCAGCGGCGGCTGCTTCTGGTGCACGCCCACCCGGACGACGAGACGATCAACAACGGCGCGACCATGGCTCGCCACGCGGCCGAGGGCGCCGGCGTGACCCTTTTGACCTGCACGCTGGGCGAGCACGGCGAGATCATCCCGCCCGAGCTGGCCGAACTCGAGTGGGACAAGGGCGACCAGCTCGGCGGGTACCGGGTGAGCGAACTCGCCGCGGCGATGAGTGCCCTCGGGGTGCGCGATCACCGCTTCCTCGGCGGTGCCGGGCGATTCAGGGACAGCGGGATGATTGGCACTGCGGCCAACGACGGGCCCCGGGCCTTCTGGCGGGTGGCTCGGGACCCGGCGGTCTTCGCCGAGGCCGTCGGCTACGCCGTCGACGTTGTCCGTGACGTCCGACCCCAGGTTGTGGTGACCTACGACCCCAACGGCGGTTACGGGCACCCGGACCACATCGCCGCCCACCGGGTGGCGATGGCCGGGGTGGAGTCCGCCGCTGACGAGTCGCTCGTGACCGGGCGGCCGGCCTGGGCGGTGAGCAAGGTGTACTGGAACGTGCAGCCCCGCAGCGCGGCCGAGCGGGGCCAAGTGGCGCTGGCCGCGGCCCCGGAGATCTCCTTCCGCGTGCCCGCCGCCGAGGATCTCGACGACGTGGTCGACGACGAGTCGGTCACCGCCGTGGTCGACGGGTCGGAGCAGCTAGCGGCCAAGACCGCCGCGTTGGCCGCGCACGCCACGCAGGTCCGGGTGGCCGGTGAGTTCTTCGCGTTGAGCAACGGCCTGGGCTTCGCCATCGACGCGGTCGAGTGCTACCGGCTGGTGCGCGGCCGCGCCGGCGCTCCGTTCGACGCCCAGGGCCGCGAGCAGGACCTGTTCGGCGGGCTGGAGGTCGCGCCGCCCAGCCCGGCACCCGGCGGCGGCGGGGGATCGCCGGTCCAGCCGCCGCAGTGAGCCCCGTGCGTCCCGGCCGCCTTCTGGGCGCCGCCGCGGTGGTGCTGCTGTGCCTGCTGGCCGTGGCCGCCGCGGTCTACGAGGTGCTGCTGGTGCCGCTTCGGATCGGCACGGTGCTGATACCGGTCAGTGTTCTGCTGGCCGCGGGCGGCAACGTCGCGCTGGCCCGCTCGGCGCGGGCCGTGGCCGACCACGTGCTGGCCGCCGCGGCGCCCGTGGCGGTCTGGTTCCTGGCGGTTGCCGTCCTGGCCGGATCCCGTCCCGAGGGTGACGTGCTGCTGCCCGGGAGCGGGACGCTGGTCTACGTGTTCTACGCCGTCGTCCTGGCCGGGCTGGTCGCCGGCGTAGCGACGATAGTGAGGACCTAAGGCCGATGTGGGGCATCGCGGTAGCGGTAGGTGTGGTGACGGTGGAACCCCAACCGGCCGTAGAACGTGGCGGCCGCGCGGTTGCCGGTCGACACCTGCAGGTAGCACCGCTGCGCGCCCTTTCCCGCCCCCCACCGGCCTAAGGCCAGCATCAGTTGGCGGCCGCACCCCTGGCGACGCCGCGACGGCACGACGTCGACCGCGGTGATGCCGAGCCAGCCGTCATCGACCGCCCCGCGGGCCACCCCCGCGACCCTGCCACCAGGGTCGCGGGCGGTGAGAAAGACCACGCGGTCGTGGCGGCTCAACAGCGCCGCGGCCGGCGGTGGCAGGGCGCCGCCGCGGTAGTGGTAGCCGGCCAGCCAGTCCGGCGTCGGTGTGGGGCTGAAGTCGAGCCCGTACTGGTTCGGCGGGTCGGCGTCCTGGTCGGCCAACAGGTCGAGCCGGGCGACCAGCACGTCGACGTCGTCACCGACGGTCCAGCCGAGTTCCTCGAGTCCGTGGTCCAGTGCGCTCAACGCCGGCAGAGGCACCTGGACCCGGGCCGGCAGCCCGTGGGCGGCGTACCAGGTGCTGAGGTCGGCGGTCACGGCGGGCAGTGGCCGGCGCAGGCTGTGCAGCGCCAGCGCGGAATTGGCCCGCCCGGTCCAGCCGGCGTCCGCGCGCAGCAGCCAGCCGTCGGGGCTGGTCTCCACTGTCCGGGGCCGCCAGCCGCGCGCGGCAATGGCCTCCAGGCCGAGCTGATCGACCGCGGCCGGGTGCACCAGTCGGGCCGAGGCCACTGCGGCGCGGGGGATGCGACAGCGCCCGGAGCGGGTGTCGACCACGATCTCGTCGCCGGTCTGCAGAAGGTCGCCGAGAACGTCGCGGAACTCCTCGCGCCCGGCCGCCGAGGTGCCCGCCCAATGCCTTACGACGACCCGTCGCCCCCGCCAGTCGTCGTCGAGCACAGGCGGCATACTAAGGACCGGTTCCGCGCTCCGGTGCGATCCGCGGCATGCGGACGCACCCGCTTGCGCTGTCCTGACCTGCGAAAGGATGCCCATGACCTACGTGATCGCCCAACCGTGCGTGGACGTGCTCGACAAGGCCTGCATCGACGAGTGCCCGGTCGACTGCATCTACACCGGTGCGCGGATGCTCTACATCCACCCGGACGAATGCGTGGACTGCGGAGCGTGCGAACCGGTGTGCCCGGTCGAGGCGATCTACTACGAGGACGACCTTCCCGACAAGTGGCGCGACTACACGCAGGCCAACGTCGACTTCTTCGAGGAGCTCGGCTCGCCGGGTGGCGCGGCCAAGGTCGGCACGGTGGAGGCCGACCCGCCGTTCATCATGCAGCTGCCGCCGCAGGCCGAGGACCACTAGCGCCGACCGAACGAGCGGTCGGCCGCGGCTTTGGTCAGGGGCGCAGGGTGGCGGTGACCGCACCGGTCGGCGCGCCTGCATCATCGGACCAGCCCTTCGAGCGCTGCCACCGCGCGCCCTTGCAAGTGACACTGTCGATGCCGAACTCCTGGGCGTGGGCCACCAGCCAGCTCGCGGTGGCCCATCCCGCACCGGGCACGCTCACGGTGCGACCCGAGGCCCGCGCCCGGCTCACCGGCAGCTCGTCGGTCAGCCGGGCGGCCACGGTCGCCGCCGGGGCCCCGGTCACCGGGGCGAACGTGCAGCGGATGCCGCGGGCCTGGGTGCCGGTGAGGGCAACGGCCATGGCCTGCGCCTGCGGCTCGTGCTGGGCGT
The DNA here is from genome assembly GCA_040004775.1 of bacterium. Taxonomy (GTDB): domain Bacteria; phylum Actinomycetota; class Actinomycetes; order Mycobacteriales; family Jatrophihabitantaceae; genus JALZBL01. The sequence continues at coordinate 5,171 of JBDUAD010000042.1, read as the reverse complement.
AGGCGTTGCCGTCGGCCGAGACCTGCACTTTCTGGATGGCCGCGGAAAGGGGTTCGGTGCGCCAGGAACTGAACTTGACCAGGCGGTCGAGGAACGCGCCGGTGGCGTAGCGGACGTCGGCCAGCTCCGTCGCAGTACCCCAGCCTTGTGACGGTCGCTGCTGCAGCACACCGACGGAGTCACGGTCGCCCGAGCCGGCGGGGATGTTGCGCAGCTTGGACTCCTGCAGCCCGGCGGCCAGGACGAGGACCGCGGCCCGGGTCGGGAGCCTGCGCGAAACCACCACCGAGACCATCTCGGCGGCGACGGCGGCCTGGTCGGTACCGGTGCGCATGCTCGAGAACGTGCAGCCGGTGGCCACCCGGTCGAAGACCGAGGACCACGCCCGGCGCAGGCCGTATACGCCGGCGGCCAGCACGACGGCGACGACGAGGACGGAGACCAGGGTCCGGCGCACGGCGCTCAGTTGGCGTGCAGCGCGGCGTTGAGCTCGACGCCGTGCCCTGTGCGGGGCCGGACCTCGAGCGCGCCGGTGAGCGAGTTCTGCCAGAACAGCAGGCCCGGCCGGCCGGAGAGCTCGACCGCCTTCACCACGCTGCCGTCGACCATCCGGATCTTGGCGCCCGCGGTGACGTACACGCCGGCGGCCACCACGCAGTCGTCGCCCAGGGAGATGCCGATGCCGGCGTTGGCGCCGATCAGGCAGCGCTCGCCGACTGAGATGCGCTCTCGTCCACCGCCGGAGAGCGTGCCCATGATGGACGCCCCACCGCCCACGTCACTGCCGTCGCCCACGACCACCCCGGCCGAGATCCTTCCTTCGACCATCGACGTGCCCAGGGTGCCGGCGTTGTAGTTGACGAAGCCCTCGTGCATGACGGTGGTGCCGGCTGCCAGGTGAGCGCCGAGCCGGACCCGGTCGGCGTCGGCCACCCGCGCACCGGAGGGCACGACGTAGTCGGTCATGCGCGGGAACTTGTCCACGCCGTGGACGGTCATCGGTCCGCGAGCTCGCAGCCGGGCCCGCGTCGACTCGAAGCCGTCAACCGGACACGGCCCGGCGCTCGTCCACACCACCGTGGCCAGGCGGGCGAAGACGCCGTCCAGGTTCAGGGAGTTCGGTGCGGCCAGGCGGGTCGAGAGCAGGTGCAGGCGCAGGTAGACGTCGGCGGCGTCGCTCGGAGCGGCGTCCAGGTCGATCTCGGTGCGGACGACGTCGGTAACCACGCCCCGCGCCTCGTCGGCCCCTGCCAGCGCGCTGAGCTCGGCCGGAAAGTGGCTCGGCCCCTCGGCCGGGCCGAGGGCCGGAGCCGGGTACCACGTATCGAGGATCTGCCCCGAGCCGGCGGCGCGGGTACGGAGGCCGAACCCCCAGGCGGTGCGTTCCACGGCGCCCACCGTACCGACGCCGACGGCCGTGGGTGACCGATTCACAGGGGTGTCCGGCCGGGCCGGAATCGCCTGGGACGGGCCGCCGGGCTGCGTAAGGTGGCGGCCGTGACGAGGCCGTCGGTGTCCACCCTGCCCCCGTTGGACCTGGCCGCGGACGCCGTGGCCCTCACCGCGGCGCTGGTCGACGTGGAGTCGGTCTCCGGCGACGAAACCGCCCTGGCCGACTTGGTTGAGGCCGCATTGACCGCCCAACCCCGCCTGTCCGTGTGGCGGCGGGGCAACGTCGTGGGGGCCCGCACGGACTTCGGCCGGGACCGGCGGGTGGTGCTGGCCGGCCACCTCGACACCGTGCCGGTAGCTGACAACCTGCCGTCCTGGCGCCAGGACGGCCGCCTCTACGGGTGCGGCACCACCGACATGAAGTCCGGCGACGCCGTGGCTCTGCGGGTGGCTCACCTGGTAGGCAGTGGAGCCCTGGACCCGGGCGTCGACCTCAGCTGGATCTTCTACGACTGCGAAGAGGTCGAGGCCAGTCGCAACGGGCTCAACGCGGTGGCCGCAAACGATCCTGACCTGCTGGCCGCCGACCTCGCGGTCCTGCTGGAACCCACGGCCGGCGTGGTCGAAGGCGGCTGCCAGGGCTCGTTGCGGGCCGAGATCCGGGTCGACGGGCGGCGCGCGCACTCGGCCCGCTCGTGGCTGGGCGTCAACGCCATCCACCGGGCGGCCGAGGTGCTCGAGCGACTGAGCAATTACGACGCGCGCACGGTCTCCGTGGACGGCCTCCCGTACCGCGAAGGCCTCAACGCGGTCGGTGTCCGCGGGGGAGTGGCCGGCAACGTCATTCCGGACGAGTGCGTCGTCATCGTCAATCTGCGCTTCGCCCCGGACCGCGACCTCGCCGATGCCGAGGCCCACGTCCGAGAAGTCTTCGCCGGGTTCGCCGTCATGGTGGTTGACGGCTCACCTGCGGCTCGCCCCTGCCTCGACGGGGCGCTGGCCCGGGCGTTCGCCGCCGCGGTGGGCGGCGAGCCGCGGGCCAAGCTGGGCTGGACCGATGTGGCCCGCTTCAGCGCGCTCGGCATCCCCGCCCTGAACTTCGGCCCCGGCGACCCGAATCTGGCCCACACCCGCGAGGAGTACGTGGAGCTCGACGCGGTCATCGCCGCCGAGGACGCCCTCGTCCGGTTCCTGCGCGGCGACGCCGCGATCTAGCGGCGCGCGTCCCGCCGACGGGCGCGGAATGCCGCGACGTTCGTCCGGTTGCTGCAGCGCAGGCTGCAGAAGCGGCGGGAGCGGTTCTTCGACACGTCGACCATCACGTCGGCGCAGTCCTCGGCCGCACAGACCTGCAGACGGTCGATGTCGTCCATCCGGATGACGTCGGCCATCGCCATCGCCCCCTCCACCGCCATCCGATCAGCCAGCGGCGCCTCCGGGGACGTGGCGTGCACGTGATAGCCCCAGCCGTCGTGCTTGACCAGCTGCGGAAGCGCCCGTCCCTCGTGCAGGAGCTCGTTGACGATTCGCGCCGCGCCGTCCTCGTCGACGTACCAGAACCGTTCCAGCCGGGGGCGCAGGCGCTTTACGGCGTCGAGTTCGGCGCCCGTGCGCCGACGCGCGCCGGTCCAGCCCCACGCCGTGACGAAGGCATCGAGATCGGCCACCGTGGCCAGCTGCTCGTCGTCGTGGGCCGTGTTCACCAGCGCGGCGGCCGCCTGCAGGGCCACCTCCGTGTCATGAGCAAATACCACCTTGACTCCTTTCGGCGGCCAGGTTAGCCTGCAGTCAAATAGTAATGACCCTACGCGCTTTGTTCCCTTACTGGAGATTCTTGGTGGCCCGTACGAGGACCGGCTTCGCGCTGGCCGGGCTGTCGGCCGTGACCTTCGGGTCCTCTGGCCCGTTCGCGGCGGCCCTTATTCGCGCCGGCTGGACGCCGAGCGGTGCGGTGACCGTCCGCATCGGCTTGGCCGCGGTCATCCTGACGCCGTTCGCCCTGCGGCAGCTGCGAGGCCGGTGGTCGATGATCCACCGCTCACTGCGCTCGGTTCTGGCCTTCGGTGTGGCCGCGGTCGCCATCCCTCAGCTGTGCTATTTCAACGCCGTCGAGCGCGTGCCGGTCGCGGTGGCGTTGCTGCTCGAATACTCGGGCACCGTGCTCGTCGTGGGGTGGATGTGGGCTCGCCACGGTCACCGGCCGGGTCGCCTGACCGCCGGTGGGGCGGCAGCGGCGCTGATCGGACTGGTGCTGGTGCTGAACCTGACCGGGGTCTCCGGCCTCGACCCCGTCGGGGTGGCGTGGGGTCTCGGAGCCGCGGTGGGCTTGGCCGCCTACTTCGTGCTCTCCAGCGCCACCGCTGACCCGCTTCCGCCCCTGGTGATGGCCTGGGCCGGCCTGGTGGCCGGGGCCGCCGGCCTGTCCCTGCTCGGTGCGGCCCGGGCCATTGCGGTGCGGACCTCGAGCGCCGACGTCGAGCTGGCCGGTCAGCGGCTGAGCTGGGTGGTTCCCGTGATCGGGCTGTCGCTGGTCGCGGCGGTGATCGCCTACGTCAGTGGAATCGCCGCCACCCGCTTGCTCGGTGCCCGGTTGGCATCGTTCGTCGGACTGACCGAGGTGCTGGCCGCGGTGGCGTTCGCCTGGGTACTGCTCGCCCAGGTGCCGACCGGCGTGCAGTTCGCCGGCGGCGCGCTCGTCCTCGCCGGGGTGGCGCTGGTGCGGGCGGGCGAATGGCGAACCGCGCCGCAGCCCGGCGAGCTGGCCGGTCAGCCGGCCGGACCGTAGCCCCGGTAGGGGCGGTCCGGCCAGCTGCCGGGATGACGCGGGAGGTGCCGGGTCAGGCGGCCGGTCAGACCCCGGCCGGAACCTTCTCGTCCTCGTCCTCGTCCTCGTGCTCGTCTTCGTTCGCGGCGTCGGCTGAGGCCGCGTCGGCCCCGCGCTTGAGCTGCTCGGCGATCCGCAGCGCCCGCTGGACCTCGTGGGCGATCGCGGTGAACTCGGTCTCGCCCGGCTGGCCACCCTGGCCGCTGACGAAGCCGACGCCGTAGGGGTTGCCGTCGACGAACTTCGACGGGTCGGTGTAGCCGGGAGAGACGATGATGCCGCCGAAGTGGTGGATCGTGTTGTAGAGCGCGAGCAACGTGGACTCCTGGCCGCCGTGCAGCGTGGCCGACGCGGTGAAGCCGGCGTAGACCTTGTCGGCCAGCTTGCCCTGCTGCCAGAGGCCGCCGAGGGTGTCCAGCAGCTGCTTGAGCTGAGCGGCGATGTTGCCGTAGCGGGTCGGGCTGCCGAGCAGGACCACGTCGGCCCACTCGAAGTCGTCCGGCGTGGCGATCTCGACCTGGCTGGCTGTACCGTCCGCGTGAGCGCGCCAGGCCGGGTTGGAGTCGATGGCGGTATCGGGGGCCAGCTCGCTCGCCCGGCGCAGGCGCACGTCGGCGCCCGCGGCCCGCGCCACCTCCGCGGCCTTGTCGGCCAACGCGTGCACGCCGCCGGTGGCGCTGTAATAGATGACTGCGACCTTGACGGTCATTGCTGATCTCCTCATGGCTCTGGATGATTGAGAGTGCAACTACCCCTCTGACGGTAGCGTTCGAGAGTGAGCGATTCATTCCCGAGCCCGGTCCCGTCCAGCGCCGACGGGCGGGAGCAGCAACGCGGGCCGGTGGTCCTGAGGCGCGCCCAGATGCAGGCCGGCACCACCGACCAACGCCTGCTCGACTCCCGTGGGCCGTCGGACTGGGTGCACACCGACCCGTGGCGGGTGCTGCGCATCCAG
>JBDUAD010000122.1:0-7228 GCA_040004775.1 bacterium | reverse complement strand
CACCGACGAATCGGCCACCGACGGGCCCGGCACCGACGCGCCCGCCCGCGACGCGGGCGCGGACCGGCGGCGGAGCAGTCGCGGCAAGGCCGCCCGTGAGCAGACCCGCATCCCGTCGTGGGACGACATCCTGCTGGGCGTGCGTCGCAAGCAGGACTGAACGCCCCCGACCGATCACTCGCGCGAACGTTGGCTCTCCAGCAGTGCGACACGCCGCGACGGCCACCGCTCAGCGGCTAACCTTCGATGCCGCGGCCACTGGCCGGCTGACCCCGACCATGGTTGCGGTGCACGGGCGGGCGCCGCTTCGGCAGGTCTGGGCGTTCGCGCTCGGCTTATTGATTCGTGCCCCGTCAGCGGGCGGGTTTACCGTGGTTCATCGTGACCAACGCCCCTGCCGAGATCGATCCGATCATCGGCGGTGAGCCGGATGGTCCCCTCGGTGAGGACCAGCAGAAGGTCACCGCCGGTAGCTCGAACACCGTGGCCGGGCCCTCGACCACTCAGCCCGGCGCCGACGCCGAATTCGACCCGGCGTCCCACGGCGACCCCGAAGGCGGCGGCCTGCGGCCGCTCTTGCGCCTGGTTCCGTGGGTGCGTCCCTATCGCGGGTCGATGATCTTCATGGTCGTCACCGCACTCGGCGCGATGCTGGCCCAGGTCCTGGTTCCGCTGGTGATCCAGCGCGTGGTCGACGGCCCGATCGCCGACCACCACACCGCCGGCATCTGGCCCCTGGCCGGGGTGGCGCTGGCGCTGGGTGTGGCCGAGGCCGTCCTGTTCTTCCTGCGCCGGTGGACCATGGCCTCGACGTCCTTGGGGATCGAGACCGACCTGCGCCGAGACCTCTACGACCACGTCCAGCGGCTGCCGGTGGCCTTCCACGACCGCTGGGCCAGCGGCCAGCTCCTCTCGCGCATGAGCAGCGACCTGAGCACGCTGCGCCGCTTCATCGGCTTCGCCTTCGTCTTCCTCATCGCCAACACCGCCACCGTGATCGTGGTCGCCGTGCTGCTCATGAGCGTCGACTTCTGGCTCGGCCTGTTCGTTGCCGCGGTGATGATCCCGATGGCGGTGGCCACCCGGTACTTCGAGAACCGCTACCGCCGCGAGGCCCGGCGTGCCCAGGACGAAGTCGGTGACCTGGCCACCTCGGTCGAGGAGTCGGCCCTCGGCATCCGCGTGATCAAGTCCTACGGGCGGCGGCCGCAGATGCTGGCCACGTTCACCGGCAACGCGACCCGGTTGCGCTCGGCCGAGCTGCGCAAGGTCACCACCCTCGCGTCCTTCTTCACGATGCTCGACGCCTATCCGCAGATCGTGCTGGCCGGCGTGACCTTTGGCGGCGCCATGGGCGTGGCCCACGGAACGCTGAGCCTCGGGTCCTTCGTGGCCTTCGTGACCCTGTACCTGCGGCTGATCTGGCCGCTCGCCTCACTGGGCTGGCTGCTCGCCGTGACCCAGGAGGCGGCCAGCGCGACGCGGCGGATCTTCGAGATCCTCGACGTCGAGCCGTCCGTGGTCGACCCGCCCCGGCCGCGCGAGCTGCCCTCCACCGCCCAGTGCGCGGTGCGCTTCGAGCACGTGGCGTTCAGCTACCCCGGCGCCGCTTCCCCGACCCTGGCCGACATCGACCTCGAGATCCGCCCGGGCGAAACCATGGCCCTGGTCGGCGCCACCGGGTCCGGGAAGACGACGATCACCGCGCTGGTGCCGCGCTTGTACGACGTCACCGGCGGGCGCGTCACCATCGACGGGGTCGACGTGCGCGACGTGCGGCTGGACGACCTGCGCACCACGGTGGCCATGGCCTTCGAGGAGGCCACCCTGTTCTCGGCCAGCGTGCGGGAGAACTTGACCCTCGGCCGGGCGGAGACGTCGGAGGCCGACATCGCCGAGGCGATCGACATCGCCCAGGCCGGCTTCGTACAGGAGCTGCCGTTCGGGCTGGAGACCCGCATCGGCGAGCAGGGGCTGTCGCTGTCCGGCGGCCAGCGCCAGCGGCTGGCCCTGGCCCGGGCCGTCCTCGGCCGGCCGCGGGTCCTCGTGCTGGACGACCCCCTGTCGGCGTTGGACGTCAACACCGAGTCCCTGGTCGAAGAGGCGCTGCGGCGGGTGCTCGGCTCGACCACCGCTCTGCTGGTCGCCCACCGCCCGTCCACCGTGCTGCTGGCCGACCGGGTGGCGCTGCTGGTCGACGGGCGGATCGCCGACGTCGGCACCCACTCCGAGCTGCTGGCGCGCTCGAGCGAATACCACGACCTGCTGGCCCAGTCCTCGCATATGGAGGTCAGCCGTGGCTGACGCGACCGCCACCGCGGACACCACGGCCACCGCCAACGACGATCTCGCGGCTCCGGTGGCCTACGAGTGGAAGGGCAAGCTCGAGCAGGCGCCGGACGACGAGCCGGTCACGCCGAGCGCCGGGCTGCCCACGCTGCGCCGCGAGGCCCGCGCGCTGCTGGGCTCGTTGCTGCGCCCGCACCGTCGTCAGCTGATCCCGCTGATCTTCGTGGTCATCGGCCAGAACGTCACCATGCTGGCCGGTCCCTGGCTGGTCGGGTTGGTCATCGACAACGGGATCAAGGACGCCCTGGCCGGCGACGACTCGACCATCGTGCTGTTGAGTTCCGCCCTGCTGCTCAGCGCGCTGGTGTCCGGGGTGCTCAACCGGATCTTCCTGCTGCGGGCCGGGCGGATCGGCCAGCAGGTGCTGTTCGACCTGCGTCGGCAGCTGTTCGACCACGTGCAGAAGCTGTCGGTGTCCTTCCACGAGCGGTTCACGTCCGGCCGGGTCATCTCCAGGCTGACTTCGGACGTCGACACCCTGAACGAGATGCTGCAGGCCGCGATGGACGGCCTGATCACCGCAGTGCTCAACATCATCACCATCACCGTGGTGCTGCTCGTGCTGGACCTGCCGCTGGCCGCCATCGCGGTAGCGGCCTTCGGGCCGCTGTGGCTGCTGTACCGGTGGTTCGCCCGGCGCTCGTCAGTGGTGTTCCGCCGTACCCGCGAGGCGATCGCCGCGGTCATCGTGCAGTTCGTCGAGACCCTGAACGGCATCCGCGCGGTGCAGGCGTTCCGACGCGAGCCGCGCAACGCCGCTCTGTTCGCCCGGCTCAACGGCGACTACCGCAAGGCCAACGCCGACGCCTTCCGCCTGCACGCGATCTTCATCCCCGGCGTCACCCTGGTCGGCAATCTGGCCACGGTCACGGTGCTGGTCGTCGGCGGCATGCGGGTGGCCGACGGCGGGCTCGAACTGGGCGTGCTCACCGCCTTCCTGCTCTACCTCAACCAGTTCTTCAGCCCGATGCAGGACATCGCGATGTTCCTGAACTCGCTGCAGTCCTCCACCGCGGCGCTCGAGAAGATCGCCCTGGTCCTTAACGAGGAGCCCTCGGTTCCCGAGCCCACCGAGCCGGTGGCGCTTCCTCAGCCTCCCCGCGGCACGGTCGACCTGGACGCGGTCGAGTTCGGCTACGTGGCCGAGAGCGAAGGCGGCCGGCCAGTGCTGCCGGAGCTGGACCTGCACGTTCCGGGCGGGCAGACGGTGGCGCTGGTCGGAGCCACCGGAGCGGGCAAGACCACCATCGCCAAGCTCATCTCGCGGCTATACGACCCGCGCTCGGGCACCGTGCGCCTGGACGGGGTGGACCTGCGCCAGGTGTCGGAGGCCGAGCTGCGCCGCGCCGTCGTCATGGTGACCCAGGACGGGTTCCTGTTCTCCGGCTCGGTCGCCGACAACATCGCCTTCGGCCGGCCGGAGGCCACGCGCGAGGAGGTCGAGGCGGCGGCCGCGGCGGTGGGCGCGGACACGTTCATCCGCGCGCTGCCCGAGGGCTTCGACACCGATGTGCGCAAGCGCGGCGGGCGGCTGTCGGCCGGTCAGCGCCAGCTGGTCGCCTTCTCCCGGGCGTTCCTGGCCGATCCGGCCGTCCTGATCCTCGACGAGGCGACGTCCTCCCTCGACGTGCCGACGGAGCGCACGGTCCAGCAGGCCCTGCGCACCGTCCTGCAGGACCGGACCGCACTGATCATCGCCCACCGGCTGTCAACGGTGGAGATCGCCGACCGGGTGCTGGTGCTGGCCGACGGGCGCATCATCGAGGACGGCACCCCGAGCGAGCTCGTGTCCGCCGGAACCGGCCAGTTCGCCGCCCTGCACGGATCCTGGGCCGACTCGCTGGTGTGACGGGTCAACTCCGTGGCGCGCGATCCGGCCGACGAAGACCCGCTTTGCGATGGCGCCCGCGCGCGGCGACGGCGGCAGCGCCCTCAGTGGGCGAGGTCGGCGTACTCCGGATGACGGCGGAGGAAGTGGCCCACGAACGGGCAGGCCGGCCCGACCGACATCCCCTTGGCCCGGATGTCGTCCAGGGCGCAGCGGACCAGTACGGCGCCGAGCCCCTGGCCCTCACGGCTCGGGCGGACCTCGGTGTGGGGGATCACGCGGACGCCGTCGCGGTCGTAGTAGTCGGCCAGCCCGATCAGCTCGCCGTCGACCCGCAGCTCGTAGCGCTGCTCGTCGGGGTTTTCGGTCACGGCGACCGCGGTCTTCGAATGCTCGTCTGCCATACCCGGGCCAACTACCTTGCCGCCGAACCGATTCCGACCCGCTGAGGAGGCCGCGACGCCTACTCGGCCTGTAGGGCGGCGAAGGCCAGGGCGGCGGCGGTGGCCACGTTGAGCGAGTCGACCCCGTCGGCCATTGGGATGCGGACCCGCTGGTCGGCCGCGGCCAGTGCAGCCGGGGTGAGTCCCGGACCTTCGGCGCCCAGCAGCACCGCCCACCGATCCGGTCGCGGAATGCCACTGATTGGCTCGGCCTCGGGGCGCGGGGTCAGGGCCAGCACCGAGAACCCGTGCTTGCGCAGCCGACCCAGGGACTCCGGCCAGGCGCCGGGCAGCCGGGCGAACGGCACCCGCAGCACGTGGCCCATCGACACCCGCACACAGCGCCGGTAGAGCGGATCGGCGGTCCGAGGATCGAGCAGCACCGCCTGCACGCCGAGGGCGGCGACGTTGCGGAACAGCGCGCCCAGGTTCTCATAGTCGTTGAGCCCCTCGAGCACGGCGACGCGCTGCACCGTCGGCAGCAGCGCGTGGAGGTCCGGCGGCGCTGCTCGCTCGGCCGAGGCCAGCACTCCACGGGTCACCCGGAAGCCGACCGCGTCCGAGAGCACCCATTTGTCGACGACCACCGGACTGATCCCAGTACGCCTCAGCGCCGGCTGAAGCTGGGCGATCTTGCCGGTCACGCCTACCACCGAACGCACCGGGTACGGGCTGGCCAACAACCGTTCCACCACGCAGACGCCCTCGGCGATCACCAGGCCGCGCCCGTCGGGACGGCGGTGCGCGTCGGCCAGATCGCGGAAATCGTCCAGCCGCGGATCGGTCGGGTCGAGGACTTCGCCGGGGGGACCTGCGGGTCGATCGGGCGCAGCGGTCAGAGGTTCAGGCCACACTCGCCGAGTAGGAATTCTATTCGCAGCCGCTCGAGAATGCGCGGCCGGCCGTCCGCAAGCTCGTGCAGGGCGGTGGCGATCTCCAGCTGCTGACAGGCCAGGACGAGCACCTGGTCGTAGGCGTGCGCCACGCCGATCGCGCGCACGAACGAGGTGCCCTTGGGCAGGGCTTCCAGCTGGCGACGCAGTCGGCGGGCGTCAGCGGCTACCCGTTCGATCGGAGGCGTGGAAGGTCGCAGATCCTCCGAACCCGCGCGCCACGAGCGCACCGAAAATGCCAGCGTGCCCGACTTGGTCGCCACTGAGCGCCCCATCCTCTCAACGGTATGCGGAGATCCGGTCGATCGCCACCACGATGGGGACAGGTTCGCGCTTCGGCCGGCTACCGGTTCACCACTGGCCGATTGACCGGCGCATTTCCGGCGAAGGGCGCGGCTACGGGCCAAGCGCCCGCGGCCAGAAGGCCGAGCGGGGCCGCAGCTCGCTCAGCCCGTGCTCGAGGCGTCCGACGACATCGGCCACATGCATGTCGCGCCGACGAGCCAGGGCCAGGCCGATCAGCACCGCGAAGACCACCGTCAGCGCCCCGCCTCCGATCATGCCCCACCGCGGGCCGAGCACTCCGGACACCCAGCCGATGACCGGCGCACCGACCGGTGTGCCGCCCATGAAGCACATCAGGTAGAGGGCCATGACCCGCCCGCGCAGCACCGGATCGGTGCCCATCTGGACCGAGGAGTTGGCCGCGGTGGTCACGGTGAGCATCGCCAGCCCGGCCGGCACGAGCAGCACGGCGGTGAGGCCGAAGGTCGGCATCATCCCGCAGACCACCTCGATCAGCCCGAAGGCCACCGCGGCGGCGACGAGGAACAGGGCCGACGGGCGGCGGGTGCGCCGGGTGGCGATGACCGCCCCGATGCAGGCTCCGACCGCCAGGGCGGTCGACAGCAACCCGTAGCCGTCGGCGCCGCGATCGAAGACCTGCTTGGCCAGAATCGCTGTCGTGATCTGGAAGTTCATGCCGAACGTCCCGACGACGAAGACCAGGGCCATGGCCAGCATCAGGTCGAGCCGTCCGCGGACGTAGGCCAGCGCGGCCCGCATCTGTCCCGGCGCGCGGGCCAGCGCCGGCGACGGGTGCAGTTCACCGGTGCGCATCGCCGCCAAGCCGGCCAGCACGGCCACGCTGGAGGCGGCGTTGACCACGAAGGCCCAGCCCGTACCCACGCCGGTGATCAGCAAACCGGCGGCGGCGGGACCGAGGATTCGCCCGGCGTTGAAGATCGTCGAGTTGATGCCCACGGCGTTGGCCAGGTCATCGGATCCGACCATCTCGACCGCGAACGACTGACGCGCCGGCGTATCCACCGCGCCGATGGCACCGACGGCGAAGGCCAGGACCAGCACGTGCCAGTAGGCGACCACGCCGGTCAGGTCGAGGACGCCGAGGAGAAGGGCGGCGCCGGCGAGCCCGGTCTGAGTGACCAGCAGCAGACGCCGCTTGTCCATGCGGTCGGCCAGCACACCGCCCCACAGGCCGAGCAGGATCGAGGGAAGGAACTGCAGCGCGGTCACGACGCCCAGCGCCGCCCCAGAGTTGGTCAACTGCAGGACGAGCCAGTCCTGGGCCACTCGCTGCATCCAGGTGCCGGTCAGCGAGATCAGCTGACCGCCGGCGAACAGGCGGTAGTTACGCACCCGCAGGGAGCTCAGCATTCCGCCGCGGAGTCGACTGGAGCCGAAGCCGCCGGCCG
>JBDUAD010000041.1:0-23966 GCA_040004775.1 bacterium | reverse complement strand
GTGATCTTCACCGCCTTGGCCGTGGTGCTCGGGGTGCTCGGCCTGACTCCCTTCGTGCGGTTTGCCATCCTGCAGCTCGAGGACAATCCCGGCGGTCACATCCAGTCCCTGCTGGTCGGCGCGGTGCTGCTGATCATGAGCTTCCTGAGTATGATCATCGGCATCATCTCCGACCTCATCCGCACCAACCGGATCCTCATCGAGGACACCCTCGAACACACCAAGAAGATGCGGTTCGGCAAGGAGGCGGAGCTGTCGGTGGATCTCTCCGTGCTCACGGCCAGTGAGCTGTCCGAGCGGGTGGAAACAGTCGGCGCCGCTCGGCGCTACTCGACCCGGTGACCGAGCAAAGCGGGCAGTCGGCGGGTCCAGCGATCAGCGGCTGAGAACGGAGGTCTGGTCGGGGTAGGGCAGCGTGGGCGTGAGCCCGGCCAGGCGGCGTTCGGTCAACCCGGACGCTTCGATCGCCTGCCGGTAGCGGCGCCGGCGGGTGTTGTCAAAGACGATCAGGCCGGCATGGGCGAGATAGGGGATCGCCGCGCGCAGGCAGGCCTCGCGCGCGCGTCCGTCGATGACCACCACGTCGAAGACGCCACCGACCACGTCGATCGTGTCGACGTAGGCCGAGAAGTCGAGGCCGGCGTTGCCCTCCTTGGCCGAGCCGATGGTGGGGGTGCTTGAGGCGACCGGCTCGACGATGCGGAAGTCGACGTTGCTCCGCGGCGCCAGTTCAATGCCGATCATCTCGCCGAACTCGCGGTGGTGCTCGACCGAGTGGACCTCGTCGGACCGGTCGGCCAGCCAGAGGGTGCTCGCCCCCGATCCGTACTCGAACACCCGGATCGGGTGTGGCCGAGCGACTAGCCAGGCGTCGACCACGTCGATCGCTCGATACGTCCACCATGGCACGCCGAGTTTGGCGATCGCCAGCGAGTCATGCACGCGGGTCAGGCTGTAGGCCCAGTGCTTGAGGCGACGGTCACGGTCCGGAGCGTCGTCGTCGAGGACACCGACCCGGGTGAGTAGTGATCCGGCCTGCTGCGCGGTCGCTGCGTAGGCGTGCTTGATGGTGCTGCGGACGTCACTCGGCATGTCGGGGTTCAGCCCTTCGTCGACCACGGTTTCGTCTCGAGGGAGTCCAGAACACGGGCAGCTTAGCGGCTGGCATTGTCTTGACCGCCGTCCTTGTTGAGCGCGCGGTTTCCTCGTGTCCGGGGACGGCGGAACGCGGTGAGGCCGAGCGCGCCGCCCCCAGCGTCGGTGATCAGCAGCAGGAGACGAGCAAGGGCCGCCACCGCCGTCGCCGGGCCGGGGGCCAGACCGCAGATGCCGACGAAAACCAGCTCGCGGATGCCGGCGCCGGCCGGAACCGGCACGGCGAGGAAACCGACGATCCACGCCGCGACGGCCGCGAAAGCCACGCGGGCGGGCTGTGGGTCGAAGCCGAGCGCATCGGTGACCAGCACGGATGCGCCACCGAGGAGAAGCCACGTCGGGCACGACCACAGCACCAGCACACACATGCGGCCCCACGCCGGGGGCTGCAGGTCCACCCGGCCTCGGCTGACCTTGGCGGCGCCAAGGAGCAGGCGGCCGAAGACCACCGGGTGAAGGAATCCGATACCCACCGGTATGAGCAGCAGCAGGGACATCTCCCAGCCGATCCCGTTGGCGTCCAGAGCCAACCACGGGGACAGCACGGCGCACACGACGGCCGCGCCGACACACATGACGCCCATCGAGACGACGGTGGTCGCGTAGGCGACCGACCGGTCGACGCCGCCGCGGGTGGCCAGCTCGCCTCGGCCGACGACCTGCCAGACGCCGCCCGGGAGGTACTTGCCCAGCTCGCCGGCGAAGTACCACCGGATCGCCGAGCGCAGGGGAATGGACACCCCGAATGTGGCGAGGACCCGGCGCCAGAGGACGGCCAGCCCGGTCATGGACAGGACGCTGAGCACCATCGCAAGGGCCAATTCGGCGAGGTTGGCGTCGGCGATGGCCGGACGGATCTCATTCCATTGGTTGGCCGCCGTCCGTACACACAGCGCCACGGCGATAACGGCGACCGCCGCGCCGACCACCCGGACAACGGTCCGCACGCCGTGGCGCCGGGCGCCCGCCGTGGCCGCCGTGGGACGCGTGCGGGCGCTCACCGTCGGCGCACAGGTCGGCATACGGCGATCATGCGGGCTCGAGACGGTGCTGCGACTCCTGCGGGGCCGAGGTGTCCGCTTCGGTGTCGATCGGCTGGCGCCGCCTCGCCGCCCACGGACCGTCGCCGAGGGCCATCAGCGCCACCGTCAGGGCCACCAGACTGGCCCCGGCGACTGACAACAGGAGCGGGGCGAGCACGCCGGGGCGGCCGTTGATGATTAGGCCACGCTCGTAGGTGCCCAACCAGGAGCGCCCGAGGGTGGAGGGCAGGCGGTGGATCAGGATGACTCCCTCGCCGACGGTGCCGACCGCGTGCAGCGCCACCACGAGCACCGCGGCCAGGGTGCGGGCAATGGCCGGCAAGGCGATCAACACTGTCGCCACGCCGATGGAGTAGGCAGCGATGGCCGGCGCCAGGTAACGGGCGTTAGCCGACCCCCGGTGGCTGACGTGACTGGCGATCTCGGCGACGGCACCGAGCAGCGCCAAGGCCAGCAGCAGGGCGGGCAGCAGGTCGCCGGGCCCGAGCGGATGGCCGCCCTCAGCGTTCCCCGGACCCGGGTTAGGGTCCGGTCGCCGACGTCGGGCGGTGATGGTCGCCAGCAGCGCCCGAGCGGCAGCCCACCCGGCACCGAGGACGACCAACGCTGCGGCAAGTTCGGACATCCAGCTCGTCTCGGACGGATCCGGTAGGCGGACGCTGGTGCGGCCGGCGAAGGCCTGCTCGAATAGATTGCGCCAGGACCGAGGGTCCAGCACGAATCGCAAGGGAGAACTGGCGGACGGTTCCAACGGGCGGGAAGAGACGTTCTCGTAGATCTCCGAGCCGCCGAGCAGGTCGCCATAACGCCGGTGGTTGAGAACGTAGAACCACCCGCTCCCGGCGATGACACAGGCGATCACCGCGGCGAGCGGAAGAATCCGTGCTCGCCAGGCCGCCCGCGTTAAGCGCAGGAGCGGCTCCACGGCCAGGGTCGCGACCGCGGCACCGAACACGACGATCATGGACGACTTGGTTAGCATCCCGGCGGTGCAGGCCACGGCGAGCAGGATCCAGCGCTGGACGGTGCCGCCGAAGCGCAGGATCCGCATCGTCGCCAGTAGCGCTGTCGTGGCGCACAGGGCGAGTAACGAGTCGTTCTGCACCGTGACCGCCGAGATGGCCAGCGGGCTGAAGACCCCCGAGATCGCCGCCGCCGTCACTGCCCGCTCCCGGGCCCGCCGCCCACCGAGGCTCAAAGTGAGCGCGGCCACGGCCAGCACCGTGGCTGCCCCGAACGCGGCGCTCAGCCCACGGGCAAGGTAGAAGCCGACGAGGGAGTGATCGAAGTGCTGGCCAAGCCGGATCAACCAGCCAGCCATGATGTGGAACAACGGAGGGTGATTGGACACGTACTGAGTGCCGGAGCCCTGAAGCGGTAGTGAGGGGGCGAAGCGCGTGCCCAGCTGTGGGATCTCGCCGTGCGTCAACCGCAGGGCGTAGTTGACGTGCGGGCTTTCGTCAGAGGTGAGGAACGGGCGAAACGCCAGGACCTGAACTGCGGCAATGCCGACGTTGAGCGCCACCGCGCCGGCGACGCCCACGGCCAGCCATCGATCCGAACGAACGTCAGGCTCCGGCGCACCCACCGCTGTCATGCGGTTCGGTCGGCCAGCGCCAGCCGCCCGTCGGTCATCGTCTGCCGGGGCACCCGCGTGATGCTAGGGGCCGCGGTTGCCGTCGTGCACCTAGACTGCCGGGGATGCGTGTGCTGGTGGACGCCACTGCACTGCCGGCCGATCGTCGCGGCGTCGGCCGCTACCTCGACAACCTGCTCCCGGCGCTGTGCCGTCTCGGGATCGAGGTGCACGTAGCCAGCCAACCCCGGGACGCCTCCATCTATGAACAGGTGGCAGATGTTCATGCTGTCGTTGCGTCGTCGCTAACCGCCCGCCGTCCTGGCCGCCTGGTCTGGGAGCAGTTCAGCCTGCCGGCGCTCGCCCGACGCGTCCGGCCGGACGTCCTTCATTCACCGCACTACACGCACCCGGTGATGGCTCGAGGCGCTCAGGTCGTCACCCTGCACGACGCCACGTTTTTCACCGACCCGAAGGTCCATACCGGTGTGAAGGGTCCGTTCTTCCGGGCGGCGACGCGCCTTGCGCTGCGCAGGGTGGGCTGCTGCGTCGTTCCGTCCCAGTCGACGGCTGACGCCCTGCACCGGGAAGTGGGGGCCGATCCATCCCGGTTGCAGGTGGCCCACCTGGGCGTCGACCATTCGGTGTTCCACCCGCCGAGCGCCGCGGACATCAGGGCGGTTCGGTCTCGGTTGCAACTGGCTTCGCAGCAGCCGTATCTGGCCTTCCTCGGCACCCTCGAGCCGCGCAAGAACGTAGCCGCATTGATTCGCGGCTGGATCAGCGCCGTGGCCGGTCGCCCCGACCCGCCGGCGCTGGTCGTGGCTGGCGGCTCAGGCTGGAACACCGACCTCGACGCGGTCGCCGTGCCGGCCGGCCTGCGTCTCGTCCGCCCCGGATATTTTCCGCTGGACCTACTTCCGGGTTTCCTCGGTGGCGCTGAACTGGTGGTCTACCCGAGCCTCGGCGAGGGTTTCGGTCTGCCCGTACTCGAGGCCATGTCCTGCGGTGCGGCCGTGCTCACCAGTGCGCGAATGGCGATTCCCGAGGTCGGCGGCGACGCGGTCGCCTACTGCGACACGGACTCGGCGTCGATCGGACGCGGTATCAGCGAGCTGCTAGATGATCCAGCGCGGCGCACGGACCTCGGTTCCGCCGCAGAGGAGCGGGCGGCGTCGTTTACTTGGGACGCGTGCGCGCAGGCCCATGTAATGGCTTACGAGCGGGCGATCGAAGCCGGGCACTGAGGACTGATCCTCAATGGTTGCGGTTCATTCGTGGGCTGAATCGTCCGTCCGGACCCCGTTCGGCGACGTGGCCGATAGTCAGGTTTTTCGATATCGACCGCTGCTGTTCACCTGCGGATGGCCCGAAATGGCGGCTCGCGGCCGTAAGCTCGCGCCGTCTCATCGCATATCCAATAGGGGGTGGCAGTTGCTCTACGGGTTGGCAAGTGCCGTCGTTGCCCCGCCATGACGAGCGCTGCCGAGTCCCTGGCCGTAGTGGTGGTCACCTACGACTCGGCTGACGTGCTCTCCGGCTTCCTGGACTCCCTGGAGCTGGCGACCTCGGCCGACCTTGACGTCATCGTGTCGGACAACGGCTCAACCGATCGACTCGAGGCGGCCGTCGGCGACCGGTCGTTCGTGACGGTGCTGAGCAACGGTGAGAACCTCGGCTACGGGCGGGCGGCCAACGCCGGGGTCGCGAAGGCCAGCGGTGAGTTCGTCCTGGTGGCCAATCCGGATCTGTGCCTCGCCCCGGGCAGCGTCGATGAGCTACTGGCTGCCGCGAAGCGGTGGCCGCGGGCGGCCAGCCTCGGCCCGCTGCTGCTCACCGTCGAAGGCAAGGTGTATCCGTCCGCCCGGCGGTTGCCATCGCTGGGCAAGGGCATCGGTCACGCGCTGATCGGCTGGGCGTGGCCGAGCAACCCGTGGACGGCGCAGTACCGCCGTGAGGTCGACGAGGTCGTCGAACGGCCGGCCGAGTGGCTCTCCGGGTCGTGCCTGCTCCTGCGACGGGCCGGATTCGACGAGATCGGTGGTTTCGATCCGTCGTACTTTATGTACTTCGAGGACACGGACCTCGGTGAGCGATTCAGTCGCGCGGGTTGGCAGAACGTGTACGTGCCGTCGGCGGCTGCGGTACATCGCGGCGGCCATGCGACGTCACGGAACAGGAAGGCCATGATCTCCGAGCATCACCGCAGCGCCTACCAGTACCTGTCCCGCCACTACCGCGGTTGGAAGCTGTGGCCGTTGCGAATGCTGCTGCGCACCGGCCTGGCGGCACGATCGAGCGCGGCCCAGCGCTTCAGCGCGGTGGCCGCCGGCGCTGAGCCGCAACTGCCGGTAGAGGCAGTGAAACTTGAGACGCCGCCCATACCCTCCCGGTATGGGGAACTCACCGGTGTCCAGCCTTAGTGACGCGGTCGACGCGATCATCCTGGTCGGCGGACAGGGCACCCGGCTGCGCCCGCTGACCCTCTCGGCCCCGAAGCCGATGCTTCCCACCGCTGGCGTGCCGTTCCTGGAGCACCCGCTGTCCCGGATCCGCGCGGCCGGTATCCGGCACGTCATCCTGTCCAGCTCCTACAAGTCCGAGGTGTTCGAGTCCCACTTCGGCGACGGCTCGAAGTTCGGCCTCGAGCTGGACTACGTCGTCGAGGAGGAACCGCTGGGCACCGGCGGCGGGATCGGCCACGCTGCAGCGGCCATACGCGCCTCGACCGTGCTGGTGTTCAACGGTGACCTGCTTTCCGGCGTGGACCTGGGTTCCCTGCTCGCCGTCCACCGCGAACGCCACGCTGACGTGACGCTGTACCTGACCCGGGTGAATGATCCGCGGGCCTTCGGCTGCGTGCCCACCGATTCCTCCGGCCGGGTCACGGCGTTCTTGGAGAAGGACCCCGACCCGATCACCGACCAGATCAACGCCGGGACCTACGTCTTCGAGCGGCACGTGGTCGATGCCATCCCGTCCGGGCGACCGGTGTCGGTGGAGCGTGAGACGTTTCCGCAGATGCTGAAGGCGGGAGCCACCGTGATCGGACAGGTGCAGGACGGGTACTGGCGCGACCTCGGTACCCCGGCTGACTTCGTGGCTGGCAGTGCTGACCTGGTCCGCGGAATCGCCCCGACGCTGGCGCTGCCCGCCGGTTCGGGCGAGCGGATCGTCCTGCACGGGGCGGATGTCGACCCGACGGCCACGGTCGACGGCGGCTCCACCGTCGGGGCGAGCGCGGTGGTCGGTGCCGGCGCCGAGGTGGCCGGATCGGTCCTCTTCGACGACGCAGTGGTCGAGGCCGCAGCGGTGGTCCGCCGGTCGGTGATCGGGCGCGGAGCGCGCGTGGCGGCGGGTGCGGTGGTGGTCGACGCGGTGCTCGGTGACCGCGCAATTATCGGATCCGGTAACGAGCTGGCCGCGGGCGCCCGGGTCTGGCCCGACGTCACGCTGGCCCCGGACAGCCTCCGGTTCAGTCCGCCGTCATGAGCCGGGCTGACGTCGTGACCCGGCTGACTTCGTGAGCGGGGCTGACGTCGTAAGGGCCGCACTTGTGAGCGGGCCGCAGTCGTGAGGGCGGCTGGGTCGTGACCGCAGTGGAGGCCGTGAGCACCGGGCCGGATGCGGTGGCTCGGTGGTCGCCAGGGCGACCGGTCGACATCCGCCGCACGTTGGCTCCGCTGGTGCGCGGTGCCGGTGACCCGTCGCACCGCATCGGTGACGGCCGGTTTTGGCGCACCAGTCTCACCGTCGACGGGCCGGTGACGCTGAGCCTGCACCTCGACGGCGGCACGGTCGTCGCCGAGGCATGGGGTCCAGGCGCGGATTGCGCGATCGCCGGCGTGCCGGCTCTGCTCGGCGAGGGTGACGACTGGAGCGAGCTCGACGTGGGGGGGTATCCGGGCCTGGTCCGCATCCTGCGCAGCTACCCGGGACTACGCCTGCTCCGCACCGGCCGCGTACTCGAGGCGCTCGCCCCGGCGGTGATCGAGCAGCGGGTGACCGGTCTGCAGGCCCGCCGGTCGTGGCGCGCCCTGCTGCTTCGTTACGGCGCGCCGGCGCCCGGACCGGCGCCGGTCGGCATGCGCGTTCCGCCACCGGCGTCGGTGCTGCTTGACGTCCCCGCGTGGTGGTGGAGTCGCTACGACGTCGATCTGGCCCGGCTGCGTGCGCTGCGGGCGGCGGCCGCCGTGGCTGCGCGGCTGGAGGAGTGCTGCGACCTCTCGTCCGACGCCGCGCTGGCCCGGCTGCAGGTCGTTCCCGGCATCGGGGTGTGGACGGCGGCCGAGGTGGCCCAGCGCGCGCTCGGGCACCCGGACGCGGTGAGCGTGAACGACTACCACGTCCACAACCAGGTGGTGTTCGCGCTGACCGGACGTCCGCGCGGCAGCGACGAGGAGATGCTCGAGCTGCTCAGCCCGTGGCTCGGGCAACGGCAGCGGGTGATTCGGTTGATAGAGGTGGCCGGTATCCGCGCGCCGCGCTTCGGTCCCCGCCAGAGCCTCGATCGTCCCCGCGGCGCCTGACCTGGGATCGACGCCGCCGACCGTTCCTTAGCCTTCCCGCTGGGGATCTTCATTGCCGTGGTGGGCCATGGCATGGGCCATGGCGTTCGTGCACCCTGAAGATCCCGATCGCCGCGACGGGCGCACAACCGATGGCCGCGCGGGCGGCACAGGAGACGCGCAGCGTCCGGCGACGCTCAGGCGTAGGCGGCCAGCACGGCGTCGGACAGGGATGGCCACGCGATGCGAGCCCATTGTTCGAACGGCCGGTCGGTCAGGACCACGAGGCCCAGCCGGGCCACCGGGTCCACCCAGAACATCGTGCCCGCCTGGCCGAAGTGCCCGTAGGTGGCTGGCGAGTTCGAAGCGCCGGTCCAGTGCGGCGTCTTGGCCCCTTTGATCTCGACGCCGAGTCCCCAGTCGTTGGGGTCCTGGCGGCCGAAGCCCGGTACGACGCCGGCCAGCCCGGGGAACTGCACGGAGGTGGCCTCGGCCACCGTGCTGGGGTGGAGCAGCCCGGTGGGTGCCAGGAGCTCGCCGATGACCGTCGACAGATCGGCGACGGTCGAACGCCCGTCGCGCGACGGCCGCGGACCGAGGTCGGTGCCGATGAGTCCCAAGGGCTCCGCCACTCCCGCGGCAAAGTACTCGCCGAAGTCGATGCCGCTGGCCTCGGTGACGACCTCGCCGAGGATCTCGATGCCGGCGTTGGAGTAGATGCGACGCGTGCCCGGCATCGCGGCACGCACCCGCCGGTCCATGGCCAGTCCGGCGGCGTGGGCCAGAAGATGGCGCACCGTCGCGCCGTCGACGATGTCGGTGACCGCGGGATCGTCGAGTGCGAGCGCACCCTCCTCGACGGCCAAGAGCGCGGTCAGCGCGGACAGGGGCTTGGTCACCGAGGCCAGCGCGAACTGCTCGGCCGGATCACCGAACACCGCGCGCACACCATCGGGCCCGACCACCGCCGCCGCCGCGTGCGGAACCTCCCACTCGGCGATCACCGCCAGCGGGCCGGATCCGAAACCGGTCACGGCCCGATGCGCTGCCGGGCTAGCGCGATCGAGCGGGCCAGGTCCGGCGGGCTGTCCGGCGGGAGCTCGTCCCAGGGAAACCAGCGCAGGTCCACGGACTCGCTGCTGATCACCGGCTCGGCGGCGGGCGGGGCGATGGCCAGGAAGCGGACGTCGAAGTGGCGGGTCGGCACCCCGAGCGAGCAGGTCACCGCATGTACGTCCAGATTGAGCGGCTCGGGGTCCAGCGACAGCGAGCCGATGCCGCTCTCCTCGCGCCCCTCGCGGGCCGCCGCGTCGACCAGCGCGGCGTCCTTGCGCTCGCAGTGCCCACCCAGCTGTACCCACGAGCCCACCCGCGGATGCAGGGTCAGCAGCACCGCCGACCGGGTCGGGTCGACGATCACCGCGCTGGCGGTGAGGTGCCCAGCCAGGCACGAGCGCCACATCGCGTCCGGGCGGGCGTGCAGGAACCCGAGGAACGCCTCGCGCACCGCGTCGGCCTGCGGATCGAATCCGGCGGGTAGAGCCTCGATCACCGCGCGCGCGTCCTCGTGCAGCGGGCCGGGCCGGGCGAGCGCCCCGCCGGCGTCCTCGCGGCCGATCACCAGCGCCTCGGCCGTCCCGAGCCGGAACATGTCCTCCCGTGAAGTGCGGATCAACGGCCCGCTGCCCGCGCCGTCGTCGCGCAGGTGCAGCCCACGCACGACGGCCACCGGGATGTCACTCAGCTTGCCCTTGACCAGGTCCGCGGCCGAGGCGATCTCGTCGGCCAGCGCGATCTCGGTGGCCTGCAGCTCGTTGCCGTGCTTGTCCCGGCTGCCGCGCATGTCCTGGATCGCCGCCAGTCCGGCGACGCCGAGGGCGACGTCGATGATCCCCCGCCGCCACGCCCGCCCGAGCGAATCACTGATGATCACGCCGACGCGCACACCGAGCCGCGCGGCGATCGCGTCGCAAAGCCGGCGGGCCGAGGCGTCGGGGTCGGCCGGTAGCAGCGAAATTTCGTCGCCGGCCACATTGGACGCGTCCACGCCGGCGCCGGCCAGCACGACGCCCTGGCGGTTGGCCACGATGCGCAGGTCACCGCGGCGGGCCACCACGCGCACGGTCTCGGAATCGATGGCGTGCTGACGGGTCAGCTCGCGCGACCAGGGATCCTTGCCGTGCACGGGCACCAGCCGGCCCTCGGACTTCGAAACGATCTTCGACGTCACGACGAGGACGTCGCCCTCGCGCAACCAGCCCGCGCTACCGGCGATGATCGCGCCGAGGTCGTCACCGGGACGGACCTCGCCGATGCCATCGACCGGCAGGATCTCGACCGACTTCGGCCGCTCAGCCACCGGACGGGCCCGGCAACTCGATCCCGGCGATCGCCGCGGCCGCCCGCACCATCTGCGCGGTGGCCTCGTCGTCGCTCATGTGCAACGGCGCGCGGCGGACGTCCACGCCGGCCACCGCCGCATCGTCACCAGCGGCGATCAGCCAGCCGTCGAGCAGGCCGCCGGCCAGCCGGGCGCCGTAGTGCTCGGCGACGCCCTGCGCGCTGACCTCCACGCCGATCGCGGCCAGGCAGGCGTCGGCCATGCCCCGCACGGGGCGGCCGCCGATGATCGGGGAGACGCCGACGACCGGTGCGGGCGTGCTGCGGATCGCGTCGCCGACCCCACTGATGGCCACGATGGTGCCGATGCTGACCACCGGATTGCTCGGCGCGATCAGCAGCAGGTCGGTCTCGGTGATCGCCTCGATCACCCCGGGCGCGGGCTTGGCCTCGTCCAGGCCGACGGCCACGAAGTCCAGCGCCCGCAGCGCGGCGTGGTGCTCGATCCACCATGACTGGAAGTGAATCGCCCGCCGCGCGCCGTCGAACTCGACCACGACGTGGGTCTCGCAGCGCTGGTCGGTCATGGGCAGCAGCCGCACGCCGGGCTGCCACCGTTGGCACAGGGCGGTGGTGACGTCGCTGAGGGAGAAGCCGGCGTCCAACATCCGGGTGCGCACCAGATGCGTGGCGGTGTCGAGATCGCCCAGCCCGAACCACGTCGGCTCGGCCCCGTACGCGGCCAGCTCGTCGCGGATGCGCCACGTCTCCCCGGACCGCCCCCAGCCTCGCTCGGTGTCGATACCGTCGCCGAGGGTGTACATCACGCTGTCGAGGTCGGGACAGATGCGCAGCCCGTGCAGGGTGACGTCGTCACCGGTGTTGACCACGGCGGTGATCTCCGCCGCCGGCTCCGAGCCGCTCGATGCAGCCACGGCGCGACGGACTCCGCGGAGGAATCGGGCGCCGCCGATGCCTCCGGCCAGGACGGTGACGCGCACGCTGGAAACCGTACGCGATCGAGGTGTCCGAACCCCGGGCCGTCAGCCCGGCAGCAACCCGCCGGTACGGACCGCGGCCGCGCCGGCGAGAGCGTCGCGGACGGCCGCCTGCGTTGCCGGGGAGAAGCCGTCAGCGGTCAGCCGGGCGACCAGTGCGGGCTCGCGCGCGCGCAGCCGGCTCTTGCGCGAACGCGGGCCGGGCATCGCCCCGAGCTCGCTGAGCACCGTCACCACCAACGGTCCGGTGGCCCCGGCCGTGGCCACCGCCATCGCCAGCCGGTCGGCCGCCTGCGGGTCGGTGTCGGCGTAGCGGCGTCGGCCCGGTCCGGCGACCCAGCGGCCGGACTCCAGCAGCCGGGCGGTGAGCGCCGCGCGGTCCACGCCCACGTGGCGGAACCACCGCCGCCAGGCCACGCCCGGGCGGCGGTGGACCGTGGCCGCCACCGCGTCAAGGATCCGGTCGCCGGTCATCACCTCGCCGACGACGATCGGCGCCCGTCCGTCGGTTCCCACAACGTTGCGCAGGGCCAGCTCGGCCAGGAGGGCTCCGCGCAGGCTGACATCCAGCCCTCGTCCGCCTCGGATACGCCCGTCGGTCGGGTCGAGTGACAACACCAGCAGCTGCTCGGCCAGCCCCGACGCGACGGGCGGAGGAAAGGTCACGCCGACCCGGCCCAGAGCCGCCGACGCCGCGCGGCCAGCAGCTCGGCCACCGCCCGCGTAGTGATCTCCTGCGCGCCGAGCTCGATCGCCCGTTGTCGCAACGGCGCGGGGAGGTCGTAGTGCCAGCGCACGGGGTGTTCCTGGAACAAGCGGCGGGGCATGCCGAGGTGGCCGGCCAGCGCGTGCAGTTCGTCGCGGTCGTCGGCCAGCAGGTGGCAGAAGTCGGTGAACCGCAGGCCGGCCTCGGGATAGGCACGCACCACATCGACATAACAGCTCACGCCGGCATTGTCCAAGCCGCCTCGGGCGCCGCGTGCTCGAGCCCCGAACGCCCGCGTGCCGGCCGCGAAACCCCTCGCCAGACCCGTTCGAACAAGCGTCCGAGCGCGCGTGCGAATACCACTTGTCCGCTTGACACCGTGGTAACGACACGAGTGTAATTCCATCATTGGTACTCACCGTTTCAGCCGCCGTCCGTGGCGACCCGAGTAGGCAGCGCCGCCGTTCCCCCGACGCCCCCACCGTCGACCCAGCAGGACCGCCCAGCCGCAGGACCCGACCACCCAACAGGGGCAAGGAGCACCGCATGACCGAACTGGCGAGCAACCTCGACGGCGCTGACCTCAGCGCGGTGTTCGGACTGCCGGACGAGCAGAGCTGGCAGGAACGCGCGCTGTGCGCCCAGACCGACCCCGAGTCGTTCTTCCCCGAGAAGGGCGGCTCCACCCGCGAGGCCAAGAAGGTCTGCACCGGGTGCGAGGTCAAGTCCGAGTGCCTCGAATACGCCCTGGCCAACGACGAGCGCTTCGGCATCTGGGGCGGGCTGTCCGAGCGGGAGCGTCGCCGGCTCAAGCGTCGCGCGGTCTGAACCGCCGCCGCCACGCCGGCTGAAGCACCGGCGTAGCGCCGGGCGTCGGAACCGTCCGTCTGTTCGACGCGTTGGAGGGTCGCAGTCCGCAGCTGGCCGACAAGGTCAATCAGCTCGAATCGCTCAGCGCGGTCGGCGAGGCGGTCAACTCCAACCTCGATCTGGAAGTCGGATCCACGTCGGACACCGGACGCCCGCAGCGCGGGTCGGCACCGAGGTCCGGTTCGACATCGAGGCGCAGGGCGAGCGGGGGCCAGCGGCGACCGGCTCCGGGCGCAGGTGTTGACCGATCGGGTCAGCGGCGAATTGACGGCGTCCACAGGCGGTCCTTCGCCATGGCCTGAGGCGTGTGTTCGCACGTCGGCACGACATCGCTGGTTACGGCGGTAGCGCGAGCAAACGCCGAACGCGGCGGCGATCCCGGTAGCCTGGGGCCGTCATGACCGACGTCCCCACCGAGCTCAAGGAGCTCACCGCCACCCTGGCCAGCATCGCCTCGGTGCTCGACCTCGACACGCTGCGCTCGCAGGCCGCCGACCTGGAGCGCCAGGCGTCGGCCCCGGACCTCTGGAGCGACCCCGAGCAGGCGCAGCAGGTGACCAGCAAGCTGTCCCACGTGCAGTCCGACGTCCGCCGGGTCGAGGACCTCCAGCGCCGCCTGGAGGACGCCCAGACGCTGTGGGACCTGGCCGAGGGCGAGGACGACGCAGCGAGTCGGAACGAAGCGGCGGGCGAGGTGGCCGGGCTGCGAGCCGGCATCGACGAGCTCGAGGTCCGCACCCTGCTGTCGGGACCATACGACGCCCGCGAGGCCCTCGTCACGATCCGGTCCGAAGCCGGCGGAGTGGACGCCGCCGACTTCGCCGAGATGCTGCTGCGGATGTACCTGCGCTGGGCCGAGCGGCACAACTACCCGACCGAAGTCCTCGACACGTCCTACGCCGAGGAGGCCGGGATCAAGTCGGCCACGTTCCGGGTCAAGGCGCCGTACGCCTACGGCACGCTGTCGATCGAGCAGGGCACCCACCGTCTGGTGCGCATCAGCCCGTTCGACAACCAGGGCCGACGCCAGACCAGTTTCGCCGGCGTCGAGGTGCTGCCGGTGGTCGAGTCCTCCGACCACGTCGAGATCCCCGACGACGACATCCGGGTGGACGTGTACCGCTCGAGCGGTCCGGGCGGGCAGGGCGTGAACACCACCGATTCCGCGGTGCGCATCACCCACCTGCCGACCGGCATCGTCGTGTCCTGCCAGAACGAGCGCAGCCAGATCCAGAACCGGGCCAGCGCCATGGCGGTGTTACAGGCCAAGCTGCTGGCACGTCGCCGCGAGGAGGCGCAGGCCGAGATGGATGCGCTCAAGGACGGCGGTTCCTCCTGGGGCAACCAGATGCGCTCCTACGTGCTGCACCCGTACCAGATGGTCAAGGACCTGCGCACCGATTACGAGGTGGGCAACCCGCAGGCCGTCCTCGACGGTGACATCGACGGGTTCATCGAGGCCGGGATCCGCTGGCGTCGGCGCTAGCTTTCCTCCATGACCCGGGCCGACATGCTGCCGTTGCCGGGTCGGCCCGGCCCCGCGCCGCGGGTAAGCGTCCCGCTGCCGCACGTCTCGCCCGCGCTGCGCCGCTTTCTCGCCACCGAGGCCGGCAGCGCGCTCCTGCTGCTCAGCGCCACCCTCACCGCACTGGTGTGGGTCAACGTCCCGCACGCCGGCTACACCACGTTCTGGTCGACGACGGCGTCCATCAATGTCGGCGGTCACGTGATGGCGCTTGACCTGCAGCACTGGGTCAACGACGCGGCGATGGCCATCTTCTTCTGCGTCGTCGGCCTGGAGATCAGCCGCGAGGTCACCGTCGGAGAACTGCACAATCCCCGGGCGGTGGTGGTGCCGGCCCTCGGTGCGGTTGGTGGCCTAGCCCTGCCCGCGCTGATCTATCTGGCGATCAATCCGAGCGGACCGGCCAACGCGGGTTGGGGCGTGCCGATGTCCACCGACACCGCGTTCCTGGTCGGCGTGCTCGCCCTGTTCGGTCCGCGCTGCCCCGACCAGCTGCGGTTGTTCCTGCTCACCCTGGCCATCGTCGACGACATCGGCGCGATCGTCGTCCTCGGCCTGTTCTACAGCGACGGACTGTCGGTGCGGGCGCTCGTCGTGGCGGGGGCGCTGGTGGCTGTGCTGGTGTACCTGCGGCGGGCCGGCGTATGGCAGCTGGCGCCCTATGTGCTGGTCGGGTTGGCGCTGTGGGTCGCGGTGTACGTCTCCGGTGTTCATCCGACGCTGGCCGGCGTGCTCGTCGGCCTCATCGTGCCGGCGGCGCGGGCCGAACCAGAGCAACGTGAGCGGGTCTTCTTCTTCTACGGCCGCGCGCTGATCGAGCGGGCCGACGCCGCCCGGTTGCGATTGACCACCACCGCCGCCCGGGCCACGGTGTCAGCCAACGACCGACTGCAGGACGCCCTGCACCCGATGAGTGCGTTCCTGATCGTGCCGGTGTTCGGCTTGGCCAACGCCGGCGTGTCGCTCTCGGGCGACACCCTGCGCCGGGCCGCCACGTCGCCGGTGACGCTCGGGGTGATCGCCGCGCTGCTGATCGGCAATGCGGTCGGCATCACCGCGGGTGCGACTCTGGCCCTGCGCACCGGCCTCGGCACGTTGCCCGGCCGGGTGCGCTACGGCCACCTCATCGGCGGCGCCGTGCTGGCCGGCATCGGGTTCACCATCTCGCTCTTCATCGCCGACCTGGCCTTCGACGACCCACTCCTGCGCGACGAGGCCAAGATCGGAATCCTCGCCGGCTCGCTGTTGGCGGCAATCATCGGCTCGCTGCTGTTGCGTTACCTCGGTGAGCGGTTACCGCTGTGCACCATCGACGACGACGCCGGGCCGCCGCCGCTGCCCGAAGGACCGTGGCTCGACCCTGACCTGCCCGCGTGAGCGCCGGTCTTCCTCCAGTGGCCGAGGCGCGCACCGGTGTTCAGCGGACGAGGCCGAGCGCGCTGCGCAACGCGCCGATCTCCACCCGTCCGGTGTAGAACGCGCCGTCGATGAAGAGCGTGGGCGTCGCCCGGACCCCGGACTCGACGCCGGATCGGTAGTCGGCCTCGACCGCCGCTCGGAACGGCTGGGCCGCGGCTCCGGTCACGTCGCCAGCGCCGATGGCCGCGGCGTAACGAGCCAGGTCGCCGTCGGAGAGCTGGTTCTGGTGGGCGAACAGCTGGGCGTGCATGGCCCAGAACCGCTCGCCCGACGCCTCCGCGGCCAGCGCCGCAGTGAGGGCGTGCGGGTGGGTGGTGAACAGTGGGAAGTTGCGCCAGATCAAACGCACCTGGCCGTTGGAGGAGTCGACCAAAGTCTTCAGCACCGGCGCCGCGGCACCGCAGTACGGGCACTCGAAGTCCCCGTACTCGATCACCGCCCGGGTCGCGGCGGGATTGCCGTATCCGTGGCGATCGAGGTCGCCGGCCAACTGACGAGCTCCGTCGGACAGAACCGGATCCGGCGCGTCCCCGCCGCTGTCGGTAACGGTGCTCGCGTCGACCATTTCGCTGCGTTCGGTCGACGACACGCCGGTCAGGCTAACCGGTGTCCGGCCCGGCGCCGGCAGTTGTCCGAAACGCCGGATGGGTAGCCAATATCGCGTTTCGAGTTGCGGGCCGCCGCCCCCGGCCACACGCTGACTGCACGGGACCCGACGCAGTCCATCGCCGACCGGCTCCGCGACGCTCGACGTTCGTCGCGCGTCCACGGGGAATCCGGCACAGCCACGCGCCGGAGGAACGGACAACGCCTTATGAACGATGCATCCCGGCGAGGATTCCTCGCCATCGCCGGTACCGGAGTCGCGGTCGCCGGAGTCGCTGCGGTGATGCCCAGCGCCGACGCCGCCGCACCACCGGCCACCGCACCTGACCTCGACGGCCCGGTTGTCGCCGTCGTGCGCGACGTGCGCACCGGTGAGGTGAGCGTCCTGCACGGTGACCGTGAAGAGACCGTGCACGACCACGCCCTCGTCGCCCGGCTGACCGCCGCCCTCGGCTGACCTCCGGACCGCCGCGCGATGCGGAGGGGTTGCCGGAGTTCGCGCGACCACTCCACCTGCCGTTTCGTCGAGCCGCCACCACTTAGTCGCCGTCGACCGATACGGCGCGCTCCCTGACGCCTGAACCGGCGTTCCTTCCGCCGTACGAACCTTCTCAGTACGAAAGGCCTTCCATGTCGTCCCACCGCGAAGCACCCGAGATCTCCAAGGACC
This sequence comes from bacterium, assembly GCA_040004775.1. Lineage (GTDB taxonomy): Bacteria > Actinomycetota > Actinomycetes > Mycobacteriales > Jatrophihabitantaceae > JALZBL01. The sequence goes on along the minus strand of JBDUAD010000041.1, from coordinate 6,550 downwards.
CGGTCGCCGACAACACCGACGTCTACGCCTTCGTCTGCCCGGACGACCCGGGTCACGCCACGCTGATCGCCAACTTCATCCCGCTGCAGAACCCGCAGTCCGGGCCGAACTTCTGGGAGTTCGGTGACGACGTCGTCTATCGCATCAACATCAGCAAGCGCGGCAAGTCGCAGGCCGACGTCATCTTCGAGTTCCGGTTCAGCACCAGGATCCGCAACCCCAACACCTTCCTGTACAACACCGGACCGATCAAAACGCTCACGGACCCGACGTGGAACCGGCCGCAGACCTACTCCGTGCGCCGGTGGAGCCGCGCGGCCCACGTCTGGCGGACCCTGGCCACGGGGCTGACCACGCCGCCGGTCAACGTCGGGGAGCGCAGCACGCCCAACTACGCGAAGCTGGCCGCGCAAGCGGTGCACTCGCTACCCGGCAGCCGCACCGTGTTCGCCGGCCAGCGCGCCGAGGGCTTCCACGTGGACCTCGGCAGCATCTTCGACCTCGGCACCCTGCGCCCGTTCGCACACCTGCACCTGATCCCGTCGGCAGACGCGGTCGGGGTCAACGGCACCCAGGGACTCAACGTCCACAGCATCGCGCTCAAGGTTCCGCTGCCGGAGTTGACGCCGGACTACACGCTGCCGAAGAACGCCCTCGACCCGATCGCCACCGTGGGCGTGTGGGCCTCGGCCTACCGCCATCGGGCCAGCATCATCTCGCCCTCCGGCGACCGTAAGGGCGTCGGCGCGCTGGTGCAGGTCTCGCGCCTGGGCAACCCGCTGTTCAACGAGGTCATCGTCCCGATGGCGGCCAAGGACCGGTGGAACACGGTCCAGCCCGACGCGGACAAGGCGTTCGCCAAGTACGTCCTCAAGCCCGAATTGGCCGGTCTGCTTCCGGTGCTCTACCCCGGCGTGTTCCCCAAGCTGGCCGCGTACACCAAGCCGCGCGTGGACCTGCAGGCCATCCTGCTCAGCGGCATTCCCAAAGGCATCGTCGCGGGCTTCCAGAACTACACGGGGCCGGTGCTCGCCGACATGCTGCGGCTCAACATCGCGGTCAAGCCGTCGTCGAACCCGGACCCCATCGGCCTCATCGCCGGGGACGCCGCGGGCTACCCGAACGGCCGGCGCCCGATCGACGACGTGGTCGCCATCGAGCTGCGGGCCATCGCCGGAGCCACCATCCCGCTGGTCGACCCGAATTTCACCCCGGACGCGGCCTCGGCCGGGCTCACCGACGGCACCACCAACACCAACCCGCCGTTCCTGGCCCACTTCCCCTACCTGGGCACTCCGGGCGGCGGATCGCAGAGCCGGCCCGGCGTGGCCAAGGCCAGCTGAGCCCGGTGACCACCACCGCGCCGACCACGCCCACTGCGGCAACACCAACCACCGCGGCGACCACGGTCCCGGAAGCGCACAACCGCTTCACCGGTCAAGGCGCCGTGCTGCTGGACATCGGCGGCACGGTCGGCGCCCTCGTGGTCACCATGCCGGCCGCGTTGGAAGGACAGGAGGTTGAGATCCGGCCGGTCGGTTCGCACCGCGAGCCGCACTCGCACCTCCTCCACGTGGCCGTGGTCGGCCGTCGGGTGCAGACACAGGTGGTTCACAGCCTGGTGTTCGGCGAGCTGGAGGAGGGCCGTTATGAGCTGTACGTGCGCCCGGACGGACCGGTCAAATTGCTCGTCGACGTCCGCGGCGGCGAGGTGAGCACGGCGACCTGGCCGCAGTGACCGCCCTGTCCCGCAGGTCGAGCGGGCCGCCGGATCCCAGGAAACGGGACGCCTTTCTGTACTGTCGGTCGGCGTGATCCACCTCGACAGCGTGACGAAGCTGTATCCGACGAGCAGCCGCCCGGCGCTCGACTCGGTCACCGTCGACGTCGACAAGGGCGAGTTCGTCTTCCTCATCGGTCAGTCCGGGTCAGGCAAGTCGACCGTGCTGCGGCTGGTCCTGCGTGAGGAACTGGCCACCAAGGGCACCGTCCAGGTCGACGGGCGCAACCTCAACAAGCTGCCGGGGCGCAAGGTCCCGGACCTGCGCCGTCGTATCGGCTGCGTGTTCCAGGACTTCCGGCTGTTGCCGAAGAAGAACGTCTACGACAACGTCGCCTTCGCCCTCGAAGTGATCAACAAGCCCTCCCGCAACATCAAGCGCACTGTGCCCGAGGTGCTCGACCTTGTCGGCTTGTCCGGTAAGGCCCACCGCATGCCCAATGAGCTCTCCGGTGGCGAGCAGCAGCGAGTGGCCATAGCGCGCGCTTTCGTCAACCGCCCGTTGCTGCTGCTGGCCGACGAGCCGACCGGCAACCTCGACCCCGACACCAGTCAGGGCATCATGAGCCTGCTCGAGCGCATCAACCGCACCGGCACCACGGTGGTCATGGCCACTCACGACAACAACATCGTCGACGCGATGCGCCGTCGGGTGATTGAGCTCGACCTGGGGCAGGTCGTGCGCGACCAGACCCGCGGCGTGTACGGGGTCGGCCGCTGACCTAGCTGCCCCGGTGCTCGCGCCGGGAACCGCCCGGCGGACCACCCGCGACCGCCCCCCGCCGTTCCGCCCGACGCCGCATCCCGTGCGCGCGCCGGGCACCGAGCCCGCCGAACAGAAGAGGAAGCCATGCGTGCCAGCTTCGTGATGTCCGGAGTCGCCACCGGCTTGCGACGCAACCTCAGCATGACCGTCGCGCTCGTGCTGAACACCGCGATCGCGTTGTCGTTCGCCGGTGGCGCGATCATGGTCAGCAACTTCATCGGCCGGTTCCAGAACAACTACGAGAACCAGCTCAGCGTCTCGATCTACATGTGCGGGCCTCCGCCATACACGCCCGGTTCCTCGTGCACGGCCAAGGTGAGCCCGGCCCAGCGCACCGCGTTGCAAAGCAAGCTGGCCGCCGATGCGCGCATCACCAGCTACAACTTCGTCGACGAGAAGCAGGCCTACGACAAGGGCAAGAAGATCCTCAGCAAGGAGGAGGCGCAGTTCCTGGAGCCGGGGCAGCTGCCGACGTCGTTCACCCTGAAGCTGGCGAACATCAAGAAGGACTTCCCGGGGGTGTCGCAGGCCTACTCCGGCCAACCCGGCGTGGACGCGGTCTCCGACCAGTCCGACAGCCTCAAGACATTGCTCACCATCTTTGAGAAAGCGCGCATCGGGGCGGCGGTAGCGGCCATCGCGATCATGATCTGCGCCATGTTGCTGATGGCCAACGCGATCCAGGTGGCGGCCAACCAACGGCGCAACGAGACCGGCATCATGCGCCTGGTCGGTGCGTCGCGGTGGATGACCCAGCTGCCGTTCATGATCGAGGCCGTGCTGGCCGCAGCGATCGGAGGCGTGCTGGCCATCGTGCTGGACTACATCGGCAAGGTCGTCATCCTCGACAACATCTTCAAGCAGCAGGTCGAAAACCGGGTGCTGCCCTCGCTGGACACCAACGCGGTGATCCAGGCCGCCGGAATTGGCGCCTTGGCCGGCATCGTCCTGGCCGCGCTGACCGCCTACGCCACCCTCCGCCTGCTCGTCCGGCTCTGAGGCCGGCTGATCTGGTCGTCGGCTCTGCGCCCGGCCGGTCTGCTCGTTCGGCCTCGGCGCGGCGGGCTCGTCTAGTGAGCCGATCTCTCCAATCCGGTGCGGGCGGTCGCTTCGGTGACGGACAATGGGGGCATGGCCGGCCCCCGCGTACTCCCCAACCGGGCGTCGTCCAACCGGGACACCGCCCGCAAGATGGTCGCCCAGAACCGCAAGGCCCGTCATGACTACTCCATCGAGGATGTGTTCGAGGCCGGGCTGGTGCTCACCGGGACCGAAGTGAAGTCGCTGCGCGAGGGGCGGGCGTCGCTGGTGGACGGGTTCGCCTCGATCGACGACGGCGAGATCTTCCTGCACGGCGTGCACATCCCTGAGTACACGCAGGGCAGCTGGACCAACCATGAGCCCCGCCGGGTGCGCAAGCTGCTGCTGCACCGCGGCGAGATCGAGCGGCTGATCGGCAAGACCCGCGAGTCGGGGCTGACCCTCGTGCCGCTGGCGCTGTACTTCCGCAACGGCAAGGCCAAGGTCGAGCTGGCCCTGGCCCGCGGCAAGCGCAGTTACGACAAGCGCCAGGACCTGGCCAAGCGCGACGCCGACCGCGAGGTCCGCCGCGCCCTGGGCCGCCGCTCCAAGGGCATGGACTGACCGCTCGTGCTCGGGTAGCCGGCCGCGGTCCCCGCGGACGGCGCTGGCGCGGCAAAACGGCTGGTCGGCCGACGGGGGATCTGTTTGGGTCTTCCAGTGGCCTACACGTGGACGCCGCTGACCAAGGACGATGTGCCCGAGTGGGCCGCGCTGACCAACCGGCTCGCCGAGAGCGACGGCACCGAGGAGTTCTACTCGGAGGAGGACCTGGCCGAGGAGCTCGACTTTCCCGACGTCGACGCCGCCCTCGACACCTGGGCCGCCCGGGACCGAAGTGGTGCCCTGGTCGCCTTCGGTCAGGCGCTCGTCCGCTCGGCGCTGGTCGAGGACGCGGTGGCGGTCAACGTCTCGGCCGGGGTGCATCCCGACCACCGCGGCCGAGGTCTGGGCAGCGAATTGATTGCTCGGGTCGAGGCCAGGGCCCTAGACACAGCGGCCGAGCGGTTCCCCGGCCGCCCGGTGACCGTGGGGCTGTCGTGCGGGGTGCAGGTGGCCGACGCACGCGCCCTGTTCGCCGAGCACGGCTACGTCGAGTCCCGGTACTTCTTCGAGATGGAGCACGCTCTCGCCGAAGTCACGGGGCGCCTCAGCGGTACGCAGCTACCGGTCGGCGTGCGCGCCTACGTGCTGGACGCCGACGCCGAGCCGGTGCTCGCGGCCCACAACGTCGCCTTTGCCCAGCACTGGCGATCGGCGCCACGCTCAGAGGCCGAGTGGGACGCCCGGGTGACCAGCGCCCGCTCCTTCCGGCCCGCACACTCCTTCGTCCACGCCGACGACGCCCGGACGATCGACGGATATGTCATCTGCTCCGAGTACGTTCCCGGCCAGCTTTACATCGGGCTGCTCGGTGTGCGACCCGACGCCCGCCACCGCGGCATAGGTACCACCCTGCTGCACACCGTGCTGGGCGCGGCGGCCGACGCCGGCTACACCAAGGTCGGTCTCGACGTCGACTCCGCCAACTCCTCCGGCGCCGGCCGCCTGTACAAGGCCGCCGGCTTCTCCACCGTCCGGTCCAGCCTGGTTGCGCTCAAGACGCTGAGCCAGGACTAGGCCGAAGTTGAAGAGTCGACGTGACCCGTTGAACCGGGTCGACCGCGGCGGTTGCTCGCTCGTCGATCAGTCGTCGATCGGACCTCATGGCGATCAGGGCGACGGTGTGCGCCGAACCGACAATGTGATCGGCAGGGTGGCGGCCGGTGGAACACCGTTGTCCGCGGTAAGCGTCACGGGGTACTCACCCTCCGGCTCGTCCGACGCGGGCGTGCCCGTGATCGCTGCGGTTGTGCGGTCGAGTTTCAGTCCATTCGGTAGGGCACCGGACCTGATCGTCACCGTCGGGGCCGGCGATCCCATGATCTTTGGCTGGTAGGTGCTCTCGCGACCCACGGTGAAGGTTGAGTGAGTGGGCTCGGGATCCACCGCCAGTCGCGGCGCTGTCGGAACCGGCGGTCCTGCCGTCCCGTCGCCTCCAGGACCGGCGGCATTCCCCGCGCTGTTCGAACCAGCGGTCTGTGCGCCGAAATAGAATCCGGCAATGGTGGCCACGAGCGTGGTCACCGCGGCGAAGACTTGGTTACGGAGGTCACGGACGCCGGGCCCACTCAGGCCTAACAGAGCCACGACGATGACGGCCAGGAACGAAAAGCCGGCGATGGCAAGGGTGGCTCGCGTGGTGCGCTTGTTCACCCGAGCGGACAGCGTCAGGGCATTCACCAGCTTGTCCATGGAGCCGTCCTGCTTGCCCTCCTGTACCAGCTTGAGCAGCTGGTCGGTGGCGCCGTCCCCAGCGGAAGTGCCCCACGGCACGCGCTTTATGCCCAGAATGTTCTTGAGTGTCGACCGTGGTGCGCTCAAGTTGTAAAGGGTGAGCGAGAACATGCCGATGATGATCAGACCCATAGCCACCGATACGACGATCAATAGCCATCCCGCGAGTGGGGACGCCGAATCGACCGTCGTGGGGATCGGTGTTGGCGTCGAATTCATGCGATCTCCCGGTGTCGACGAGCTGACGGAGTACCCCCGTCGCTGAAGTGATCAGAAGGTGCAACGTTGATACACCCGCATGAGGTCTTCCGACAGGCTCGGCAAAGGGGTGACGCCGGCCGGCGGCGGATCTTCATGGCCGTGGTGGGCCCAGCCGTTCGAGAGCCGTGAAGATTCACGCGGTGGACCGGCCCGGCCGCGGATCTTCGTAACCGTGGTGCGGCACCCGTTCCAGAGCCGTGGAGATCGCCGTCGCCGGTGCCGAAACCAGCAAGCGGGGTGACGGACGGATGAGTCATGGTTAGGGTGGATAGGTCTGGCACGGAACCCCGCGCCGGAAGCACCGACCAGGGGGTGAAAGGTCTCGA
>JBDUAD010000040.1:0-24050 GCA_040004775.1 bacterium | reverse complement strand
ACCTCGCCGCCGTAGACGCCGCTGATCGACACCGTGCCCCCGCGGCGCACGCCCTTGAGTGCCGCGATGAGCGCCTCGAGCCGATCGGTGGCCATCCGGTCGGTGACCTTCTGGGCGATGGCGTCGGGCAGCAGGCCCATTCCTTTCTGGGCCGCGGCGACCAGCCGGCCGCCGTGGGCCTCCATACCGACCGCGTCGATGGTGGCGTCCGGACCACGGTCGTCGACCATCTCGATGAGCGCACCGGGAACGTCCTTGACGTCGGTGAGATCGAGCGTCTCCGCGCCGTACTTCGCGGCCAGGGCCAAGCGCTCCGGCACCCGGTCGACGCCGATCACCCGGCTGGCGCCCAGGTGCTTGGCGATCCGTACGCACATCTGCCCGATCGGGCCGAGGCCGAGCACGGCCACCGACCCGCCTGGCGGGATGTCGGCGTACTGCACGGCCTGCCAGGCGGTGGGCAGGACGTCGGAGAGGAACAGGAACTGCTCGTCCGGCGTGCCCTCGGGGACCTTGACCGGGCCGAACTGGGCCTGCGGCACGCGCAGGTACTCGGCCTGCCCGCCGGGCACCGAGCCGTAGAGCGAGGTGTAGCCGAACAGACTGGCGCCCTTGCCCTCGCTGCGGACCTGCGTGGTCTCGCACTGGGCGAAGTAGCCGTGGGTGCACATCCAGCAGTGGCCGCAGGAGATGTTGAACGGAATGACAACGCGGTCGCCGACGGCCAGGTTGTCCACCGCCGAGCCGACCGCCTGGACCACACCCATGGCCTCGTGGCCGAGGATGTCGCCGGGCTTGAGGTAGGGGCCGAGCACGCCGTAGAGGTGCAGATCCGAGCCGCAGATCGCGGTGGACGTCACCTTGATCACCGCGTCGGTGGGCTCCTCGATCTTGGGATCGGGCACCTGCTTTACCTCGACCTTGCGGTTGCCCTGCCACGTCAATGCCTTCATCGACCGCTCCTTGCCCCCGAGGGGTTCGCGCGCCGTGGTGCGATCGAGTCGCCGCCGGGTCGCGGGATGGGCGTCGCTGGAGATTCAACGACTCGGTGGTACCGCTGCGGCCGGCCGCGCCAGTCGGTGGGCCGTGGAAGTGACGGGCACCAACCGTGATGGGGCGCCGCTCGATCGAGTTACGCCGACCGCCTTCTGTCCACCATAGGACGGACCGCTTCTGCCAGTGGGCGGGGGGCGCCAATCCCGGCGTTTGTCACTGAGCCGATTAGGTACGGGCTGTGGAGGTGGCCATCGTGCTGCAGGTCACCGTGGAATCAAGGCGTCTCGTTACCTGCCGGACACGTCGACGCGCAACCGTTGGTGGAGTGACACACACGGGGGACGACCGCTCGTCCCGGCCGGGCGGCAGATCGGGAAGCCGGCCGCTGCGGCCGCCTCACGACGGGGTCGACGAGCGACCCGGGGCCGAGGCACACCTGGCCCGACTGCGGGCCGAGGCGTTGGACGAGATTTCCGGCCTGATCGCCGGTGGCCAGGACCACAAGGTTGCCGAGCGGTGGGACGACTACACCCGCGAGGCGCTCCGAGCACTCGCGGCGTCGGCCTGACACCGAACCGCTGTGGCCAATCCAGGCGGCACCAACCAGCCGGCACCGAACCAGCGGACACCGAAGCAGCGGGCCAATTCGCTGGCACCAATCCGGCGGACATCGAATTCTCTAGAGGAGCACTTCTCATGTCTGACTTACCGAACCTGACCGCGCACTTCTCCTCCCCTGCTCGAGCCGACGTGGCTCGCACCGTTCCCAGCGTCGACGGCGCCAACCCCGGGCTCGACCGCCGGCTGCAGTCCCTGAACGCGTCTTTCGTCTACCGGGTTAACGCCGCCGTCGGCGACGGACGCGACGACGTGGCCCAGGCCCTGTCCGAGGACTACATCGACGAGGCGCACGAGCTGCTCGCCGACGCCCCGCCGCCTGCGCCTCGCTGACTCGTCGGCCGGCGTGGCTCATCGGCCGAAGTGGTCGCCGACGGTCAGGGCTTCGGCGATGAGGCGGCGGCGGTCGGGCTTGCCCGACTCCAGCGCAGGTATCGCGTCGACCCATCGCAGGTCGCGGGGCACGGCGGCCGCGCCCAGTTCGACGCGCACCGTCCGGAGCACCTCGATCGCGAGGGGCTCGGTCGAGGCACCCGGCGCGGCGACCACCCACGCCGTCACGGCCGTGCCCCACTCGACGTCCGGCATCCCGGCAACGAACACGTCGGCCACTCCGGGCAGGCGGGCGATGACCGATTGCACCTCGGCGGGATGAACCTTGAGCCCGCCAGTGACGATCACGTCGTCCATGCGGCCGAGCACCTCAAGGCGGCCGTCGGCCGTGATCCGGCCGACATCGGCGGTGCGTAACCGCCCGGCGACGAACGTCGACGCGGTGGCCACCGGATCGTTGCGGTACCGCCGGCCGATCACCGGTCCGGCCACGACGATGCGGTCGTCGTCCGTCAACTCGACGCTGACCCCGGGCAGGGCGACGCCGTCGTACACGCACCCGCCCGCGGTCTCGCTCAGGCCATACGTGGTCCGTACCGGCACACCGGCCGCCCGGGCGCGGGTCAGCAGCTCGGGCGGCGTGGCCGCAGCGCCGATCAGCACGGCGTCGAAGCCGGCCAGCGCCGCGGTCGCCGAGCCGTCGGCCAGCAGCCGGCCCAGTTGCGTCGGCACGAGTGACACGTAGCGGCGCTCACCGTCCAGCTCGCCGGCCGCAGCGACGAAGCCGGGTGCGCGGAACGGCCCGGACGCCAGGATGACGGGGTCGGTGCCGGCGAGCACCGATCGGGTCAGCACCTGCAGACCGGCGATGCGCGCCACGGGCAGGCACAACAGCCACTGCCCCGGGCCGCCGAGCACGTCGGCCGTCGCAGCGGCGGAGGCGACCAGCGCGGCGGCCGGCAACTCCACCAGACGCGGGGATCGGGTCGATCCGCTGGTCGGCACCAAAACCGCAATGTCGTCCTCCACCGGCTCGCCCTCATTCGCGGCGGCTCGGGTCGCTGCGTCCGGCGTCGGCAGCACGGCCGGCCCCCCGGTCAATGCGGCGGCCAGCGCGTAGCGCACCGCGGTCACGACCGCCGCCGCGTCATCAGAATTGGCGGCCGACCCGCTGGCCGACCCGACGGCCGACCCGACGGCCGGACCGACGGCGATCAGCGGCTTCACGCCCCGACCGTCATCAGTAGTAGTACGGGTAGGGCGACCAGTCCGGCGCGCGCTTGTCCAGGAAGGCGTCGCGGCCCTCGACCGCCTCGTCGCCCATGTAGGCCAGTCGCGTGGCCTCCCCGGCGAAGACCTGCTGTCCCATCAACCCGTCGTCGACGAGGTTGAAGGCGAACTTGAGCATGCGCTGGGCGGTCGGGCTCTTGCCGAGGATCTGGCGGGCCCAGTCGATACCGGTGGCCTCGAGTTCGGCGTGCGGCACCGCGGCGTTGACCGCCCCCATCGCCGCGGCCTGCTCGGCGTCGTACGGACGGCCGAGGAAGAAGATCTCCCGTGCCCGCTTCTGACCGACCTGACGGGCCAGGTAGGCCGATCCGTAGCCGCCGTCGAAACTGCCCACGTCGGCGTCGGTCTGCTTGAACCGGGCGTGCTCGCGACTGGCCAGGCTCAGATCGCACACCACGTGCAGCGAGTGCCCACCGCCGGCCGCCCAGCCGTTGATCAGGGCCACGACCACCTTGGGCATGGTGCGGATGAGGCGCTGGACCTCGAGGATGTGCAGTCGACCGGAGCGCGCGGGGTCGATGGTTGCGCTGTCCTCGCCCTGCGCGTACCGGTACCCGTCACGGCCGCGGATGCGCTGGTCGCCACCGGAGCAGAACGCCCGGCCGCCGTCGCGGGGAGACGGGCCGTTGCCGGTGAACAGCACGCAGCCGACGTCGGAACTGGTGCGAGCGTGGTCCAGGGCCCGGTAGAGCTCATCCACAGTGTCCGGACGAAAGGCGTTGCGGACCTCGGGCCGGTTGAAGGCGATCCGCACGACGCCGAGCGAGACGTGCCGGTGGTAGGTGATGTCGCGCAGCTCGCCGACCGGGGTACCCGCGCCCGCCGCCGGGCGCCACGCCTCGGCGTCGAAGAGCTCCGAGACGGCCGCCGTGGTCACCACTCGGACCCTAATGCGCGTCGCCCGGGCAGAATTGCCGCGTGCGCCGAGCCGTGGTATCCATCCCGATGACCACGCGATTTCGCGGCATCACCACCCGCGAGGCGCTGCTGGTGCAAGGCCCGGCCGGGTGGGGGGAGTTCGGGCCGTTCCTCGAGTACGACGACGCCGAGGCCCGCAGCTGGTGGGCGGCCGCGGCCGAAGCGGCCATTGACGGGTTTCCGCCGGCGATCCGGCCTCGGGTGCCGGTCAACGTCACCGTGGCCGCGGTCGGACCCGAGGCGGCGATGCGCGCAGTGCGCTCCTCCGGAGGGTGCACGACGGCCAAGGTCAAGGTCGCCGAGCCGGGTCAGTACGAGGCCGACGACCTCGAACGGCTGGAGGCCGTCCGGGCCGCGCTCGGGCCGTCGGGCCGGGTCCGCATCGACGTCAACGGCGGCTGGGACGTCGACACCGCGCTGGCCCGCCTGCCGCACTACGAGCGCGCCGCCGGTGGGCTTGAGTACGTCGAGCAGCCGTGCCCGTCTGTGACCGAACTGGCCGAGGTCCGCCGGCGGGGTTCCGTGCCGGTGGCGGCCGACGAGTCGATTCGCCGCAGCGACGATCCGCTGCGGGTGGTGGCGGCCGAAGCCGCGGACGTCGTGGTGCTCAAGGTGGCGCCACTCGGCGGGGTACGGGCCTGCCTGCGCCTGGCCGAACGGCTGGGCCTGCCCGTGGTCGTGTCGAGCGCGCTGGAGACGTCCGTCGGGTTGGCCGCCGGAGTCGCGCTGGCCGCCGCGCTGCCCGAGCTGCCCTACGCCTGCGGCCTGGCCACCGGCTCACTGCTCAGCGGCGACGTCACCGCCGACCCGATGCGCCCGGTGGAGGGCCAGCTCGAGGTGCGGCCGGTCGTCGTGGACGAGGCCCGGCTGGCCGCGCTGGCTGCACCGGCTGATCGCAGCGAGTGGTGGGAGCGGCGGTGGGCCGCGGTCACGTCGACCGAAGCCGGGGCGGTGCGGGCGTGACGTCAGCCGAGCTGGCCGCGACCGTGGTCGACGCCCTGGTCCGCGGTGGCGTAACCGAGGCGGTCCTCAGCCCGGGATCGCGCAGCGCGCCGCTGGCCTACGCGCTGCACCGGGCCGACGGCGATGGACGCCTAAGGCTGCACGTGCGGGTCGACGAGCGTACGGCCGGGTTCCTGGCCCTCGGGCTGGCCACCGGCAGCGGGCGGCCGGTGGCCGTGCTGTGTACGTCCGGAACGGCGGCGGCGAACCTGCACCCCGCGGTGCTCGAGGCGGCTCATCGCGGCGTGCCCCTCGTCGTGCTCACCGCCGATCGTCCCGGCGAGATGGTCGGCACCGGCGCCAACCAGACCACCGATCAGCACGGCATCTACGGATCCGCGGTGCGCTGGTCGGCCCACCTTGACTCACTCGTTCCTGCAGCGGCTCCGACGGTGACCCGCTCGCTCACCTGGGCGCTCGGGACGTTCACGGCCGATCCGGGACCGGTGCACCTCAACGTCGCGCTGCGGGAACCGCTCGTCGCGTCGCCGGCCGCGCCGGTCGGGCCGTCGGGTCCGTCGCTGCCCTCGCCGTCGGTGCCCGCGGTGCCGCCGTCCGAAACATCCGGGCCGGCCGATGCCGAACGCACGCTGGTCCTGGCCGGTGACGGTGCGACCCGTCACCGCGAGCAGCTGACCACGCTGGCGGCCCACTGGCCGGTCATCGCCGAACCGTCGGCCGGCCTCGGGGGCGTCGCCCTGGACCGCGGCGTCTGGCTGCTCGGCAGTGAGCGGTGGCTGGTTGAGCATCGTCCGGAGCGGGTGGTGGTGGTCGGCGCACCGACACTGCACCGAGCGGTGCAACGGCTGCTCGCCGACGATGCGGTCGAGGTCGTGGTGGTGGCCGAGGGTCCACGCTGGCCGGACGCTGCCCGGCGAGCGCGGCACGTGGTCGGGCCGGTGTGGTTGGCGCGGTCCGCGGCCGCACAACCGGCCGGCTCCGAGTGGTGGGCGGCGTGGAGGGATGCCGCGGGTGTGGTCGCCGCCGTGGTGGACGCCGACCTCGATGGCTCGTGGCCGTCGGGCCCGGCGGTGGCGCGCGCGATGCTGGCCACGCTCCCGGCCGGCGCGGTGCTGCAGGTCGGGTCGTCGAACCCGGTGCGTGACGTCGATGTGGCCGCCCGGGCGCGGGCCGACGTCACCGTGGTGGCCAATCGCGGCCTGGCCGGCATCGACGGCACCGTGTCCAGCGCGCTCGGCCTGGCCCTGGCCCGGCCCGACGCGCCGGCCTACGCCCTGATGGGCGACCTCACGTTCCTGCACGACCTCAACGGCCTGCTCATCGGACCGGGTGAGCCCCGCCCCGACTCGACCCTCGTGGTGATCAACGACGACGGTGGGGGAATCTTCGCGACGTTGGAGCAGGGCGGCCTGGGCGCGGACGGAGCCGAGGTGTTCGAGCGACTGTTCGGTACGCCGACCGGTGCGGACCTGGCTGCGCTGTGCGCGGGATTCGGGGTGCCGCATCGGCGGATCTCCGAGCGCGACGACCTGACCGGGGCCGTTGCCGAGGCGCCCCACGGGATCCGGGTGTTGGAGGTGGCGATCCCCCGCGACGACCGCCGCCGCGCTCAGCAACGCCTGACCCGGGCGGTCGACACAGCACTGATGCCGGGCAACAACGCCGCATCCCGGCGGGTGGCCGGTAGTCGGCCCTAGGGTTTCCCCGTGCGCTTCGGAGTGTCCGTCCCGTGCTTCGGCGCCGACTTGGACGCCGCCCGGGTGGCCGAGTGGGCGGCCGCCGCCGAGACCGCCGGCTGGAACGGCTTCTTCCTGTGGGATCACCTGTTCGCCTTCGCCGCGGGACCGATGCCGACGGTCGATCCGTGGATTGCACTCACTGCGGCGGCCGCGGCCACCACGTCGATCCGGCTCGGCCCGCTGGTCACGCCGCTGCCCCGCCGGCGCCCCGTGGTGATCGCCCGCCAGACCGTCACCCTGGACCGGTTCAGCGGCGGCCGGCTGATCCTGGGCGTGGGTAGCGGCGGCGGCCCGCTCGAGTGGGAGTACTGCGGCGAACCGGCCGAGGCCCGGGTGCGCGCGGCCATGCTCGACGAGCACCTCGAGTTGCTGAGCCGCCTGTGGAGCGGCGAGCCGGTGCGCCACGATGGCCGCTACTACCGCACGGCCGGTCCGGACTGGTCGGCCGTCTGCTATCCGCCGCCCCTGCAGCAGCCGCGCATCCCGATCTGGGTCGGCGGCACCTGGCCGGGTACCGGCCCGTTCGTCCGCGCCGCGCGCTGGGACGGCGTGGTGCCGATGCGGGTCGACGGCCGCTGGGAGGTGGCCGACACGGCCGCAGTGGCCGTCCGCATGCACGGGCTGCGTTCGGGAGACGACTCGTTCGACATCGCCGTACCCGGTGAGAGCGACGGCGCGGACCCGACGCGGAAGGACCGCTTCGCCGACCACGCCGCGGCCGGGGCGACGTGGTGGGTCGAGGCCGTGCACCCGTGGCGCTACGGATGGGACGAGGGGTCGCCCTGGCCGACCGACACCATGCGGGAACGCATCGACGCCGGCCCGTGAGCGCCGACTTGGCCCTGGCGGCGGACCTGGCCGTGTTCGTCCGGGAGCGAACCACCGCCGTGCTGGGTGCGGACGCTGGCGCTGCCCGGATTGAGCCGGTGGCCACGGCCGCTCACCATGTTGTCCTCCTCGTCCGGCCCCACGGCTCCCTGCCGCTCGTCTTCAAGGCGGCGCCGACCGGTTCGAGCGCCCCGATGGACGTCGAGCGGACGGCTGCCGTCATGGCTCGGGCTCGCGCCGCCGGAGTTCCGGTGGCTACCGTGCTGGCCGCGGACGCGTCCGGGCGCGACGGCCCGTGGCGCTACCTGCTCTACGAGCGGATCACCGGCCGGCCGTGGCGCGACGTACGTCCGGAGTTGGACGCCGACGCCGAACGGAGCGCGCAGAACGCGATCGCCGACGCGCTGTTGGCCCTGCAGTCCACTCGGCTGCCGGCGTACGGTCCGCTCGACGCCTGGGCCGAGCCGAGCGCCGGCACCGCCGACCTGCGCGCCGCACTGAGCCGCCGGGCCGACGTCCTGGTCGCTGATCCCCGCCGCCGCGAACAGTTCCAGCGCGTCCTGGACCGCCACGCCGAAGCCTTCGCCGAGGGTGCGTCCGGCAGCGAACCGGCCGCCACGATCGGCCACGACGACCTGCACCACGGCAACGTGCTGTTCCGCCGCGACCGAGCCGGCTGGCGGCTGTCCGGCGTCCTGGATTGGGACAAGGCCTGGGCCGCGCCCGCGGAGTCGGACGTCGCCCGGATGGCGTTGTGGGACGACATGACCGGGCCCGGATTCTGGGCGGTCTATCGAGCCGGACGTCCCGCCGCGCCCGGCTGGACCGAACGCGTGCTGATCGACCAACTGCTCTGGTGCTTCGAGGTCAGTTGGACCTCACCCCGCCACGCCGCCGACACCGAAGCCGTTCTGCGCCGCCTCGGGGAGACGTTGACCCCGACGTGAGGGGCATCGCAGACTCGGGCGGTGAAGTTCTCCGCGACGGTCGAGCTGGGCGGCAAGACTGCCACCGGCATCGAGGTCCCGGCCCACGTCGTCGAGGGCCTCGGTTCCGGTAAGCGGCCCGCGGTCGTGGTCACGGTCGGTGGTCACCGGTACCGGACGACCGTGGCGTCGATGGGCGGCCGCTACCTCGTTCCGCTCAGCGCAGAGAACCGAACCGCGGCCGGCGTGAGTGCCGGCCAGGACGTCGAGGTGGACATCGAGGCCGATGCCGCTCCGCGCGAGGTCGCCGTGCCCGAGGATCTGGCCGCCGCGTTGGCCGACGACAGCGCGGCCCGCGGATTCTTCGAGGGCCTGGCTGCCAGCCACCGCAAGGAGTGGGTGAGCTGGCTCGAGGAGGCCAAGAAGCCAGAGACCCGCGCCACCCGGTTGGCCACAACGCTGGAGTCCCTGCGCACCGGCCGGCGCACGCGGTAGCCGGCGCACGCGGTAGCGATTCACATGGTCCAGGGCTTGGCGTGCACGTCCATGTCGTCGGACCACCGGCGCTGCAGCCCGAAGATCTCCTGCACGAGATCGTCCGGCAGTGGCTGCGGGTCGCGGGTGTGCTCGATCAGCTGGGTGAGGTTCTCGGGCCGGCTGGTGGAGCCCCCGGTGGCGACGACCTGCGGCGTTCCGTAGATGTAGGAGGGCAGGTCGGCCAGCAGTCGCGCCATCGCCCGAGGTTATCGCCGATCCGGTAGCCCGAGCCGCCAGCTCTTCGCGGTAGGTCAAGAGCCGGCGACGTCATACTTCGGCCATGGCCTACGACGAGGATCTGGCCGACCGCCTTCGCGATGTCGTCGAGGGCAAGGCCGGCGTGACCGAAAAGCGCATGTTCGGGGGCTTGGGGATTCTCATCGATGGCCATCTCGCGATCAGCGCCAGCAGCAGAGGCGGACTGATGGTGCGGGTCGACCCGGCACAAGCCGAGTCGTACCTCGCTGAACCTCACGTGCATCGGTTCGAGATGCGCGGACGCGAGATGAAGGGCTGGCTGGACGTCGCCGCCGACGCAGTGAGGACCCGCGACGAACTGGCGCGTTGGGCCACCCTGGCCGTGGCCTACGCCCGCTCCCTTCCCGCCAAGGAAGGGCAGCGGCGCTGAGGGGAACCGTCTAGCTCAGGCTGGCTTGAGCGTCCGGGCGAGCGCGAGGAGCTCCGTCGCGGTGAGCACGCGGTCGCCCTGGCACCTGGCGCTCGAGCTGACGTCCACGGTCTCCCCGGCCTCGATCCACACCAACCTCCACGCGACCCAACCGGCCTCCGCTGGATTCTCCCGCAGCAGCTGGGCGTCCGCCCCTCCGACCCTCCGCACTCCGTAATCGGTCCAGCCCGGCCACGGGCGCGGCGGCGACCTCGAGACGGTGATGGCCAGCAGGCCGCGACTCGGCCGGCAGTTCTGGGCCCCAGGTCCGGGAACGATGGCGGCGTATTGCCGCGTCCACTGCGTGATCGCCCAGGGCCGGTCCCCGCCCACCGGGGTGGCAACCTGTGTTTCGGGGTTGCCCCGCTCCAACTGGAAGACGAGGCCCTCCGGCAGACGGGCCGGCACCCGCAGTCGGGATCCCGGGAACGGCACGAAGCGTCGGCCATCGGACCACACGGTGCGCGAGCCCAGCGGTGCGCGGAGAGCGGCCGATGCGGTGCGGGGGTGACCGGCCGCATTGCAGGGCACGTCCGCCGCCTTGACAAGTAGCCGAATATCGACGCGGGTGGCGGACTCCGTGACCAAGAGGCGGGCCGACACGTCGCAGGACCCGCCGGTGTAGCTCACGCCGAGACCGTCATCTCGGGGCTCAGAGCGCACGCCGTCGATTCGCTGAACTTGTCCGTCGGCCGCGGCGGAGCCGATACGCGGCGCGGACGCGGCACAGCCGCTGATCGCCGCCAACACCAGCGCCATCAACACGGCCGGCCAGCTCCGACGTCTCATGGTGGATCAGACGAGATGGCGGCTCCGTCCGGTTGCGCCGGGGTCAGCCGGGCGCGGGCCGGACCGTCCCTCAGTCGGCCAGGGCGTCGCGCATCGGGACGAGCTTGGCGTTGCTCTCGGCCAGCTCCTCGACCGGGTTGGAGCCGGCGACGATGCCACAGCCGGCGATCAGGCGGATGCGACGCGGGTCCGTCCGGTTCAGCTGGCCTCCGCGCAGAGCGATGCCCCACTCCCCGTCGCCGTTCCCGGACAGCCACCCGACCGGCCCGGCGTACCGCTCGCGGTTCATGCCCTCGAGCTCGGCGATGGTGGCCGCGGCCGCCTCGCGGGGCGTCCCGCAGACCGCAGCGGTGGGATGCAGAGCCGCGATCAACGTGAGCGCGGTGGCCCCGTCAGCCACGACCCCGGTGATCTCGGTGGCCAGGTGCATCACGTTGGGCAGGTGCAGGACGAACGGCGACTCGGGCACGTTGATCGCGGTGCAGTACGGCGCCAGAGCGGAGGCCACCGACGCGACCGCGTACTCGTGTTCCTCCAGGTCCTTGCTGGAGCGGGACAACGATCCGGCGCGCGCCTCGTCGCGCTCGGGCGAGCCGCTGCGACGGATGGTTCCGGCCAGCACCCGCGAAGTGGCCAGCCGCCCGTCGAGCCGGACGAGCAGCTCCGGGGTGGCACCGATCAGGCCGTCGACGGCGTAGGTGTAGCAGGACGGGTAGTACCCAGCCAGGCGCCGCAGAGCCCAACGCGCGTCGATGGGGTGCTCGGCGTGCACGTCGAGGGCGCGGGCCAGGACGACCTTGTCCGCGGCGCCGGCGGCGATACGAGTGACCGTGGCGGCGACGATTCCCTCCCACTGTCCCGAGGTCAGGGCGCCGTCGGCGAAGCTCAGTGCACCGGGTGAACTCACGTCCTGCGCGGCGGCGAGCAGCGGAGCCTGAGGGAGGCGGCGACCGTGGGCGGCCACAGTGGTCACCCACCAGGTGCCGTCGCGGTGACCGATGACGACCTCCGGCACGATGAGCACCGAGCGGCCGGTCGAGCCCGCCGCTGCGGCGTCATCGGCAAAGGCGAAGGACCCGAGGCCGACCAGGCCGCTGCCACGCCGGCCCACCCGGTCGCGGACCACGGTGCGGTTCACCACGTCGGCCCACCAGGACGTCGCCGCGGTGAACCGGTCCGGCCCGTCGCCATCGAAGCCGGCGGCGCGACCCCAGGCCACCAGGCCCTCGCCGCGGCGCACCCAGGAAAACCCATCCGGGTCAGGAAGCAGGTCGATCAGCGCCACGCCGGGATCGGGTACGCGTACCGACCGCACGGTGAGCGCAGGAGCGGCCAGCGGCGGGGCCGGCCGGCCGGCCGGCAGTGCGGCGATCTCTGGAGTGCTCATCGCCCGCGCCCGACAACAGGGTCCGTGGCCCGCGGGCGAGTCGAGCCGAGGCACTCTTTACCGACGGGTGTTCGCGGCGTCCCCACGTCGTTCAGCGTAGGAGTAACAACGCTGTCGAGGACGGCTGGGTGGTGCAGATATCAGTCGCCGCGGCATGGCAGGACGAGCCGCGCACCGTTCACCCACAGTTCTCCTTCCGGCTACCGGGCGGGATGGCGCCGGTCATCGCCGGATGACCCAATCGAGGCATGCCGATTCCTGGATCCGACCGCCCGACGACGGTCGACGAGTACACCGAGTGGAACGCTGCCGCATGGGCTCGCAGCCCGGTCAGCCGCCGTTCCATCGTCAAGGCCGCCCTTGGTGGTGTGGCCCTCGCCCAGTTCCCGCTCGCCCGCGCGGCCTTCGCCGCCGGCGGAGGACGATCCGGTCCGAGCAACATCGCGATCTCCGGTCGCCACCTGTCCTGGGTGTCGGACTCCACCGGTGACCCGACCAACGCCATGCGGGCCACGGCCCAGCTGGTCAGTCCAACCGGCGACGCCTACTTCCGCACCGCGCCGTCGCGGCGCCACCTGGGCACCGGACACCCGGCGCCGGATCCGTTCACGTTCACGGCCTTTGCCGACGTCGGCACCAACATCGCCCCGACCGACCCGCGCTACGCCTGGGGCCACGACCCGGCCATGGTCACCGCGAACCGCCCTGCTGCTGCCGGCCGGGGTCCGGGACTAGGTCGCCGCGGCCACGTCGCTGCCGCGAACCGACCGGCCTCTGCCTGAGCGATGAGTTCAGCGCCCGACGTTGGTCTGACCCCTTGTGAGCCGACCGGCTCGGACCGAGGGAGCAGGACATCATGGGAACAGTGGTCGCGCAGGCGTCGATGTCGCTGGACGGGTACATCGCCAAGGCGGACAACTCCATCGGAGGGCTGTTCGACTGGTATGAGGCCGGCGACGTGGAGTTCCCGACCGCCACGTCCGGCATTACCTTCCACCTCACGGCGGCCAGCGCCGCCTACTGGCGGGAGTGGACCGCGGGTCTGGGCGCGATCGTCTGTGGCCGGACGCTCTTCGACTTCACCGATGGCTGGGGCGGGCGCCACACGATGGACGCGCCGGTCATCGTGGTCACCCACCGCGTACCGACGGAATGGGTGCGCAACCACCCGGACGCGCCCTTCGAGTTCGTGACCGACGGCGTGGGGGCGGCGCTCTCCCGCGCCCAGCAGATCGCGGGCACCGGGACCGTCGCGGTCACCGCCGGGACGATCGCCGCCCAGTGCCTGCAGCTCGGGCTGCTCGACGTCGTGGCGATCGACCTGGTGCCGGTCGTCATGGGCGGTGGCCGCCCTTTCTTCCCCGGACTGCGGATCGAGGACGTCCCTCTGGGCGACCCGGAGGTATGCGTCCCGAGCGCGCGGGTGACCCACCTGCGGATGCCCGTCCAGCGGCCCGACCCGAGCTAACCCTCCGCCCAACGAGTGTGAGACGCACAACCGACAGTGAATTGGAGGGTGGCTGTGACTGCGCCGGGCTCGGTTCCGGGCCGCACCGCGAAGCCCAGCGAACCAAGGACGGCCAGCGCGGCGAGGTTGCTGCTGGTGGTGTCCGCGCGCGCCACACGGGCCCCGGCCGACTCCTTCGTCTCGCAGCGCTGTGCGCTCCAGGCGTACGGAGCCGATCACGCGCGCCGGGCCGAACCGGCCGTCACCGTCCAGCACCGCCCACGTCGCCTGGCCCGCCGGCCCGTCCAGCCCGGCGCGACAGCGCCGGTGCAGCTCACGCAGCCAGGCGATCCGCTCAGGAGTCCACGTCGAGCCCAGGGTCAACGGTGGCGTCACCTCGTCCGCTGCGGCATCGGTGGCGGCGACGCGCACGAGTTCGTCGAGCATCGCCTCGTCCACGACGACGAGCGCCACCGGGAAGTCAGCGCCGGGCACGCGTTGCTGAACAGACCGGCGATGGCGGGAGCTGCTACTGGCGGGGAGTCTGGCCCAGTTCGGCCAGCGCCGACGAGGCGTCTTCCCAGGCCGCCGCCGTGGCCAGAACGTCGTACTGCTGGGCGACGACGGTCCGGGTGGAGGCGAAGTCGCGGGTTCCCCGCAGGGCAGCGTGACCGAGGGCGCCGAACACCGCGCCGAAGATCACACCGAGCACGATGCCGTAGAGCAGCGGACCCCAGAAGTAGGGCGTGGCCAGACCGAACAGCAGTCCCAGGAAGACACCGAACCAGAGTCCCGAGGCGGCACCGGCCATCGCCGCACGCGCCGTCGTGAGCCGGCCGACCACCTTCTCCACCATCAGCAGACCGGAGCCCACGATGCTCACGGAGCTGACGTCGAAGCCGCGGTCGGACAGCGAGTCAACGAACTTCTGCGCCGAGGCGTATTCGCGGTAGCTGACCACGAGCTTGAGATTGCTCAGGTCGATGTCGGTCATCGGGGCGGCGGCTCCGCCTCGGGCCAGGGGTGACGTCATGGCACCACGATAGGGCCCAGGGCGGTTCGTGCCGATGGGCAGCCGGGGTGGAGTTTCGTCGTCACCGCCCGGCTTCGTGGCCGTAACGCAGCACAACGCATCCCGCGTCAGCCCCGGTGCAGCACCATCGGTCCGCCCGGGGTCAGCGTGAGGCCGCCGCGCGGACCCGGGTCGCCGCCGACCTGGCGCAACGGCACCCCGGCGAAGGCATCCACCGTGGTGCGCAGCATCAGCGTGGCCAGTCCGGAGCCGAGGCACATCCGCTCCCCGGCGGCGAACGGCAGATATCCCCACGCCGGGCGCGCGGTGTCGCGGAAGCGTTCGGGGCGGAAGACGGTCGGGTGCGCCCAGAGCTCGGCCGAGCGGTGGGTCAGGTACGGGCTGTAAAGCACGAGCCGACCGGCCGGCACGACGGCGCCGTCGAACTCGGTGTCGGCGGTGCAGATCCGGCTGCCAATCCATCCCGACGGATAGAGCCGCAGCGTCTCGGAGACGATCTCCGCGGTCAGCTCCCCGGTGTTAAGTTCCGGTCGCGCCGCGAGCTCCCACAACGCCCAGGACAGGGCGTGCGCGGTGGTGTCGTAGGCCGCGGCAAGTGCCACCCGGGCCTCCTCCACACCGTTGTCCAGTCCGGCGAAGTGCTCGGCCAGCGTGCCCTCGTCGGGCGAACGCAGCGTGCGGGCCAGGGCGCGCTCCATGCGCCGGATGCGTAACGGCCGGGGCAGCAGCGGGCCGGGCAGGGGCGTGTCGAGCGGGGCCAGGAAGTGGTCGAGCAGCTCGCTCGAGAACGACGGCCCGACGAACGTCTCGCGCAGGTAGCGGCGGACCACGGACGAGGACCAGCTCACCGCGTCGAACGCTCCGTCGGGTAGCTCGGCCTTTACCGCGACGGCGAGCCGGTCGGAAAGCAGGTCCGTGACCGCCCGGCGGTGGAACGACGGGTTCAACTCGGCCCGCCGTTGCTTGTGCTCGGGGGCATCGACGGCAACCACGCCGCCGTGCAGGTACGGCGAGAGCTGGCTCAAGCTGCCGCGGCTGCGGAACCGGGTCAGGTCGCCGAGGACGAGCTGATTCCACTGCGGGCTGTAGCCCACCGTCGCGCGCCGCCACAGCCGCAGATCGAACACCGGGCCGAGGGCGGCGCCCTCGGTGAGCAGGACCAACGGTTCGTCCCGCCAGCGGCCGAGGTGGCCCAATGGCGGAGACGTCGAAGGCGACGGCCTCACCATCGGTACTGCCGACCCTTCCACTCGTGCTCCGGACGCAGAGCGCGCCAAACGACCGGCGCCGCCGCCACGGGCGACAGCGGCATGGTCAACGCCTCGACCCACTGCCGGCGGCCGGTCTTGGCCTCGACGAGGAGCCGCTCCACGACGGCCAGGGTCAGGGCCAGTCGCCACAACCGGGTGGCACCGGGACCGTTCCCGCGATCGCTGCGGCCACGACTCCCGCGGCCGGCGATCACGACCGGCGCCGTGTAGGCCACGACGTGCCACGTCCAGCCCAGCAGGAGCGCGGCCCGACTGCCGGCCACCGGTCCGACGCCGCGGGCGATGCCGACCACGGCGGCGCGGTAGCCGGTGTACATCCGGGTGCTCACCAGGTCACCGCCGAGGGCCAGCCCGAGCCGGCGGCCGCGGCGGCGGGTGAGCCGGGCCAGCGCGACGTCCTCGACCACCGCGTCGCGCACGGCGGCGAACCCGCCGATCGTGTCGTAGGCCGCCCGGTCGGTGAACAGGAACGCGCCGTGGGCAGTGGCCGCCGAGGGCACCGGTGCGGCCAGCAACGGAAACGGCAGTAGGCACAGCAGGACGTCGTCGATAAGCGGCACGAGCAGTCGCTCGCCCAGAGACCCGGTGCGCTCCCGAGGAAACACCGAGAGCAGGTCGGCGCCCTGGCGCTCGCGCTCGGCCACCGCGGCGGCGACCACCCCCGTCCCGAGGACGACGTCGGCGTCGCAGAAAAGCAGGTGGTCGCTCCGGGCGGCGCGGGCGAGCTGGTCACAGGCCCACGTCTTGCCGGCCCATCCCGCCGGGCGGGGCGCACCGGAAATCACCCGCACCCGCGGATCACCACCCGCGGCGGTCCTGATGAGGTCCGCGCTGCCGTCGATCGAGCCGTCGTCGCAGAAAACGATCTCGGCCACGCACCCCGGTGGTGAGCCCCCGGCCGGTGCATCGAGCAGGGCGAGCAGCCCGGCCAGGGTGGCGGGCAGGCGGTGGGCCTCATCGCGTACCGGCACGAGGACGCTCACCGCTGTCGCCGCCTCACCGTCGGCATCGGTCGCCGCGTTTGCAGTCGCAGAGTCGGATCGCAGGACCGGGAAGCGGACGACGTTGAGCACCAGCACCGAGAGCTTGACCACGAGGAACCCGACGACCGCCGACGCCACCTTCACCGGGACGCGAGCCCGGACGGCGACGCGGGGTGGGAGATGCGGGCGCGGGTCGATGTCCACGCATCCGACCATCCGGCGATGCGTTCCTCCCAGCTGCGGGCCCCGGCCACCACCCGCCGGAAGCCGGGCAGCGCAACGTCGGGGTCGGCGGTGCCCAGCTCGAGGTCGAGCACGGCCAGGCGCGAGGCCAGCAGCTCGGAGTCCGAGCGGCCGCTGGGCCGTCCGTGTCCGGCCGCTGCCGTCGCGGTCCCGGGCTCGATGTCGAGGTAGGCCTCCGGCGCCTGGCGGCCGCGCAGGACCACGCGGGTGGCCACCACGGCCACCGGCACGCCGGCCCGCCGGGCGATCCAATCTGCGCCCGGGCGCACGGGCCCCAGCGGTCCGGCCGGGCGCAGGTCGCCCTCGGGGAAGACGATCATCACGTCGCCGGCGGCCACGCGGGTCACCGCGGTGCGGACCTCGTGGGTTCCGAGCGCGCCGGCCGCGCGCAGGAACGGCATCGTGGCCAGGTTGTCGGAGTTCATGATCACTCCGGGCTTGCCCGGGTGTTCGCGGCGCAGAACGGCCACCGCGGCGAACACGTCCCACCAGCTGTGGTGGTTGGTCATCCACACCGCGCCGGTCGTCGGCAGTTCCCCGCGCACCCACACCCCGCGCAGCTCGCGCAGGACGAGGCGGTCGAAGCCGAACAGCAGAGCGTTCCCGATTACGCGCTCGCGTCGCTCGGCCAGCGTGGCCCCGGTCACGCGCTCCCGCCGCTCGGCCGACGTGGCCCCGGTCATCGCACGGCCCGCGCGATCGCCTCGCGATGTCGACCGGCCACGTGCCGGTCGAGGTGGTCGCGCACGTACTGCAGGGGCATTGCCGACAGCGCGTCCACCAGGCCGGGGTCGCCGCCGACACCGGACAGCGCAGCACCGGCGGCGCGGGCCAGCTCGGCTGAGCGGGCCGCCGCCGCCACCAGTGCCCCGCTGGTGACGACCCGGTCGCCGAGCTCGCGGCGTTGCGCTGCGTCGAGACCGGCCGAGGGCCGCGGCACCGCCCGCCGGTCGGACGGATCGGACGGGTCAGACGCGTCGGCGGCCAACGCCAGTACCGCGGGCAAGGTGAAGGTGCCGGCGGCCAGGTCGGCCTGTACCGGCTTGCCCAGCCGGCTCGGCTCGGAGACGAAGTCGAGCACGTCGTCGACCACCTGCAGCGCGGTGCCGAAGCGCCGGCCGTAGGCGCCGAAGGCCTGGATGTCGTCCGGGGGCAGACCGGCGTGCCGGGCGCCGAGCCGGCAGGCCGCCCGCAGCAACGCTCCGGTCTTGCGCCCGGCCACGTCGAGGACGTCGTCCGCGGTCAGCACCGGCCGCAACGGGATCTCGCTCTCCAGGGCTTGTCCGACGCACATCTCGCTCAACGCGGTGACCAGCTCACCGGCCGCGTCAGCGCCGGAGCGCAGTCCGAGGTGCAGGCTGGCCGCAATCAGAGCGTCGCCGGTGACGACCGCCGCCGCACTGCCGGCGCTGCGGTGGACCGTGGCAACGCCGCGGCGCACGTCGGAACCGTCGATGAGGTCGTCGTGCACGAGGGTGGCCAGGTGCAGCAGTTCGACTGCAACCGCGGCAGCCACGAGAGAATCCGCCGGCCGCCGGATCTGCGTGACTGCGGCGCACCGAAGCACGAGCTCCGGGCGGATGCCCTTGCCGCCGGCGTCGACGATGCGCCGGCAGGCGACCCGGCCCGGACCGGGCAGGGCGTCGACCGTGTGACGCAGCAGATCGGCTACCGCCGCCGCGCGCCGCTCGTGCTCGGCGATCCACGTGGGTTGCGGGCGCGGGGCGGTACGGGGAGGGGCGAACTCAGCGGTCACGTGGGCCGGCCCGGCGGGGCCACCGCACGCACCCGCAATCGAGGTGCCAAGGGTTTCGGGGGCAACGCAGGTCCTCCCAAGGTTCGGTGCATGTTCACCGTGAGACGGAAATCCCCGCTCGAGTCTCCGCCGAGATTAGTCATTGCTCAGCCGAGCCCTGCAGCAGGCGTCGGATCCCGGGAACGTAGAGCGCCACCACTTCATCCTCGGGAGCCGACCGCAGGGGCTCGACGCCGACGATGGCCGACACCAGGGCGAAGCCCAGCAGGTGGGATACCGCCGCGGCCACGCGTACCGCAGGGATGCCCAGCGCCGCGGCGGCGAAGGGGACGAGGACACCTTCGGCGAACTGGCGCAGGGTGGTCGTGCCCTCCTCGGTGGCCACCGCACCCCGCAGCGCCGACTGCAGGGCCGGGCCGGTGTCCGGGCTGCGCCAGGCCCGTACGAAGAAGCGCACCAGCCGATCGGCCACCTCGTCACGTGGCCCGGTGGCGATCACGTCGCGCAGAACGTCGACCGGGTTGAACGGCAGGGCCAGCGCGGCGGCGAAGACCTGTTCCTTGCTGCCGTAGTGGTGATGTACGAGCGCCGGGTTGACGCCGGCCCGCGCGGCGATGGCCCGCACCGTCGTCGCGTGGTAGCCGCGCTCGGCGAACAGCTGGCGCGCGGCCTCGCGGATCTCCTCCCGGGTGGTGGTGGGACCGGGTCGGCGCCCCGCACTGGCCATGGCCGCAGTCTCCCTGCTCCCTCGCGGAGCTCGCGCCTGGGCCGCGCCCGTCCCGGTTCTCCCGTCGAGCGAGCTCTTGACCGCGAACCGCGTACAGTTTAATTTAACCCTATGGTTGATTCAGCGGTAGAGGTCGACGGGCTGCACGTGGTGCGCGGTGGGACGACGGTGCTCGACTCGGTGTCATTCGCGGTGCGGTCGGGAACGGTGACCGGACTGCTCGGGCCGAGTGGCTCGGGCAAGACCACGCTGCTGCGCGCGATCGTCGGCACTCAGCGCATCCAGGGCGGCACGGTGAGCGTCCTCGGCGCTCCGGCCGGGTCGCCGCCGCTGCGTCGCCAGGTCGGCTACGCCACCCAGGCCGCGTCGGTCTACGGCGACCTCACCGTGCGGGAGAACCTGCGCTACTTCGCGGCCGTCCTCGGTGCGCCGGCCGGCGACGTCGACCGGGTCGTGGCCACGGTAGACCTGGCCGCTGTCGCCGACCGACTGACCGGACGGCTGTCCGGTGGCCAGCGCTCGCGGGTCAACCTGGCCGCCGCACTGCTGGGCGAGCCGCGTCTGCTGGTCCTCGACGAGCCGACCGTCGGCCTGGACCCGGTCCTGCGCGAGCAGCTGTGGTCGCTGTTCGCCGAGCTCGCCCGGGGCGGGGTCACGCTGATCGTCTCCAGTCACGTCATGGACGAGGCCGCCCGCTGCGAGGAATTGGTGCTGCTGCGCGACGGCGGGGTGATCGCCTCGGAGCCACCCGACGCGCTGCTGCGCCGCACCGGCACCGGCGACCTGGACGCCGCCTTCCTGGCGCTGATTCGCGGGGCGGTGGCGGCGTGAACGCCGGGCTGACGCTGGCCACCGCCCGGCGCGTCCTGGACCAGCTGCGTCACGACCGCCGCACGATCGTCCTGCTGGTCGCCGTCCCGGCCCTGCTCCTGGTGCTGCTGCGCTACGTCTTCGACTCGGTCTCGGTGTTCGACCGCATCGCCCCAGCCCTGCTGGGGATCTTTCCGTTCCTGCTGATGTTCCTGGTGACCTCGGTGGCCACGCTGCGCGAGCGCACCACCGGAACGCTGGAGCGGCTGATGACCACCCCGCTGGGCAAGGTCGACCTGCTGGCCGGCTACGCCGCGGCATTCGGCGCGGTATCACTGGCGCAGGTGGTCGTGGCTGCGACGGTGGCCTACTGGCTCGGCCTCACCGTGCTCGGCTCCTGGTGGGCGCTGCTCGTCGTCACCCTGATCGACGCGCTGCTGGGCGTGGCCCTCGGCCTGCTGGCGAGTGCCTACGCGGCGACGGAGTTCCAGGCCCTTCAATTGATGCCGCTCGTCGTGCTGCCGCAGCTGTTGCTGTGTGGGCTGTTCCAACCGCGCGGGGAGATGGCGACGGTGCTGCGCTGGGTGTCCAACGTCCTGCCGGTGTCCTACGCCGTGTCAGCGCTGCAGCGGGTAGCCACCCAGCCCGACATCGACGCCTACTACCTGCGCGACGTCGCCGTGGTGGCCGGCTTCAGCGCGGTGGCTCTGGTCCTGGCCGCGGCCACGCTGCGCCGCCGCACGGATTGACGGACCAGCTTGGCTCACCAGCCGAGCGTGCCGGGTCCGCCCTTGAACGGTCCGACGACGTCATCGGTGACCCAACCGCCGTAGAACCCGCCGTCCTGCGCACGCACCAACTCGCCGTCGACCGAGCAGCGGAACCGGTTCGGCATGAACGACAGCGCGCCGGCCAGCTCGGCGAAGCCCGGCGTCGGGTCCTCGTAGGACCAGGCCGCGCCGGTCACCGTCTGGTCCTCGATGGCCGTCCGCCCGCTGATCACGACGTCCCAGTAGGTGGCCCGGCCCTTCCACTCACACACCGTCGCCCGGGCCGATGAGGGCTGCAGCAGGCTCTGGTCGACGTCGGCCCGGGGGACGTACCAGGACGGCGGGTGGCTGGTCTCGAGCACCCGCCAGGCTCGATCGGTCTCGGCCACCGTGACGCCGCCGTGGGTCACGCTGACCCGGCGGGTCGACCGCTCCAGGCGCGGAGGCCGCGGGTAGTCCCAGACCGACTCCTGGTCGGGCCCGGGCCTGAGCACGTCGGCGGACGACGGACGAGATCGCATGGACCCATCCTGCCCGTGAACCGCGCGCGACTCACCCGCGACCCGCGCGCGACTCACCCCGCGACCGGCACGCCGTATCGCTTCTCGGCCCGCGCGCGCGCCTTGGCCGCCTCGGTGGCCCGGTCCCGCGGCGCGGCGTTGGTCACCAGGTCCTCGAGCAGGTGCTCGGTCAGATGCGCGATCTCGGCCACCGCGCGGTCGAACACCTCCTGGTTGGCCGCCGACGGCCGCGTAAAGCCACTGACCTTGCGCACGTACTGCAGCGCCGCGGCGTGCACCTCGTCCGAGGTGGCCGGCGGATCGAAGTTGTTCAGGACGCGAATGTTGCGGCACATGGCTTCGAGCGTGCCACCGGCGGGCGGCACCGTCGAGATCGCGTCGCTTCCCGCGGTCGGACGTCCTTCCTATGCTGGGCGGAGTTCCCCGTCCGCCGTCGTGATCGGAGCAGCCAATGACCGATGTCGTCACCGCGGCGGTCAACGGCCGGGCTGGTTCGACCGCGCTCGAGGAGCACCGGGTGGCCCTCACCGGCTACTGCTACCGCATGCTCGGTTCGGTGTATGAGGCCGAGGACGCAGTACAGGACACGATGGTGCGGGCCTGGCGCGGGCTCGACCGCTTCGATGGTCGTTCGGCGCTGCGCACGTGGCTCTACCGCATCGCCACCAACGTCTGCCTCGATTCGCTGAACGGTCGCAATCGGCGTGCCTTCCCGATCGACCTGGCACCGTCCTCCCCCGCCGCCGCGGCGATGGCCGGTCCGCTGCCTACCGAGTCGTGGATCGGCCCGGCGCTCGACCGGCAGGTACTCACCGCGGCCGACGACCCGGCCGAGCTGGCCGTCCAGCGCGACTCCGTGCGCCTGGCCTTCATCGCCGCCCTGCAGCACCTTCCGCCCCGGCAGCGGGCCGTGCTTGTCCTGCGTGAGGTGCTGCGCTGGAGCGCGGCCGAAGTGGCCGAGCTGCTGGACACCAGTGAGGCGTCGGTCAACAGCGCGCTGCAGCGCGCGCGGGCGACCTTGGCCGCCCGCGACGCGGATGATTCTCCGCTCGAGCAGGATCTCGACGACGAGCACCGCCGGCTGCTGACCCGCTACGTCGAGGCGTTCGAGAGCTTCGACATCGACCGCCTGGTCACGCTGCTACGCGAGGACGCAGTCCAGACCATGCCGCCCTTCCCGATGTGGCTCGAGGGCCCTCACGACATCCGTACGTGGTTGCTCGGCCCGGGCGCCGGATGCCGTGGGTCCCGCCTGATCCCGTTGTCCACCGTCAACGGCTGCCCGGCGTTTGCCCAGTACCGTCGCGACCCGCAGGGCGGCCACTCGGCGTTCGCCATCCAGGTGCTCGATGTCGACGACGGCCGCATCGCCCGGTTCACCCACTTCCTGGACCTCGCACAGTTCAGCGCATTCGGCCTGCCGCTGCACCTGGAACCCGGCGCGCCGGCGCCCACCGCGGGCTGAGGACGCCGGTCCGAGGCCGCCGTTCGCGTGCCCCTCAGCGGCGGGCGGCCCGAGCCGCCTGCGCCGCTCGCGCCTGCTGGGTGGCCGCGGCCCGGACCTCGCTCGCCGCGGCATCCACCCGACGGCGAGCCTGGGTGACCTCCGCCTCGGCGCGACGGAGATCTTCCTTGGCCACGGCCTGCGCGGCTCTCGTCTGCTCCACCGCCCGCTGGGCTTCCAGCACCTCGGCCTCGGCTCGCTCGATCGCCTCCTGACGGGCCCGTTCGGACTCGGCGCGCTCGGCGGCGGCTCGTTGTTCGGCTCGCTTCTCGGCGGCAGTTGCTCGCTTCTGGGCCGCCGCGTCGCGTCGATGCGCCGGGGCCAGCTTGGACTGTGCCGCTGTCTTCGCCGTAGCGGGCGTCGGGACGATCTGCAGATCCGGCGGCGGCGTGCCGAAACCCGCCCAGGTGGCCGCCTTGAGCAATGTGCCCTCGGCCAGACGGTCGGCCACGGCGGGATCGGCCAGCGCCGCCTCGAGCGTCGCGCCGACCTCGTTCCGCACCGACGCAGCGGGCGCCGCGCCACCGGTGTGCAGCGCGCGCCGGGTGAGGTCCTCGATCAGGCGCCGCCGCCGACCGGAGAGCTCGCGCAGCCGAGTGCCGTCGAGCGCCCGCTGAGCCTGCGCCAGGTCCGTGCCCAGTCGGCTCAGGTCCGCGGCCACACTCGGGTCGGCCCGTACAAGTCGGTTGACCAGCGCGGCGCTGCGGGTGGGACGGCGCAACGCGGTGATCGCTTTCGCGTCCGCCTGGTCACCGGCCGCCTTGGCCTCGGTCGCCAGGCGGGTGCGAGCCGCGGTGAAATCCTCCGGGTCGAGCCCGTAGAGCTCTTCGATCGCCGCCTCCAGCCGCTGCGCTGCCACGGCGGCCATCCTGCCCGGTCACTTCTCGTGCACGGTCACTTCTCGTGCCCAGTCACTTCTCGTGCCCGGTCACTTCTCGTGCCCGGTCACTTCTCGTGCCCGGTCACTTCTCGTGCACAGTCACTTCTCGTGCAC
>JBDUAD010000121.1:0-7372 GCA_040004775.1 bacterium | reverse complement strand
CGCCCGACGGCGGAGATGCCGTCGTGCGTGACCAAGCAGGTGACCCGACCGATCAGGAATCGAGAAGCGCGGGCCACCGAGCCGCACCTAGCGTGACCGGCATGGACCTCACCATTCACTGGACCTTCCTCCCGCACACCGACCCGGACGCTTCCCTGGCCTTCTATCGCGACACCCTCGGCTTCGAGGTCCGCAACGACGTCGGCTACGGCGGGATGCGCTGGCTCACCGTCGGCCCCGCCGACCAGCCCGGCGTGGCCGTCGTCCTGGAGCCACCGGGGGCCGACCCCGGCGTCACCGACGACGAGCGCCGCACGATCACCGAGATGATGGCCAAGGGCACCTACGCCCGCATCGTTCTGGCCACCCCTGACGTCGACGCCACCTTCGCTCAGCTGCAGGCCAGCGGCGTCGAGGTGGTCCAGGAACCGACCGAGCAGCCGTACGGGATCCGCGACTGCGCCTTTCGCGATCCCGCGGGCAACATGATCCGCATCAACCAGGTGCGCTGAACCGCCGGCGTCCGGCCGCCAGGGCCTGAGATTGGGACAAGGATGAGCACGGCACCGAGAACCGCACCGAGCGCGGCACCGACAACGGACGCGCGGCCGGCTGCCCCGCGCGATGCCGACAGCCACGACCTGATCCGCGTACACGGAGCGCGGGTGAACAACCTGAAGGACCTTCATCTCGAGATCCCGAAGCGCCGGCTGACGGTGTTCACCGGCGTCTCGGGCTCGGGCAAGAGCTCGCTGGTGTTCGGCACGATCGCCGCGGAGTCGCAGCGGCTGATCAACGAGACCTACAGCGCCTTCGTGCAGGGGTTCATGCCGACGCTGGCGCGGCCCGAGGTCGATGTACTCGAGGGGCTCACGACCGCGATCATCGTCGACCAGGAGCGCCTGGGCACCGACCCCCGCTCCACGGTCGGCACCGCCACGGACGCCAACGCCATGCTGCGCATCCTGTTCAGCCGGCTGGGCAAACCCCACATCGGCTCACCCCAGGCGTTTTCCTTCAACGTCGCCTCCATCAGTGGCGCCGGCGCGGTGACGCTGGAGCGCGGCGGCCGCACGGCCAAAGAGAGGCGGAGCTTCAGCATTCTCGGCGGCATGTGTCCGCGCTGCGAGGGCCGGGGCGCGGTCAACGACATCGACCTCACCCAGCTCTACGACGACAGCCGGTCGCTCAACCAGGGTGCGCTCACGGTCCCCGGCTACAGCCGGGACGGCTGGTTCGGCCGCATCTTCACCGGCTGCGGCTTCTTCGACCCGGACAAGCCGATCAAGAAGTTCACCAAGAGAGAACTGAACGACCTCCTCTACAAGGAGCCGACCAAGATCAAGGTGGACGGCATCAATCTCACCTACGAGGGGCTGATCCCGAAGCTCCAGAAATCGATGCTGTCCAAGGATGTCGACGCCCTGCAGCCCCACATCCGCGCCTTCGTACAGCGAGCGGTGACCTTCAGCACGTGCCCCGAGTGTGACGGCACCCGGCTCAGCACCCAGGCTCGGTCGGCCACGATCATGGGAGTCAACATCGCCGACGCGAGCGCGATGCAGATCGGCGACCTGGCCAAGTGGGTGCGGGACCTGGACGAACCGTCGGTGGCGCCGCTGCTGGCGTCGCTGGAGCACACGTTGGAGTCGTTCGTGGACATCGGGCTGGGCTATCTCAGCCTCGAGCGTCCTTCAGGAACGCTGTCGGGCGGCGAGGCCCAGCGCACCAAGATGATCCGCCACCTCGGGTCGTCACTCACCGACGTCACCTACGTCTTCGACGAGCCCACGATCGGGTTGCACCCGCACGACATCGAGCGGATGAACGACCTGCTGCGGCAGCTGCGCGACAAGGGCAACACGGTGCTCGTCGTGGAGCACAAGCCGGAGGCGATCGCGATCGCCGACTACGTGGTCGACCTCGGCCCCGGTGCCGGTACGGCCGGCGGCACGGTCTGCTTCGAGGGCACGCTCGACGGGCTGCGGGTCAGTGGCACCCTGACCGGGCGGCATCTGGACGACCGCGCCGCCCTGAAGCCGTCGGTGCGGACGTCCTCGGGTGCGCTGGAGGTGCGCGGCGCCACCCTCCACAACCTGCAGGACGTCGACGTCGACATCCCGCTGGGCGTCCTGGTCGTCATCACCGGGGTGGCCGGCTCGGGCAAGAGCTCGCTGATCCGCGGCTCAGTGTCCGGCCGGGACGGGGTGGTGTCCGTCGACCAGGCGGCGATCCGCGGCTCGCGGCGCAGCAACCCGGCGACGTACACCGGCCTGCTCGACCCGATCCGCACGGCGTTCGCGAAGGCCAACGGGGTGAAGCCGGCTCTGTTCAGCGCCAATTCCGAGGGCGCCTGCCCGAACTGCAACGGCGCCGGTGTCATCTACACCGACCTGGCGATGATGGCCGGTGTCGCCGTCCCGTGTGAGGTGTGCGAGGGAAAGCGGTTCCAGACCGAGGTGCTGAAGTACACGCTCGGCGGCAAGGACATCAGCGAGGTGCTGGCGATGCCGGTCGGCGAGGCCCTGGAGTTCTTCGCCGACGGCCCGGGGAGCACGCCCGCGGCGCACAAGATCCTCGAGCGGCTCGCCGACGTCGGGCTCGGCTACCTCAGTCTCGGCCAGCCGCTCACCACGCTGTCCGGCGGCGAACGGCAGCGGCTCAAGCTGGCCACCCACATCGGGAATCGGACCCCGCCCACCCGGGTCTACGTCCTCGACGAGCCGACGACCGGCCTCCACCTCGCCGACGTCGAGCAGCTGCTCGGCCTGCTCGACCGGCTCGTCGACTCCGGCAAGTCGGTCATCGTCATCGAGCACCACCAGGCGGTCATGGCGCACGCCGACTGGATCATCGACCTCGGTCCCGGCGCCGGCCACGAGGGTGGCCGCATCATCTTCGAGGGCCCACCCGCCGCCCTTGTCGCCGCCCGCTCCACCCTGACCGGCGAGCATCTGGCGGCCTACGTCGGCGCCTTACCGAGGCCCATAGTCTCCGCCCACGCAGGCCGCCAGTCAGCCGGCGGGTCCTCGCCGACCCGGCCGTCGACCGCCTCGCGGAGCAGGTCCGCCTGACCGGTGTGCCGTCCGTACTCCTCCAGCAGGTCGAACAGCAGCCGGCGCAGGCTGAGGTGACCCAGATCGCCGAACCGGATGTCGACCGGCTGGTCCAGCCCACCATTCGTCAACGCGACGGCCAGTCTTCGGTGCGAGCGTTGAACCGCGCCGTCGTACAACGCGTACAGGTGCTCCGGCGAGTCGTCGGCCGCCGTGGTGAAGACCCACTCATCGGTGTCATCGCCGGCGGGAGGGCCGCCGAGGCTCACCCACGGCTCGCCCAGCGGTGCCCCGGACAGCCATACGGTGAACTTCTCGTCCTCCACGACGGCCAGGTGCTTGAGCAGTCCGCCGAGGGTGAGCGCCGAGGCGCCGATCTTGGTGTTCAGCCCCGCGGGGTCCAGGCCGTCGGCCTTCCACCGAAACGTCGCCCGTTGCCGGTCCAGGGCGCCGAGCAGGTGCTCGACCTCGGTACCGGCCAGCGGCGGCTCCCACGGCGGCGGAACCCAGCCCGTGCTCGCTTCGCTGTCGTCTGATGTGCTGGTTGCGTCGGCTGACGGCTGGTCGGTGGCACCGGGCCGACCGGCGGTGTCACCAGTGCTGTCGGTCATGGCGAACAGATTACGACGGTCCTACGACAGTTGAGTTCGTCAGCCGGGAAACGGGAGCAGCTCACCGAGCAACGCCTGGACGCGGTCGCGGATCTGGTCGCGGATGCGGCGAACCGCGTCCGGGCCTTGCCCGGCGGGGTCGGGCAGGTCCCAGTCCTCGTAGCGCTTTCCGGGAAAGATCGGGCACGTGTCACCGCAGCCCATGGTGATGACGACGTCGGATCCGCGCACGGCGTCGACGGTGAGGATCTTCGGCTCGCCCGCGGCGATGTCGATACCGACCTCGGCCATCACTGCGACCGCGATCGGATTGATGGCCTCGGCCGGCTCGGAGCCGGCGGAGCGGACCTCGACGCGGTCGCCGGCCAGGTGGGTGAGCCAGCCCTGGGCCATCTGCGAGCGGCCGGCGTTGTGGACGCAGACGAACAGCACGGACGGCTTGGCCGGCATGCGGTGACCCTTTCAGCTGGTGGTCGTCGCGACGACGACGGCGGTGTGTGAGGAGTCGGGATACAGGACGCGGATCAGCAGGTAGCCCAGGGCGGCACCGACCAGCTGCATGAGGACGAACATCGGTGCCGAGGACGGGGCAACGCCGGCGAAGGTGTTGCTGAACATGCGGGCCGCGGTGACGGCGGGGTTGGCGAAGCTGGTGGAGCTGGTGAACCAGTAGGCGGCGGTGATGTAGGCGCCGACGGCGTAGGCGATGCGGTCACTGCGCCCGCTGCGGGCCGTACCGAAGACGACGACCAGCAACCCGAGGGTGGCTACGACCTCGCCGAGCCAGACCCCGCCGCTGCTGCGGTGATGGGTCGAGATGGCGATCGGGTGCAGGCCGAACATCAGGTTGGACACGGTCACGCCGAGAATCCCACCGGCGAACTGGGCCACGATCAGGGCCACCGCCGAACTGGTGCCGATCGCGCCGAAGCCCCGCTCGAGCACGGTGACCACCGGGTTGAACGCGGCTGACACCGGCTGGAGAGCGAGGATCAACGCGATCAACGCGGCACCGGTGATCAGGCTGTTCTCCAGCAGTTGCAGCCCGACGTCGTTGGGGGACAGGCGGGCGGCGGCGATGCCGGACCCGACGACAGCCATCACGAGGAACGCCGTGCCCACGAACTCGGCCAGCATCGGCCGGGCCGACGCGGCGTTCACGGCACCGCCGCGTCGACGTGGATCACTGGCAGCCGCACGCGCCCGCCACGTGCCCGGCGGCGCCGCCACAGCAGGACGCCGTGGCGGAAGCGTCGCAGCAGGTGGCGTGGTCGGCGGCGCCGCAGCAGGCCAGCGGCTTGGTCGCGTTGACGATCGCGCCGTGCAGGCCCGGTGCGGCCTCGTGGCTGAACGTCACCGCGGCGTCGGTGAATCCGGCGGCGGCCAGGCCGGTGAGGTACTCGCTGCGGGACAGGGCTCCGGCGATGCAGCCGACGTAGGAGCCACGCTCGGCCCGGTCGGCCGGGCTGAGGTGGTCCTCGGCGACGACGTCGGAGATGCCTAGGCGGCCACCGGGGGTCAGCACTCGGAACATCTCGGCGATGACGGCGGACTTGTCGGTCGACAGGTTGATCACACAGTTGGAGATCACGACGTCCACCGCGGCGTCCGGCAGCGGAATCGCCTCGATGGTGCCCTTCACGAACTCGACGTTGTCCACGCCGGCCTTGGCCGCGTTGCCGCGCGCCAGATCGAGCATCTCGTCGGTCATGTCGACGCCGTAGGCGTAGCCGGTTGGCCCGACCCGCCGCGCCGAGAGCAGCACGTCGATGCCGCCGCCCGAGCCGAGGTCCAAGACGCGCTCGCCGGGCCGGAGGTCGGCCACGGCCATCGGGTTGCCGCACCCCAGACTCGCCGCCACGGCCTCCGCGGGCAGCTCACTCCGCTCGTCCGCGCTGTAGAGCGCCGACCCGAATGCCGCGTCCACCTCACTGGCGCCGTCGCAGCACGACGCGTTCACCGCCGCTGGACCGCAGCAGCCGGACGCGTCGACCAGCGCCAACGCGTTCCCCTGCGTGGTGCTCACCGCAGTCGCCGCCGCCGCGTAGCGCTGTCGAACCTGCTCACGGATCTGGTCATCGGTCGTCGTCATCGCAAGCCCTCGCATCCATGGTTGTCGATACGTCTTACAGTGCCAGTC
Source organism: bacterium (assembly GCA_040004775.1). Classification (GTDB taxonomy): domain Bacteria; phylum Actinomycetota; class Actinomycetes; order Mycobacteriales; family Jatrophihabitantaceae; genus JALZBL01. The sequence continues at coordinate 1,565 of JBDUAD010000121.1, read as the reverse complement.
CTATCGATTCCTGTCAATGCGTGGCACACTGGACACCATGACCACCGCAGTGACCGCGACCCGATCCGCCTCCACCGACGCGGTCGTCTGCTGCTCCCCGGTCACCGGTTCGCAGCTGAGCCAGCCCGACGCCGAGCAGCTGGCCCACCGGCTCAAGGCGCTCGGCGACCCCGGTCGGCTACGGCTGCTGTCCCTCGTCGCCGCCCACGACGGCGGCGAAGCCTGCGTGTGTGAACTGACCGAACCCGTCGGGCTGAGCCAGGGCACCGTCTCCCACCACCTGAAGGTCCTGGTCGACGCCGGCTTCCTCACCCGGGAGCAACGGGGCAAGTGGGCCTACTACGCCGTGGTCACCGACGCCCTGCACGCGGTGGCGACGGCGATCGCCCAGCCGTCGAGCTGATCACTGGGACGATGGCGGCCCGCGTAGCTAACGCGCAGCGGTGGCCAGATATCGCGAGACCTGCCGGCCCAGGTACCTGGACACGACGTCGCCGTCGGCATTCACCGCGCCGCCGTTACCGACATGGATGAGGGCCGCCCCGGCGACGGCGAAGCCCTGCAGGATCGTGGCGCCGGCTGTCTCGATGCGGATTGCGATGGATCCGTCGCCGGCCTGCGGGATGTTGACGAGGGCATAGGTGGCCTGTTCCCCGCCGATGGTGTCCTTGCGACACGTTTTCATAGTGGTTCTCAGCGCAACGAACGCACCATGCGCGTCGGCCGGGCTTCGATACTGGCGGATGCCGACACCCAGCAGTTCAGTCGAAAGCCCCGCGCCCTTGAGGTAGGTCTTCACCACAGTTTGAGTCGGCAGTGTCGGTTGCTTGTAGCCGCAGAACGTCTTAGTGCTCGGCTTGTTGGGGCTGGTGTCCTCGCTGTACCCGGCGGGGACCTGGTCCAGCGGTAGGAGAGCAGCCCGCAACTGGGCAGTCGTCAGCAGCCGGACCGCAGCGGGACTCGAGGCCGCCGCTGATGACGCGGTGGCTGGCGAACTGGAGGCTGAGCTGAGCTCCGACGTCGAGGCTGAAGAGGCACTGGATGCGCGGGAGGTCGAACCGGACCCACCGCAGCCACCGAGAACCAGCAACGGGGCGACGATGACCGGTACGGCCAACACCGACAGGCAAGGCCTCGGCGTTTCTCTCATGACCGGAAACTAAACCCGTACCGCCGGGCACTGATAGCGCCAAGAGCTGCCGGAGAACGCGGCGCTTGGCGCCCCCGGTCGGCTACGGCTGCGGTCCCTCGTCGCCGCCCACGACGGCGGCGAAGTCTGCGGGTGTGAACTGACCGAACCCGTCGGGTCGGGCCGCGTCGAATACCGGCGATGAAGGCGGTGCAGCCGCATTGATCGAGATAGGCGAGCTGTGCCCCATCCCTTACGCGTCAGGGATGTCCGTTAAGTCGGATAGGGTACAGCCGCTTGATCACTTGGCTCGGGGTGTCGTGATGGACGATCTTGGCACTTGGTCTCGACCTTGGTACGGTTCGCCGGTCGCGGGGGTAATCCAATCGGCCTCACCAGTGCCGGCCCACCTCGACTGCCGCTCGTTGATCGAGTG
>JBDUAD010000120.1:0-7428 GCA_040004775.1 bacterium | reverse complement strand
GTCTGGGCGCAGGAGGTCGACGAGAGCGGTGCCGTCGTCCGCGAGTGGGACGACACGCCGGGGGACTTCGGCCGGATCGCCACCATGACCGCCAAGCAGGTCATCCTGCAGCGCCTGCGCGACGCCGAACACGAGGTGACCTTCGGGGAGTACTCCGGCCGCGAGGGCGACGTGGTGGCCGGCATCATCCAGCAGCACGAGGGCCGGGCCGACCGGGGCCTCGTGCTGGTCAACCTGGGCAAGGTCGAGGCCCTGCTGCCGGCCGGCGAGCAGGTGCCGGGCGAGGTCTACGCGCACGGCACCCGCATCAAGTCCTACGTCGTCGGCGTCACCAAGGGCTTCCGCGGTCCGCAGATCACGCTCTCCCGGACCCATCCCAACCTGGTACGCAAGCTGTTCGCCCTGGAGGTGCCGGAGATCGCCGACGGGACCGTCGAGATCGTGGCGGTCGCCCGCGAAGCGGGCCACCGCTCCAAGATCGCCGTGCGCTCGACGGTGGCCGGGGTCAACGCGCGCGGCGCGTGCATCGGTCCGCTCGGGGCCCGGGTGCGCAACGTCATGTCCGAACTGCACGGCGAGAAGATCGACATCATCGACTATGCCGAGGACCCGGCCCGGTTCGTCGGGAACGCCCTGTCGCCCTCGCGGGTCGTACGGGTGGAGGTCGTCGACGCCGACGCGCGGGCGGCCCGCGTCACCGTGCCCGACTACCAGCTGTCCCTGGCGATCGGCAAGGAGGGGCAGAACGCGCGGCTTGCGGCCCGACTGACGGGCTGGCGGATCGACATCCACGGCGATGCCGAGCCTGCCGAGTCTGCCGAGGAGTCTCCCGCCGGACCTCCGGCAGCCGCCCGTGGCACCTCGCATGCCCCACATGACCAGCAGGCGCGGTAGACTCCTCAATGGCGCGTCGAACGGCCCCGGTTCCCCCATGTGCGTAGTTCGCACCTGTGTGGGCTGCCGGGAGCGGGCGGCCGCTGCTGAGTTGTTGCGCGTGGTCGTGGTATCCGGTGACCATGGTCTGTCGGTAGTCCCGGATTCCCCGCGCCGGCTGCCCGGTCGAGGAGCTTCACTGCACCTCGACCCGGGTTGTCTGGCACTCGCGGAGCGGCGTCGAGCGTTCGCCCGTGCCTTCAAGGTGCGTGACGCGCTCGACCTCACCGCCCTGCGCGCCTACGTCGAGCGGCACAGCACCGAAGGACGGGCCGGGAGCCTCCCGGGCACTTCACGAAAGACAGGTCGACACCCGATGAGCACTCGATGAAGTCGAAGCAATGAGCAGACTTACCGCGTAAGCAGAAGTTGGAGCGGACCCGCCGCCCGGCTTCGGATGAGGAGACCAGTGGCAGGCAAGGCCCGCGTACACGAGCTGGCAAAGGAGCTCGGCGTCCCCAGCAAGGACGTCATGAGCAAGCTCAAGGAGCTCGGTGAGTTCGTCAAGTCCGCGTCGTCGACGGTGGAAGCGCCCGTCGCGCGCAAGCTCAAGGAGGCGTTCCCCGCCCAGTCGGCCGGGGACGTCAAGAAGGCCGGCCGCCCCGCCGCCAAGAAGGCGGTCGCAAAGGCGGCGGCTGACCCGTCCGCCGCTGCCGCGCCGGCGCCCCGGATCGAGGCAGCTCCCGCCAGCGCTGACCTGGGCCCGGCGGTGCACGCCCCGGCGACCGCCGCGAGCGGACAGCCTGCCGTCGCCTCGCCGTCACCAGCCCCCGAGGCCGGCAGCCGTTCCGGCGATCTGGGCACCCCGGGCATGCCGCCGCGTCCGGCCGCCCGGCCTGGCCCCCGGCCGGGCAACAATCCTTTCGGCGTCAACCCGAGCAACCCGGCACGGCCGGTCGCCCCGCCGCGGCCGGCTGCTGTGCCCGGCATGCCGCCGCGGCCGGCCGGCCCACGGCCGGGTGCTCCGGGTCCCAACCCGGGCATGGTCCCGCCGCGGCCCGGCGGGACCGGAATGCCGCCGCGCCCGGGTGCCGGCGGTCCTGGCGGTCCCGGCTTCCGCCCGGCCGGCCCCGGCGCGGGCGGCTTCCGTAACGGCACTGCCGGTCCCGGCCTCGGCCGCCCGGCCGGTCCCGGCGCCGGCGGTTTCCGGGGGGGGACGAGCGGCCCCGGCGGTGCGGGCTCAGGTGGCTACCGCGGCGGGACGGGCGGCCCCGGCGGTGCCGGCGGCGGCGGTGGCTACCGCGGCACACCCGGCGGCCCCGGCGGATCCCCCGGTGGCGCAGGTGCCGGTGCCGGCACCCGTGGCGGGCCCCCCGGGGGTGGTGGCTTCCGCGGTGGCGGCGGCCGTGGGCGCGGCGGTGGGGCGGCCGGCGCTTTCGGCCGTCCCGGTGGCCGTGGCCCCGTACGCGGGCGCAAGAGCAAGAAGCAGCGGCGTCAGGAGTTCGACAACCTCTCGGCGCCGACCATGGAGTCCGGTGACGTGCGTGGTGACGGCTCGATCGTGCGCCTGCCGCGCGGTGCCTCGCTCTCGGACTTCGCCGACCGGATCAACGCCAACCCAGGCTCGCTGGTGCAGGTGGCCTTCGGCCTCGGTGAGATGGTCACGGCGACCCAGTCGTGCACCGACGAGACATTGCAGCTGGTCGGCACGGAGCTCAACTACGACGTGCAGATCGTCAGCCCCGAGGATGAGGACCGTGAGCTGCTGGCCCGCTTCGACCTGGAGTTCGACGGCGACTACGACGACGCCAAGATGGTCATCCGGCCACCCGTCGTCACCGTCATGGGCCACGTCGACCACGGCAAGACCAAGCTGCTGGACGCGATCCGGCAGACCGACGTCGTCGGCGGCGAGGCGGGCGGCATCACCCAGCACATCGGTGCCTACCAGGTACACGCCAAGATCTCCGAATCCGGGGAGAACCGGCTGATCACCTTCATCGACACGCCGGGTCACGAGGCCTTCACCGCCATGCGGGCCCGCGGTGCGCAGGCCACCGACATCGTCGTGCTGGTCGTCGCGGCCGACGACGGCGTCAAGCCGCAGACCATCGAGGCGCTCAACCACGCGCAGGCGGCCAACGTGCCGATCGTCGTGGCGGTCAACAAGGTCGACAAGGAAGGTGCCGACCCCACCAAGGTGCGTGGCCAGCTGACCGAATACGGCCTGGTCGCCGAGGAGTACGGCGGCGACACCATGTTCGTCGACGTCTCCGCCAAGGAGCGGATCGGCATAGACGAGCTGCTGGAGGCTATTGCCCTGACGGCCGACGCCGCTCTGGATCTGTCCGCGCCGGTCGACGTCGACGCGCAGGGTGTGGCGATCGAGGCGCACCTGGACCGCGGGCGCGGGCCGGTAGCGACCGTCCTCGTGCAGCGCGGCACGTTGCGCGTGGGCGACTCGATAGTCGCCGGCGACGCCTTCGGGCGGGTCCGCGCGATGCTTGACGACACCGGCTCGCCGGTCGAGGAGGCCGGGCCGTCACGGCCGGTGCAGGTGCTGGGGTTCACGTCTGTCCCCGGTGCCGGCGACAACTTCCTCGTCGTCGCCGAGGACCGCATGGCGCGGCAGATCGCCGACCAGCGGCAGGCCCGGGAGCGCAACGCGCAGCTCGCGGTCAGCCGCGGGCGGCCGACGCTGGAGTCGATCTTCGAAAAGCTCAAGGAAGGCGAGAAGACGCAGCTGGCGCTCATCCTCAAAGGTGACGTCTCCGGCTCCGTCGAGGCTCTCGAGGACGCGCTGCTCAAGATCGAGATCGGCGACGAGGTAGCGCTGCGGATCATCCACCGCGGTGTCGGCTCGGTGACCGAGCACGACGTCAACCTGGCCAGCGCCTCCGACGCGGTGATCCTGGGCTTCAACGTCCGGCCGGAGGGCCGGGCTCGGGAGATGGCCGAGCGCGAGCACGTCGACATCCGCTTCTACTCGGTGATCTACCAGGCGATCGACGATGTCGAGAGCGCGCTCAAGGGCATGCTGAAGCCCGAGTACGAAGAGGTGCAGCTGGGCGCTGCCGAGGTCCGGGAGATGTTCCGCTCCTCGAAGTTCGGCAACATTGCCGGCTGCATAGTGCGGTCCGGCGTCATCCGCCGCAATACCAAGGCCCGCGTCATCCGCGACGGCACAGTCCTGGCCGACAACCTCACGATCGAGTCGCTCAAGAGGTTCAAGGACGATGCGACCGAGGTTCGCGAAGGGTTCGAGTGCGGGATAGGACTCGGCACCTATAACGACATCGCGATCGACGACGTGGTGGAGACGTTCGAGCTGCGCGAAAAGCCGAGGGCCTAGGTCGGGGGCGGCCCGTTACTTGCCTGGACCGGTACGGCACTTCACGTCCTGCGCAAGTACCGGGCCGCCCCTCCCTCCCGCTGACTCGATAGGAGAGAGCCGGTGTTCGTAGGTTCGGCGCTCTTTGATGTTCTGCTGCCGGCTGGGGTGGCTTCTTTGAAGGAGAAGCGTGCCTTTGTGCGCCCCGTGCTGGCTGCTCTCAGGCGGCTGGATGTGGCTGTTGCCGAAGTGGGGGGAGCGTCGCTGCATCGGCGGGCGGAGGTCGGGGTGGCTACTGTGGCGGCCGATGCCTGGCACGTGCGCGACGTCCTTGACGCGTGCGAGCGGCTGGTGGAGGGGAGGCCGGAGTTGGAGTTGCTCTCCGTACGACGGCAGCTGATGAGCTCGACTGATGAGGAGCGCGCCGGTCATGGCTGACGCAGCACGTGCCCGCAAGCTCGCGGTGCGCATCCGCGAGGTAGTTGCCGAGACCCTGTTCACCCAGGTCAAGGACCCCCGACTGGGCATGGTGACCCTCACCGACGTCCGGGTGACGCCCGACCTGCGCGAGGCGACAGTCTTCTACACAGTGCTCGGCGACGCCGGGGAGCAGCAGGCCACTGCCATGGCCCTGGACAGCGCGCGTGGTGTACTGCGGGCCGAGGTCGGCCGGCAGACGGGGATCAAATTCACCCCGTCACTGGCGTTCGTGACCGACCGCATCCCCGACAGCGCCCGGCAGATCGACGAGATTCTCGAGCAGGCCCGCGCCGCAGATGCCGAGGTGCGGCGGGCCGCTGCGGGGGCGTCCCCAGCCGGGGAGGCCGACCCCTACCGCAGGGCCGGTGACGACGCCGACGGGCCGTCGGATGAGGCCTCGTGAGCTGGTCGCTGCCCACTGAGGACGACTGGGCTGCTGCCTTGGCGGCGCTGCAGACGTCCGGGGAGTTGTTGCTGGCCTGTCATCTCAACCCTGACGGCGACGCCCTCGGCAGTGCGCTGGCCCTCGGCATGGCACTGCGCCGGGCCGGGCGCCGGGTGTCGGTTTCTTTCAGCGAGCCGTTCACCGTGCCCGACACGCTGGCGCACCTGCCGGGTCAGGACCTGCTGGTCGTACCGGCCGATGCCCCGGCCCGTCCCGAGGTGCTCGTGACGTTCGACACGGGGAGCCTCGACCGCCTCGGCGACCTCGCCGACCGGGTGCAGCCGGCCGGCGTGGTGATCGTCATCGACCACCACCCTTCCAACACCGGCTACGGCCACATCCATCTCATCGACACCTCGGCCGCGGCGACGGCAGTGCTCGTCACGCAACTGATCGACCGGCTCGGCGAGCCGATCGACCACGACCAGGCAGCTTGCCTGTACACCGGCCTCAGCACCGACACGGGGTCTTTCCGCTACGCCTCCACCACCCCGCAGGTTCACCAGTTGGCCGCGCGGCTGCTCGCGACCGGGATCCGGCACGACCTGATTGCCCGCGAGCTCTACGACACCCATCCTTACGCCTGGGTGTCGCTCACCGGTGAAATCATGTCCCGGGCCACCCTGGAGTCGGCTGTCGCGGGCGGCCTGGGACTGGTGTGGACCTACTCCACGGTGGCCGACCTGCGCTCCCGCGACCTTGGCATGGACCAGGTCGAGGGGGTCATCGACGTGGTGCGGACCGCCCGCGAGGCCGAAGTGGCGGCGGTCTACAAGGAGCTCTCCGACGAGTCCTGGGCGGTGTCCCTGCGGTCCAAGGGCCGCATCGACGTCGGCCGGATATCGGTCGACCTCGGCGGTGGCGGACATCGGTTCGCCGCGGGTTTCACCGCCCACGGTTCGCTGGACGTGGCGGTCAAGGCGCTGCGCTCCGCGCTGGACACCGCCCCCCATGTCAGCGCCTGAGGACGGGCTCTGCGTCGTCGACAAGCCGGGCGGCCGGACCTCCCACGACGTGGTGGCCAGGGTCCGCCGGATCGCCGGCACCCGCAGGGTGGGCCACGCCGGCACGCTGGACCCGATGGCCACCGGCGTCCTGTTGCTGGGCGTGGGGCGGGCCACCCGGCTGCTCGGCCACCTGGCGCTGACCGACAAATCCTACGACGCCACCGTCTGTCTCGGGCGGTCGACGGTGACCGACGACGCCGAGGGTGACCTCGTACGGGAGGTCGATTCGGCGGATATCACGGAGGCACAGGTGCGGCAGGCGGCGGCTGCCTTCGTCGGTGAGATCGAGCAGGTCCCCTCTGCGGTCTCGGCGATCAAGGTGGGCGGCCGCCGGGCCTATGCCCAGGTGCGAGCCGGTGAGCAGGTAGATCTGGCGGCCCGGCGGGTCACCGTCAGCCGGCTCGACGTACTCGCCGTGCGCCATGACCGCCCCGGTCTCGTCGACGTCGACATCCGGGTGGACTGCTCGACGGGGACCTACATCCGCGCCATCGCCCGCGATCTGGGAGCGGCTCTGGCGGTGGGTGGACACCTCACCGCCCTGCGCCGCACCCGGGTCGGTCCCTTCACCCTGGCTGACGCGCACCCGCTCGAGGCACTGGCCGGGTTGGCGTCCCCCGTGACCGTCCCGCTGGCCCAGGTGGTGACCGCCTGCTTCCCGCGCCGCGACGTCGATCGGGAGCAGGCGCGGCTGCTCTCCCACGGGCGGCCGCTCGACGCCATGGGCCGCAGCGGGCCCTACGGTGCCTTCGGCCCGGACGGCGCCGTCCTGGCCCTGCTCGAAGAGAGCGGCGAGGTGGCAAGACCGCTCGTGGTGCTCGCCCCCGCCGCGCCGGGCGGCGAATAGGCTCGGCAGCGAGTCCGTCCACCGCGAGGAGGCAGGGTGCAGCGCTGGCGCGGGGTGCAGGAGGCACCCGGGGGCTGGGGCAGGTGCGTGGTGACGATCGGGGTGTTCGACGGCGTGCACCGGGGACACCAGGCGATCATCGGCCGCACCGTCGAGCGGGCCAGGGACACCGGGCTGCCCGCCGTCGTCCTCACGTTCGACCCGCACCCGGCCGAGGTGGTCAGGCCGGGCAGCCACCCAGCGGTGCTGACCGGGCCCCGCCGCAAGGCCGAGCTGATCGAGTCACTCGGCGTCGACGTGCTGTGCGTACTCCCCTTCACGCTGGAGTTCAGCCGGCTCGGGGCGGCAGAGTTCGTCCATCAGGTGCTGGTCGAGCACCTGCACACCGCGGCGGTGGTGGTGGGGGAGAACTTCCGCTTCGGCCACAAGGCGGCCGGTGACGTGC
>JBDUAD010000039.1:0-24606 GCA_040004775.1 bacterium | reverse complement strand
CGGTGGCGACCAAGACCAACGACGTCGCCGGCGACGGCACCACCACCGCCACCGTCCTGGCCCAGGCGCTCGTGCGGGCCGGCCTGCGCAACGTAGCCGCCGGTGCGGATCCCGGCGCGCTCAAGCGCGGCATGGACGCCGCGGTGGAGGCGGTGACCGAGGCGCTGGACAAGGCGGCCATCCCGGTTGACGACGAGAAGTCCATCGCCCACGTCGGCACCATCTCGGCCCAGGATGCCACCATCGGCGGGTTGATCGGTGAGGCCCTGGCCAAGATTGGCAAGGACGGCGTCGTCACCGTCGAGGAGTCGAATACGCTCTCGACCGAACTCGAGTTCACCGAGGGCATGCAGTTCGACAAGGGCTACATCTCGCCCTACTTCGTCACCGACCCGGAGAGCCAGCAGGCCGTCCTGGACGACCCCTACGTCCTCATCACCACTCAGAAGATCAGCTCGATCACCGACCTGCTTCCCCTGCTGGAGAAGGTCGTCGAGGCCAAGAAGCCCCTGCTGGTCATCGCCGAGGACGTCGACGGCGAGGCCCTGTCCACCCTGGTCGTCAACGGCATCCGCAAGACCCTGTCCGTCGTCGCGGTCAAGTCGCCGTACTTCGGGGACCGACGCAAGGCGTTCCTGCAGGACCTGGCCATCGTCACCGGCGCTCAGGTCGTCTCCCCGGAGATCGGCCTGAAGCTCGACCAGGTCGGGCTCGACGCGCTCGGCACGGTGGGCCGGGTCGTCGTCACCAAGGACGACACCACAGTGACCCACGGCGCCGGCACCCAGAGCGACATCGACGCGCGCATCGCCCAGATCCGCACGGAGATCGAGACCACCGACTCGGACTGGGACCGCGAGAAGCTTCAGGAGCGGCTGGCCAAGCTGGCCGGTGGGGTCGGCGTGATCAACGTCGGCGCCGCCACCGAGGTCGAGCTCAAGGAGAAGAAGCACCGCATCGAGGACGCCATCGCCGCCACCAAGGCTGCGGTCGAGGAGGGCATCGTCGCCGGCGGCGGTGCGGCGCTCGTACAGGCCGCCAGTGTGCTCGACGGCGACCTGGGACTGACCGGCGACGAAGCCACCGGCGTGCGCGTGGTGGCCGGTGCCCTGGTCGAGCCGCTGCGTTGGATCGCCCAGAACGCCGGCCTCGAGGGCTACGTCGTCGTGGCCAAGGTCCGAGATCTGCCGGCCGGTGAGGGTCTGGACGCGGCCACTGGGCAGTTCACCAACATGGTCCAGGCCGGCATCGTCGACCCGGTCAAGGTGACCAAGGCCGCCCTGGCCAACGCCAGCTCGGTGGCCGGGCTGATCCTGTCCACCGAGAGCGCGATCATGGACAAGCCGGCCGAGTCCGAGTCGGGCGACGGCGGCCACGGACACTCGCACTGAGCTAACCGCCGTTCATCTGGACTGAACCGCCATCGTTGGACGCACCGGGCCCCGTACCTCATCGGTACGGGGCCCGGTGGTGTCTGGTCAGGAGCGCGGTCCGGTCGGCGGGGGAGGTGGTCTCCGACGCCTCGCGGAGCAGGCAGACTGGGCGGTGGTTCCAACCCGGGTGACCGCCCGTTACGACGACGTCCTGCGAGAGGCTCTCCGATGCGAGTAACCGCTGTGCCTGGCCTGTATCCCACCGACCGCCGGCCCGTGCTGGCCGGCGTCTCTGCCCCGGCGAAGGACTGAGCGGCCATGTGGATGTTCCTGTCGCGCCGAGCGCGCCGGTGGGCTCTGCTGTCGGTGGCCGTACCCGTCGCCCGGCTGGCCCTGCACCAGGCCGCCGGCATCGCCAGACGCCGTGCACCCGGGGCACGCAGCACCCGACTGCTGGGCCAGGCCAACTCCGCCCTTTCCGGCGTCGGCCGCCGCCGCTGAGCGGTGGCCAAGAGGGATCAGCCGCTCAGCGGTTAGCGGCCGTCGGCTCGGGCCTGCCCGTCGAACCAGGCCTGTGCAGTCTTCTGCTCCTGACGTACACCGGCCAGGATCGCCGGTCCCGCCGCCTTCTCGATGCGTCCGCCGACGAAGGGCACCGCGGCCTTGATGTCGGCGTCCAGCGTGGTGACCGCTCCGCCGTCGGCGGAGGCCAGCCGCGCGGTGCCGGTCATCGACAGCGGCGTTCCGGGCACGGTGAGGGAGGTGAGGCCCGACCGGCTGCCGTCCGCGGCCGGCGGCGCCCAGTCGTCGACCTGCAGCAGCGTCAATGAGCCGCCGACGAACGACTTCACGAAGTCGGGGAACTGATCGGTCGGCATCTTGCGCTCGCAGGTGATGACCAGGTGCCCGTCGCGCTCGTCCACGTCGACACTGTGGCTGAGTGCGCCGGTGTCGCGGCACTTGCGGTCCTGGAACGCCGGGTCGGCCATCATCGCGTTGACCGCGGTCGGTGGGCGGGAGTAGCGGATCTCGGCCTGGAATCTCATGGCCCGCTCAAGCTACCGGGTGTCGGCTCCCGCCGGGCGTCGGGAGGCACTGAGCAGTTGTTCGCGCTCCTCGGGCGATCGTCCGCCCCATACGCCGTAGGGCTCACGTACCGACAGTGCCCAGTTCAGGCACTCGGCGACGACCGGACACCTGGCGCAAACCGCCTTGGCCTGGGCCTCGCGGCGGCGCCGCGATGATCCGCGCTCGTTGTCCGGATGGAAGAACATCGCCGCGTTCAGACCTCGGCAGGCCGCAGCGACCTGCCAGTCCCAGTAGTCGGACACCGGGGCCGGGAGTTTGGCCACATCGGCCATGACGACCACCTTTTCTGCGAAGTAGGCAGCGCGGTGCTGGGCTGCTCTGAAGACGTTCGCAACGCCGGTGGCCGGCGGTTCAGTGCGTTCGGTTGGTGGGCCGGACGCGCCGCGCCCAGGTGGTCAGCGCCGGCTCAGCGCATCGGTGTAGCCGCGCGCGTAGTCCCAGCTGACGAAGCCGGACGGATCGGGGTCCACGGCCGGCTCGTGGGCGTTCGCGGTGCCGACACCGAGCAGCGTACGGAGGTTGACCTCCATGAGCGCCCAGCTGAAGTAATGGGGCTCGCCGCAGTCGGTGCAGTCGACCACGACGCCGCGGATTCCTCGCGGGGCCAGCGCCGCGGCGAACTCCTGCAGCTCGCGCAGATCGGCGGCCACGTCCGCGCGCTCGCTCTCGGTGAGCGGCGCCGGTGGGTCCACGGGGTCCAGGAGGTCGGTGGGATCCTGGTCATCGTCGAGAAACGGATCGAGCGGTCCGGGTATGGCCCCAGCGGGCACGGCTTCCGGTCCGGCGTGGTCGCCCCGGCTGCCCGGGCCGCCGGCGTCGGCGGGTTGTGTGCCACTCACGCCCCCACGGTAGGTCAATACCGGCCGGTATGGCCAACACCGGCCGCCGCCGAGCGGTCCGGAGCGATCTTCTCCCCGCCCGTACGCCGGAACGTCCGAGCGGCCGGAAGATCACTGACCCGGCCGGGATCAGACGTCCGCAATCGCCGCCAACGGTGGAGTACGCGCCGCCCGGACAGCCGGCCACAGGGCGGCCAGCACGCCGATCACGCCGCTGATGACCAGGAACAGCCCGGCCTGGCCCCACGGCACCGCGATGGCGCTGAGCCCCTGGTCGCGCAGCGTGTGCACGAACAGCGCGCCGAACACCAGCCCGAGCGCGACGCCGACCACCGCACCGAACAACGCGATCAGCGCCGACTCCAGGTAGATCGTGCGGCGCACCTGCGGACGCATCATTCCGACCGCCCGCAGCATCCCGATCTCGCGCCGGCGCTCGACCACCGACAGCGCGAGGGTGTTGATGATGCCGAGGATGGCGATGACGATGGCCAGGGCCAGCAGCGCGTACAGGATGGCCAGCAGCTGGTCGATCTGGCTGGCCACCGAACCCTTGAACTGCTCGCGGTCGAGCACCTGCACCACCAGTTGCGGGGCGGTGACGTTCTCCAGGTCGGTGCGCATCGCCTTCAGGTCGGCTCCCGGCGTGGCCTTGACCAGGACGACGAAGTCGGCGCGTACGCGGGCCGGCATCACCTGGCGGTAGAACTCGCCGCTGGTCTGGAACGGCCCGGCCAGGTTGTCGTCCTCGTAGATGCCGACCACGCGGGCAGTGAGCGTCGTGGCGTCCGGGGTGCGCAGCGCCACCGTGCTGCCCACCGACCAGCCCCGGTCAGAGGCTGTCGTCTTCGACACGATGATGTCGTTGCCCTGCAGCTCGTTGACGCCCGAGAGCATCGTCAGCTTCTGGACGTCGGCCAGCCGCCCGTCGACGCCGGTGCCGTTGAGGTCCTTGCCGTTCACCTTCACCGCTACCGGGTGCAGCGTGACCACCGAGGCCACATTCGCCACGGTGGCGGCGGCAGCGGCGGCACCGGCCGGGACGCCGATCGAGTTCGGGCCTTGCAGGATGTAGTCGGCGGTCACGTCGTTGTCCACCAGTGCGTTGACGGTGCGCTTGGCCGACTGGCCGAACACGGCGATGGCCGAGACCAGCATGAGCCCGAGGGTGAGCGCGAACGCGGTCGCCGCGGTGCGGCGCGGGTTGCGCACGGCGTTGGTCCGCGCCAGCCGCCCGACTGATCCGAACGGACGGGTCAGTACCGCGCCCAGCGCGCCGACGACCGGGCGGGACAGCGCCGGCGCGCCGAGCAGGACGGCGAAGATGAGGGCCAGTGCACCGAGGCCGACGAGGCCGGCCGCTCCACCGCCGGAATCGGCCACCGCCCCGGCCACCAGCGCGGCCACGCCGACCACCGTCAGGACGAGCGCGGCGATCGTCCGCCGGCGTAGCGACGTCCCGATGGACGCGAACTCTTCGCGCATTGCGGCGACCGGCGGCGTGCGGCTGGCTCGTCGGGCCGGGGCGTACGCGCTGAACAGCGTGACGACGACGCCGACCAGCAGCGCGACGATTATCGTCCGCGGCTTGAGCGACAGGGCGCCGGTCGGGAGGCCGAAATTGGCCGCGTTCAGCAGCGCCCGCAGGCCGTAGGCCAGGCCCACGCCGGCCGCGATGCCGATCGCGCTGCCGATGAGGCCGACCAGACTGGCTTCGAGCAGCACCGAGCGGCTGACCTGCCGCCGGCTGGCTCCGATCGCCCGCAGCAGAGCCAGCTCGCGCACCCGCTGGGCGACGATCATGGAGAAGGTGTTGTAGATGATGAAGGTGCCGACCAGCAGGGCGATCGCGCCAAAGGCCAGCAGGAAGTAGTTGACGAAGGACAGCGCTTTGTCGATGTCGTTCTTGGTGTCGGCGCGGACCTGATCGCCGGTCTCCACCTTGTAGCCGGGCAGCACGTCCTGGGTGCGTTGCTGTAGCACGGTCTGCGAGGTGCCGTCCCCGGCCACGCCGATGGCGCTGACGTGCTTGCCGTCGGTGTAGAGCGCACTGGCCTCCGCGCGGGTGAAGAGCACGCCGACGTAGCCGCCGGTGTCGATCTCGGTCTTGTAGACCCCGACCAGAGTGACTTCCTTGATCCCCGCGGTCGGCACGATGACCCGCGTGCGGTCGCCGACGGACAGCTTGGCCAGCTTCACCGCGCCAGGGTTCAGCGCGATCTCACCGGCCGTGGCCGGAGCCCGTCCGGTGGTGATCTCGTCCCCGTCACCCAGCGCCTGCGCCGGCGGGGTGAAGGCTGACCCTTCGCTGGGGGCGCCGCCGCCCTGCACGGCCTTGCCGTTCTGGTTGAGCAGGACGACCAGGCCGCCGATCGAGGTCTCCACCCGGCGCACGCCCTGGACCGCACGGATGGTGTCGATCTCGGTCAGCGGAACGCCGCTGGAGTTGTCCTGGGTGTTGGTGACCCGCACGTCGACGCCCTTGGCCGTGTCGGCGAACAGGCCGTCGAAGGTGTGCTTGAGGGTGTCGGTGAACACGAAGGAACCGGCCACGAAGGCCGTGCCGAGCACGACGGAGAGCACGGTCAGAGCCAGGCGGACCTTGTGGGCGGCCAGATTGCGCACGGACACGCGGCGCATGGCCGCACCGGCGGCTCGGGAGCCGGAGCGGGCGTCAGGCGGGGGCGTCGGCGGGTCGGTCGGGCGCGCGGGAGCAACCGTGGAGGTAGTCACGGCTCAGCCCTGCTCGAGGTTCTTCATGCGGTCGAGCACCGAGTCGGCACTCGGCTCGCGCATCTCGCTGACCACCCGCCCGTCGGCCAAGAAGACCACCCGATCGGCGTACCCGGCCGCGCGTGGGTCGTGGGTGACGATGACGACGGTCTGGCCCAGGTCGGTCACCGAGGAGCGCAGGATGCTCATCACCTCACCGCTGGAGCGGGAGTCGAGGTTGCCGGTCGGCTCGTCGCCGAAGATGATCTCCGGTCGGCCGGCCAGGGCCCGGGCACACGCCACCCGCTGCTGCTGGCCGCCGGACAGCTCCGACGGGCGGTGGCCGAGGCGGTCCCGCAAGCCCAGGGTGTCGATCACGGAGTCCAGCCAGGCCTGGTCCGCCTTGCGGCCGGCGATGTCCATCGGCAGCGTGATGTTCTCCAGGGCGGTCAGCGTCGGCACGAGGTTGTACGCCTGGAAGACGAAGCCGACGCGATCACGCCGCAGCTGGGTCATCTTCTTGTCCGACAGCCCGCTCAGGTCGGTCTCGCCGATCAGCACCGACCCGCTGGTTGCGGTGTCGAGCCCGGCCAGGCAGTGCATCAGGGTTGACTTGCCCGACCCGGACGGACCCATGATCGCGGTGAACTCGCCGGCGGCCAGGTCCAGGGACACGTCGTCCAGGGCGCGGACCACGGTGTCGCCGGAGCCGTAGACCTTGCTCAGCCCGATCGCTCGGGCCGCGGTGCGCCGGGGCGCCGCTGGCGGGGAAAACGGGGGCTCGCTCGGCGCTGCGGTGGCCGGGGCGCCGGCGCGGGTGGCTGAGCTTGTCGTGGCGGGGGAGGCTGACGTGGCCGTGGCTGGAGCGGGGAGGTCGGTCGACGAAGTCGTCGGGGAGGTCATCCGGAGCCTTCCTGAGATCGAGGAGCGGTACGCGTCCACTCTCTCGTGCGCAGGCAACCTTGATAAGGGCGGACAACCCCTAACCGACCCTGAACTTCGGTCCGGGGAGTTTCCCTGAGCCGCCCCGATTGACGCGGTCGGAACCGGACGAGTGTGGTAGATCCAACGTCGGAAACGAGCGCGAGGGAGACGGTCGCGGTGCAGGCCTGGGTCGTCGACACGCCAAGCGCCATCGATGCCGGCCCGCTGCGGCGGGTAGAGCGGGCCCGGCCCGAGCCCGGTGCCGGCCAGATGCGAGTCCGCGTCACCTGCTGCGGGGTCTGCCGTACCGACCTGCACTTGGCCGAGGGCGATCTCCCTCCCCACGGGCCGGCCGTGACTCCGGGACACGAGGTCGTCGGCGTCGTCGAGGCCCGCGGGCCGGGCGCCTCGCGGTTCAGGCTTGGCGAGCGGGTTGGCGTGGCCTGGCTGGCGCGCACGGACGGCACCTGCCGCTACTGCCGGCGCGGCGACGAGAACCTCTGCGCCCGTCCGGTGTTCACCGGCTGGGACGTCGACGGCGGCTACGCCGATGCCTGCGTGGTCGACGAGGCGTTCGCCTACCGCCTGCCCGGGTCGCTGACCGACGAGCAGGCCGCGCCGCTGCTGTGTGCCGGGATCATCGGCTACCGCGCTCTGCGCTGCGCCGACGTTCCGCCCGGCGGACGGCTGGGCATCTACGGCTTCGGCGGCAGCGCCCACCTGACCGCGCAGATCGCCCTCGCTCAGGGGCTACGGGTGCACGTCTTCACCCGCGGGAAGCACAACCGCGCGCTGGCCACCGAGCTGGGCGCGGACTCCGTCGCCGGCGCGGCCGACCCCTCACTGGAGCCGCTGGACGGCGCCATCCTGTTCGCACCCGCCGGGGGCCTAATTCCGGTCGCGCTGCGCGCCCTCGACCGCGGAGCTACCCTCGCGGTGGCCGGCATCTGGCTCTCGGCGATCCCTGCGCTGGACTACGCGGCCGAGCTGTTCGGGGAGCGGCGCCTGCGCAGCGTCACCGCCAACACCCGCCGCGACGGCGAGGAGTTCCTGCGCCTGGCCGAGCGACTCGGCGTCCGCGCCACCACGGTCGCCTATCCGATGCAGCAGGCGCCGCAGGCGCTGGCCGACCTCGCGCACGGCCGGTTCAGCGGCGCCGCCGTCCTGACCAACGGCTAGCCGGGCTCCCCGGTCGGCCGCCCTCACTAGACTGCGGCCACACGGCGGAGGATGCACGCGCCGCATCGCCGATCCGCCGGGAAGGAGACGCCCGTGAGCCCGGATCCAGATTCGACGCAGATACCGGCCGCCTTCGCCCAGCTCGGGCTCACTTTCGATGACGTGCTGCTGCTGCCCGGTGACACCGACGTCATCCCCAGCGCGGCCCGCACGGCTACCCGGCTCTCGCGCCGCATCGACGTCGCCGTCCCCCTGGTCTCGGCGGCCATGGACACCGTCACTGAAGCCCGGATGGCTATCGCCATGGCCCGTCAGGGCGGCCTCGGGGTGCTGCACCGCAACCTCTCCGTGGACGACCAGGCCCAGCAGGTGGATCTTGTCAAGCGTTCCGAGGCGGGAATGATCACCCACCCGGTCACCACCCGGCCCGACGCCACCCTGGCCGAGGTGGACGAGCTGTGCGGGCGGTACCGCATCTCCGGGTTGCCGGTGGTGGAGACCGACGGGCGCCTCATCGGCATCATCACCAATCGCGACCTGCGCTTCGAGACCGATCTGTCCCGGCCGGTGGCTCAGGTGATGACGCCGATGCCGCTGATGACCGCGCCGGTCGGGGTGGCCGCGGAGGACGCCCTGGCCCTGCTGGCCAAGCACAAGATCGAGAAGCTACCGCTGGTAGATGCCGGTGGCCGGCTACGCGGGCTCATCACGGTGAAGGACTTCACCAAGAGCGAGCAGTTCCCGCTGGCAACCAAGGACCGCGACGGCCGGCTGCGAGTCGGTGCGGCCATCGGGTTCTTCGACGACGCCTGGAAGCGGGCCATGGCGCTGGTCGAGGCCGGCGTCGACGTCCTGATGGTGGACACCGCCAACGGCCACGCCCGCGGGGTGACGGACATGATCGCCCGGCTCAAGAGCGAGCCGGCCGCGGCCGCGGTCGACGTCGTCGGCGGCAATGTGGCCACCCGGGCCGGGGCGCAGGCCCTCATCGACGCCGGCGCCGACGGGGTCAAGGTCGGCGTGGGCCCGGGCTCGATCTGCACCACGCGGGTGGTGGCCGGCGTCGGTGTGCCGCAGGTAAGCGCGATCTACGAGGCGGCCCGGGCCTGCCGCCCGGCCGGTATCCCCCTGATCGGTGACGGCGGCCTGCAGTACTCCGGCGACATCGCCAAGGCCCTGGTCGCCGGCGCCGACACGGTCATGCTCGGGTCGCTGCTGGCCGGGTGTGACGAGTCGCCGGGCGAGCTGGTGTTCATCAACGGCAAGCAGTTCAAGTCCTACCGCGGGATGGGGTCGCTTGGGGCCATGCAGACCCGCGGCCGGGCGCCGTCCTACTCCAAGGACCGCTACTTTCAGGGCGACGTCAGCGACAACGACAAGATCGTGCCCGAGGGGATCGAGGGCCAGGTGCCCTACCGCGGGCCGCTGGCCGCGGTGGCCTACCAGTTGGTGGGCGGGCTTCGGCAGTCCATGTTCTACGTCGGAGCGCACTCGATCGAGGAGCTGAAGCAGCGCGGGACGTTCGTGCGGATCACCGCGGCCGGGTTGAAGGAGTCGCATCCCCACGACATCCAAATGACGGTCGAGGCTCCCAACTACACGGGCGACTAGGCCATGCCGGACATCGTCGAGATCGGCCTCGGCCGCAGCGTGCGGCGGGCCTATCACCTGGACGAGATCGCGCTGGTGCCCACGCGCCGCACGCGCGCCTCGGCCCAGGTCTCGACCAGCTGGCAGATCGACGCCCACACCTTCGACCTGCCCCTCATGGCCGCGCCGTCGGACGCGGTGGTGTCCCCGGCGTCGGCGGCGGCGATAGAGAAGCTCGGCGGGCTGGCCGTGCTCGACGGCGAGGGCCTCTGGAGCCGCTACGACGATCCGGGCGCGGAGCTGGCCGCGGTGCGCGGGGATGCTGCGGCCCTGCGGCGCCTTTACACCCGTCCGGTCTCGACCGAGCTGCTGCGCTGGCGTGTGGGGGAGCTGCGCGGAGCGGGCCTGCGCGTGGCGGTGCGGCTGTCGCCCCAGCACACCGGCGAGCTGGCTCCGGTGGTGCTCGAGGCGGGCGTCGACCTCCTGGTCATACAGGGCACGGTGATTTCGGCCGAGCACGTGGTGGGCGCGGTCGGCTCCGCCTCCTCCAACGCCGCCCTGAACCTCAAGACGTTCATCGCCGACCTCGACGTTCCGGTGGTGGTGGGCGGGGCGTCGAACTACCAGACCGCGCTGCACCTCATGCGCACCGGCGCGGCCGGCGTCATCGTCGGCTACGGCGTCCATCCAGGGTCGACCACTGCGGCCGTCCTGGGCATCGACGTGCCGATGGCCACGGCGATCGTCGATGCCGCCGCCGCCCGTCGCGATTACCTGGACGAGACCGGCGGGCGCTACGTCCATCTCATCGCCTACGGCGGCGTGCGCACCGGCGGTGACATCGCCAAGTCGCTGGCCTGCGGCGCGGACGCGGTGATGCTGGGCGCGCCCCTGGCCGCGGCGGCCGACGCACCCGGTGGTGGCTATTACTGGGACTCGACCGCGGCCCACCCGGCCCTGCCCCGCTCGGCACTGATCGAGGTCGGATGCCCGGCCGACGTGGACCTGGCCCGCGTGATCGACGGTCCGGCCACCGATCCGGCTGGCGCGACCAATCTGTTCGGATCGCTGCGCCGGGCGATGGCCAAGTGCGGGTACTCCTCGGTCAAGGAGTTCCAGAAGGCCGAGCTGCTGGTCGCCGGTCCGCGCTGACTCGGCTGGGCTGACTCGCGGGCTGACTCGCGGGCGAGGCCGGTGCGTAACGTCGCGGACGTGAGCTTCAGTGCGCAGGACCTACCCGACCTGCACGGCCACCGCGCCGTGGTGACCGGAGCCAACTCCGGCATCGGCCTGGTCACCGCCCTGGAACTGGCCCGGGCCGGTGCGGAGGTGGTGCTGGCCTGCCGCAACCTCGACAAGGGCGCCGCCGCGGCCGACTCCATTCGCGCCGACGCCTCCAGCGCGAAGATCGAGGTGGCTCAGCTCGACCTTTCCTCGCTGGCATCCGTGCGCCACTTCGCCGAGACCTGGACCGGACCGCTGGACCTGCTGGTCAACAACGCGGGCGTCATGGCGCCGCTGCGGCGGGCCGAGACCGGCGACGGCTTCGAACGCCAGATGGGCACCAACCACCTCGGGCACTACGCCCTGAGCGGGCGGCTGCTGCCTTTCCTGCTGGCCGCTCCGACGCCGCGGGTGGTCACCGTGTCCTCCGTTGCCCACCGCAGTGCCCGCCTCGACCTCGAGGACCTCCAGTCGCAGCGTTCCTATCGGCCGCAGCAGTCCTACGGAAACTCCAAGCTGGCCAACCTGCTGTTCGCCCTCGAACTGCAGCGCCGGGCCGACGTGGCCGGACGGACGCTGGTAAGCACTGCCGCCCATCCCGGCGTGACCGCGACCGGCCTGGTCACCAATCCGGACGGGTTGGGCGGCAACCGGCTGCTGCGCCGTCTCGCCCCGATCGGGGCGCGCCTGGTCGGGCAGCCCGTGGCCCAAGCGGCACTGCCCACGCTCTACGCAGCCACGGTGGCCGCGCCGGGCTCCTATACCGGTCCGCAGGGCTGGCACGAGTCGCGCGGTGAGCCGGGGCCGGCATCGAAGTCGGTGGCCGCCCGGGATCCGGAGCTGGCCGCCGGACTGTGGGAGCGCAGCGAAGCGCTGACCGGCGTCGAGTACGACTGGAGCGTGCCGGCCGGCTCCTAGAGACCGCGCTCCTAGACTTCGGACGGTGCAGCCCGACCTCGTCCTCGTCGTCGACTACGGCGCGCAGTACGCCCAGCTGATCGCCCGGCGGGTGCGCGAGGCCCACGTCTACTCCGAAATAGTGCCGCACTACATGCCGGTGGCCGAGATGCTGGCCCGCCGCCCGTCGGCGATCATTCTTTCCGGCGGCCCGGCCTCGGTCTACGCCGAGGACGCCCCGGGCACCCCCCGCGACCTGTTCGACGCCGGCGCGCCGGTGTTCGGGATCTGCTACGGCTTCCAGGCGATGGCCCAGGTGCTGGGCGGGGAGGTGGCCCACACCGGCGGCAGCGAGTTCGGCCGCACGGCGCTCACCGTCGCCGGCAACGGTGTGCTGCTGTCCGGTCTGCCCACCCTGCAGTCGGTGTGGATGAGCCACGGAGACGCGGTCACCACCCCGCCGCCCGGCTTCGCGGTGACCGCCTCGAGCCCCGGCGCACCCGTGGCCGCGTTCGAGGACGCCGGACGGAGGCTGGCCGGGGTCCAATTCCACCCCGAGGTGCTGCACACCGAGCACGGCCAGGCGGTGATTGAGCACTTCCTGTTCGGGATCGCCGGCCTGCGCCCCTCGTGGACCGAGGCCAACATCATCGACGAGCAGGTCGGCCAGATCCGAGCCGCGCTGGGTGGGCACCGGGTGATCTGTGGCTTGTCCGGTGGAGTCGACTCGGCGGTGGCCGCGGCCCTGGTGCAGCGGGCGGTCGGCGACCAGCTGACGTGTGTCTTCGTCGACCACGGGTTGCTGCGGGCCGGCGAGGCCGAACAGGTGGAGACCGACTTCGTGGCCGCCACCGGTGTGGCTTTGAAGGTGGTCGACGCCCGGGCCCGTTTCCTCGACGCGCTGGCCGGGGTCAGCGATCCAGAGGAGAAGCGCAAGATCATCGGCCGCGAGTTCATCCGGGTCTTCGAGGCCGCGGCTCGGGAGGTGGTGGCCCAGGCCGGAGCGGTCGGCGAGACCGTCGACTACCTCGTCCAGGGCACGCTCTATCCGGACGTTGTCGAGTCCGGCGGCGGCACCGGCACGGCCAACATCAAGAGCCACCACAACGTGGGCGGGTTGCCCGCGGACTTGCAGTTCGGGCTGATCGAACCCTTGCGCGCGCTGTTCAAGGACGAGGTCCGCCGGGTCGGCGAGCAGTTAGGCCTGCCGCCGGAGATCGTCTGGCGCCAGCCGTTCCCCGGTCCGGGTCTCGGCATCCGCATCGTCGGCGAGGTCACCGCCGAACGCCTGGACGTCCTGCGTCGGGCCGACGCCATCGCCCGGTCCGAACTGTCGGCCGCCGTCCTGGATCGCGAGATCTGGCAGTGCCCGGTGGTGCTGCTCGCAGATGTGCGCTCGGTCGGCGTGCAGGGCGACGGGCGCACCTACGGCCATCCCGTCGTCCTGCGCCCGGTCTCGAGTGAGGACGCCATGACCGCGGACTGGACCCGCGTGCCGTTCGACGTGCTGGCCCGTATCTCCACCCGGATCACCAACGAGGTCCGTGAGGTGAACCGGGTGGTCCTCGACATCACCAGCAAGCCGCCGGGGACCATCGAGTGGGAGTGACGGGCTCAGACGTAGGTGATCTCCAGTTCACCGGCGGCCAGCTGGACGTGGATGCGGACCACATCGGTGGCGTTGGCCGCGCCCGGGGTGGCGAAGCTGCGGTTGTAATTCATGCCGCCGTTCTCGTCGTGGCCGTTGAGCATGATTGCGCCGTTGTGGATGTCGGCGTCGATACGCACGGGTAGCGACGACGGCACGATGAGGCGCACCTGGCCCGCGCCGTGAATGATCTTCACCGTGCGGGAGCCGGTGATCGTCGTGACCTGGCTCAGGTCGATCGTGTCCCGGCCGAAGGCCAGCTTGTACTGGTCCCTCATCTCGGTGGCGTTGGCCGGTCGGGCCGAGCGGTCGCCCCAGCCGTCGTGCGCCTGGATCGGGCTGCTGGCGAACACGGCCAGGCCGAAGGCCACCGGCAGCAGCAAGGCGGCCGTGGACCATGGCGTACGGCGGGCCAGCAGGCCCACCACCAGCCCGGTCAGGACGATGGCTCCGACGGTCCAGAAGTAGGCGGCGAAGGGGATACCGGACACTGCGTCGACGACGGCCAGCACGGCAACGGCGACAACTACGGCGGCCAGCACGGCCAGGCGGACCGGCGCGGCCCGGTGGCGGCGGATGCGCGCGGCCGCCCGGCTGTCGTCGAACCAGGTGCGCAGCTGGGATGCCGCCGGTGCAACCGCGGTGGCCGACGAACCTGCGGCGGTCGGTGCGTAGTCGGCGCCGGTCGGGCCGGCGGCGGGCCACGGGCCGGCGCTGGGCGGGGCGCTGGAGGACCAGACGCCGGGCGCTGCACTACCGACGGCCGGGTCGGTCGGGGCAACGGGAGGTCGGCGCCGAGCCAGCAGGACGACCAGGGCAACGGCCACGATCACCGCCGGAATCAACGTGTGCGGCGCCCACCAGCTGAAGAACAGCGCCCAGCCGAGCAGCAAGCCGGCACCGACGACCAGCCAGAACGGCACGTGCCGCCGGCGCAGCTCGGCGATGGCCCGGTCGACGGGAGCATTGGTCGCACCGTCGTCCGGCACGGCCAGCCAACCCAGCAGGTACAAGGCGATACCCGAACCGCCGAAGAGGGCGAGCACGGCGAACAAGACCCGGAAGATCACCGGATCGATCCCGAAGTACCGGCCGAGGCCGCCGGCCAGGCCTGAGGCCACCCGGTCCTCGCGGCTGCGGCGCAACCGCTGCGTGGCGGCCGGGAAGCCGGGCACGCTCGAGCCGCCGGGACCACCAGGGAACGGCGGGTCCGCCGGCGGCGGTCCACCGGCGTTCGGCTGGTCGCCGGGCGGCGGATCGGTCGGGCCGGAGGTGGAGTCGTCCATCATGGTGGTCATGGCACTGAGCCTGGCCGGTCACGGACGGTCAGGACATCGGGTACCACCCCCGGGTAGCCCTGAATCCGCCCGGATCGGTCCGAGCGGGCGTCGGGGAGGAACCTGATGCGCGGCAACGGCCCGGTGGGCCACCATTGCCTCATGACGAGCGCGGCGCTGGCCGATCCGGACCTCCGGCCGAGCCCGCCCGCAATCCGGCGCGTCCAGCGATCGGCCGACCACCGCATCGTCGGCGGCGTGGTCAGCGGGCTGGCCGAGCACCTGCACATGGACAACCGGTATTCGCGCAACGTGCTGCGGCTGGCCTTCATCGCGCTGGCCTTCTCCGGCGGTCTCGGAGTGGTCCTGTACGGCGCGTACTGGATCGTCCTGCCGCTGCGCGAGGAAGAGGCCGCTCGCGGTCGCGTGCTCTGGCGCCAGTACGTGGCCTGTGGCTGCGCCGCGGTGGTGGCCATTGTCGTCGTGTCGCAGACCTTCTCTCTGAACGGATTCTTCGTCCCGATCCTGCTGGCCGCCCTCGGTGGCGCGTTGGTCTGGCGGCAGGGTTCGGAGAACCAGCGCGAGCACTGGGCCCGGATGTCCACCTCCTCGCTGCGCTCGACCGCGCGCGGACGCACCGGGGTGATCCGCCTGGTCACCGGCGCCGCCCTGGTGATCACCGGCGGAGTGCTGGTGCTGACCCGCGGGTCCAGCGTGGACGAGATCGCCAGCGCACTCGTAGTGGTCGCCGTGGTCAGCGTCGGCTTCGCCCTCATCTCCGGGCCGTTGTGGGTCGGCCTGGTCAGCGACCTGTCGGCCGAGCGTCGTGAGCTCATCCGGGCTCAGGAACGGGCCGACCTGGCCGCTCGTGTACACGATTCGGTGCTGCAGACCCTGGCCCTCATCCAGCGCAACGCGGCCAGCCCGCGCGAGGTGGCCCGATTGGCGCGCGGCCAGGAGCGCGAACTGCGCAGCCTGCTCTACGGCCGGCCCACCGCCACCGGTCGGTTCGCGGCCGCGGTAAACGACGCCGTCGGCGAGGTGGAGGACGCCTACGCCGTGGGCGTGGACGCCGTCGTGGTCGGTGACGTGGAGATGGACGAGCGCTTCGACGCGCTGGTCCAGGCGGCCCGCGAGGCCATGGTGAATGCCGCCAAGCACGCCGGCGTCGACACCATCTCCCTCTACGCCGAGGCCGACGCCAGCGAAGTAGTGGTGTACGTGCGTGACCGCGGCCAGGGCTTCGACCCCGACGACGTTCCGGCCGACCGCCAGGGGCTGCGCGGATCCATCCGCGACCGCGTCGAACGGCACGGCGGAACGACGCGCGTGCGCAGCCGTCCCGGCCAGGGCACCGAGGTGGAGCTGCGGCTCGAACGGGATCGCGCATGAGCCGGGCCCGGGTGTTCCTCGTCGACGACCACGCGATGTTCCGCGCCGGGGTGCGCGCCGAACTCGGCGGCTCGGTCGACCTCGTCGGTGACGCCGGCACCGTGGCCGAGGCGGTCGACGGGATCCGCCGCACCCGCCCGGACGTCGTGCTGCTCGACGTGCACATGCCTGACGGTGGCGGCGCGGCGGTGCTCGGCACCCTGCTGGCCGAACTGCCGGCCACGCGTTTCCTGGCCCTGTCGGTGTCCGACGCTGCCGAGGACGTGATCGGCCTGATCCGCGGCGGTGCCAAGGGGTACGTCACCAAGACGATTTCGGCCGAGGAACTCACCGACGCGGTCAACCGGGTCGCCTCGGGCGACGTCGTGTTCAGCCCGCGACTGGCCGGCTTCGTCCTGGACGCCTTCCGCGACTCACCCGCGCCGCCGTCCATCGATCCCGAGCTCGATCAGCTCACCCCGCGCGAGAAGGAAGTGTTGCGGTTGTTGGCTCGCGGCTACGCCTACAAGGAGATCGCCAGCGAGCTGTTCATTTCGATCAAAACGGTCGAGACCCACGCATCCAACGTGCTGCGCAAACTGCAGCTGTCCAGTCGCCACCAGCTCACCCGGTGGGCGGCCGACCGGCGCATCGTCTGACCGGCGCATCGTCTGACCGGCGGTCAGGCAATGAGGTCGGCGCCGACGTCGGCACAGTCGCGCACACCGGCCAACGCGAAGGCCCGCGTGGTCTGCTCGACCAGCGTGGCCAGCACTGCGCGGGCGCCGTCGCGTCCGCCGAGGGCGAGCCCCCACACGGGCGGGCGGCCGACCAGCACCGCCCGGGCGCCCAGCGCCAGGGCGCGCAGGACGTCGGTCCCGCGCCGAATGCCGCCGTCGACGTAGACCTCGGCCCGGCCGCCCACCGCGGCGACGACCTCGGGCAGCGCGTCCGCGGTGGCGATCGCGCCGTCGAGCTGGCGTCCGCCGTGATTGCTGACGATGATCGCGGCCGCGCCGGCGTCCACGCAGGCGGCCGCGTCGTCGCCGCGCAGGATGCCCTTGACCACGACCGGCGCCGACGTGCGCTCGGCCAGCCAGCTGATTGCCTCCGGGGTGAGGGAGGCGTCGAAGGCCGAATCGGCGTAGGCGGCCAGGTCGGCGTAGGCCGCGCCGGTCAGGTTGGCCGCGGCCAGATGGGCGGGGAGTACGAACCCGCGTTCACCGTGGCGCGCGCGGCGGCCGAGCACCGGGGTGTCGACGGTGAGGACCAGCGCCCGGTAGCCGGCCGCCTCAGCCCGCCGCAGCAGGGCCAAGGTCAGCTCGCGGTCGGTGTGCACGTAGAGCTGGAACCACCGCAGGGTGTCCGGGGCGGCCCCGGCCACGTCCTCGACGCTCATCGACGCCATCGTCGACAGGACGTAGCCGAGGCCGAGTTCGCCAGCCGCCGCGGCCACAGCGGCTTCGCCCTCGTCCGAGGCCAGGCGTTGGTAGGCCACCGGCGCGACGAGCACCGGCGCCCGCAGCGGGGAGCCGAGAACGGTGGAGGACAGGTCCAGGCGCGAGACGTCGCGCAACATCCGCGGCCGAAGGCGTAACCGGGCCCAGGCCGCGACGTTGTCGGCCAGCGTGGTTTCCGCGTCGGCCCCACCGGCGATGTAGTCGAAGGCGTCGGCGGCCATGCGCGGGCGGGCCAGAGCCTCCAGGTCCTCGGCCGCGGGACCGGGCGAGGTGACCGTTCCCACGTCGTCCCTGACGGTTCCGGCCACCGGCCCATTGTTCACGTGGTCAGCTCGTGCCGCAGTTCATCTCGTGCCGCGGCACACCCGCAACACGGCCTCGGCCAGGTTGGGTCCGTCGTGGCCCAGAGCGGCCCGGTAGTGCTCGCGGATGACCCGCTCGCGGCCGAGCTCGACGCGGGTTCCTCCGGCGTTGACGCGGGCGGCCTGGATCTGCACCGAGAGGTGGGCCCGCTCGGCCACGAGGCGGGCGATCTCGGCGTCGAGCGTGTCGATGCCGCCGCGAAGGGTCTCGATGATCTGTGCCGCAGCGGCGACCGGATCGGTCGCCGGAGCCTGCGGGACAGTCGCAGGTGTGATCTTGTCGTTTTCGGTCACGGTAGGCACGTCGTCCTCTTTCGAGTGAGGTCCCGCGAAGCAATCCGACCGGCACACACGAACGCCCCGGCCGTTACGGTCCGGGGCGTTGGTTGGGTCTGGGATCAGACGGCAACGACGGGGACCGCGCTGCGGTACCCGTAGAAAAATCGGCCGTCGTTGTGCACGCGACGATGCTGGCACGGCGTCCGGACGGACGGCAACTCCCTTGGGACGACTGTCCCGCGACATGGGACGTCTCCCGTGGCCGCTGGTGGCAACCGGCGGTCGCGTTCGACAGGTGTACACGAAGGTAGGCACGGCTCGTGTGCACCTCGGTGTAGACCTGCGTTGATAGGGAACGGTGCCGTTCGGGCGCCCGCTGACGGCGGCTTACAAGCGGGGACGGTCGGTCCGGCGCCGTAGGCTGGACCGGTCATGAGTTCCGATGCCGCCGCGCGGTTCGCCGGACATCTGGAGGCCCTTGACGGGGCTGGATCGGCCGCACCGCCGCCGGGCGAGTCCACTCCGACGACGTCCCCGCGCAGCGCGCGGATCGCGGTGGACCCCGACCGGCTGCTGGCCGAGTTGAACCCGCAGCAGCGGGCGGCGGTGGTTCACAGCGGCTCGCCGCTACTGATCGTGGCCGGGGCCGGATCGGGCAAGACCCGCGTGCTGACCCACCGAATCGGCTATCTCATGGCCGAGCGCGATGTCCGCCCGGGCGAGATTCTCGCCATCACGTTCACGAACAAGGCCGCCGGCGAGATGCGCGACCGCGTGGCCGCGCTCGTCGGGCCGCCGGCTCGGGCGATGTGGGTGTCGACCTTCCACTCCATGTGCGTGCGGATCCTGCGGGCGGAGGGCAAGGCGCTCGACCTACGGTCGTCGTTTTCCATCTACGACGCCGACGACTCGCGTCGACTGATGACGCTGGTCGGTCGCGACCTCGACCTGGATCCCAAGCGCTATCCCGCGCGCGCGCTGACCGCCCGGATCAGCAATCTGAAGAACGAGCTGGTCACGCCGGCGGCGTGGAGCGAGCAGGCGGTGTCGGCGCCGGACAAGGTGCTGGCCGAGGCCTACACGCTGTATCAGCGGCGGTTGACCGAGGCCCACGCGCTGGACTTCGATGACCTGATCAGCCGCACCGTAGAGCTGCTGCAGGGCCATCCGGGCGTCACGGAGCATTACCGGCGCCGGTTCCGCCACGTTCTGGTCGACGAATACCAGGACACCAACCACGCCCAGTACGTGCTGGTGCGCGAGCTCACCGCCGCGGTCGAGGGTGGGACGGTGCCACCGGCCGAACTGTGTGTGGTCGGCGACGCCGACCAGTCGATCTATGCCTTTCGCGGGGCAACGATCCGAAACATCCTCGAGTTCGAGCGCGACTATCCCGACGCCCGCACGATCCTGCTGGAGCAGAACTACCGCTCGACGCAGAACATCCTCACTGCGGCCAACGCGGTCATCGCCCGCAACACCGAGCGGCGCCCGAAAAACCTCTGGTCCGACGCCGGCGCGGGCGCCAAGATCGCCGGCTACGTCGCCGAGAACGAACACGACGAAGCGGCCTGGGTGGCCCAGCGGATTGACGAGCTGGCCGACGCCGGGACCGTGACGCCGTCCGACGTCGCGGTCTTCTACCGCACCAACGCCCAGTCGCGCGTGTTCGAGGAGGTGTTCATCCGGGTCGGGTTGCCCTACAAAGTCGTTGGCGGGGTGCGCTTCTACGAACGCCGCGAGGTCCGTGACGTGCTGGCCTACCTGCGCCTGGTGGCCAACCCCACCGACCTGGTCAGCCTGCGGCGGATCCTCAACACCCCCCGCCGCGGCATCGGCGACCGGGCCGAGGCCGTGATCCAGGCCTTCGCCGAACGCGAGCGGATGTCGTTCGCCGACGCCATCGAGGTGGCCGACCAGGCGCCGGGCATCAACCCCCGGTCGGTGACGGCCATCCGCGGGTTCACGGAAATGATCACCGAGCTGCGAGTTGTGGCGGCCGGACCGGACGCCACCCCCAGCGCGGTGATCGAGGCCATCCTCGACCGCAGCGGCTATCTGGCCGAGCTCGAGGCGTCGCGCGATCCGCAGGACGAAGGCCGCGTGGACAACGTGCGCGAGCTGGTCTCGGTGGCCCGCGAGTTCGAGGAACAGCGCGCCGACGGCGGCTCCGGTGACACCCTGGACGAGTTCCTCGAGCAGGTCTCGCTGGTTGCCGACGCCGATTCCGTGCCCGACGCGTCGGGCGGCGTGGTCACCCTCATGACGCTGCACACGGCCAAGGGCCTGGAGTTCCCGGTCGTCTTCCTGGTCGGGATGGAGGACGGCGTCTTCCCCCACCTGCGCACGATGAGCGAACCGGACGAGCTCGAGGAGGAGCGGCGCCTGGCCTACGTCGGGATCACGCGAGCCCGAGAGCGGCTGTACCTGTCCCGGGCGCTGAGCCGCTCGTCGTGGGGCCAGCCGGCGTGGAACCCGCCGTCGCGCTTCCTCGACGAGATCCCCGGCGAGCTGGTCGAATGGACCGGCGCGGTCGGACGCTCGGCCCCGGCCTACGGCGACGATCCGTTCCCGGGCGGTTACGGCGACCGTGCATCCGGTGCCTACTCCGACCACGGCTTTCGTGCGCCGCTGCGCCGCTCGGCCCAGGAGACGCTGGCCGCCTCGCGTCTGGGCAGTGGCCGGGGGCTGCGTGGCGGCGCCGGTAATCGGGCCGTTCCCGTTCTCGAGGTCGGCGACCGAGTCACCCACGACACCTGGGGGCTGGGCACCGTGGTCGGCGTGCGTGGAGTGGGGGAGAAGGCGCAGGCCGAGATCGACTTCGGGGCGCCGGGACGCAAGTGGCTCGTCCTGCGTTACGCCTCGCTCGACAAGCTCTGAGCGCTCAACACCCACACCTGCCGGGCCGCCATCCAGGTCAGGTACACCAGCAGGGCGTTGCGGGCGACGAGCACCAGCGTGGCCGGCACGACCATGAACGGTTTGTGGGTCAGCTGGTGGTACAGGATCGGGAACAGCAACTGGGTCAACAGCGCGGTGACCAGTATCAGGCCGGCCGCCCGTCGCACCATCGGATCCCGCCCGTTGCGGCACAGCAGACCGCCCACCGGACCGCCGAGCCAGAGGATGTACTGGGGGCTCAGGGTCTTGTTGGTCACCGTGATCACCAGAGCTGTGGTGAGCAGCATCCAGCCCAGCGTGGCCGGCGCCGGCTCGACCGCCCGGTCGGCCCGCCACCACAGCAGGGCCAGCAGGACCAGGCCGGCCACCGTGAGCAGGCTGGCCACCCCACCGAAGAATCCGACGCCGGGTCCGAAGATCTCCCAGGCCTTGTAGCGGCTGACTCGCAGATGCCAGTGCGACGTGCTGAACCCCCGCACCAGCATCAGCGGTGTGGCGGGAATGGACTCGATCTGCAGGCCGCGCACGGACTGCCAGCGCAACGGGGACAGCGTGCGGTCCAGGCCGGCCACGGCCAGGCTGGCGCCCAAGTACACCGCGCCGGCGGCGACGAAGGCCACCAGCACGCGGCGCCGGTCGCCCCGGCGCAGCAGGAAGATGGGCAACATCAGGGCCGGCCACAGCTTGAGCGCGGCGCCGGTGGCGGTGAGCACCGCGCACAGCGCCGGGCGGCGGACGGCGGCGAGCACGGCGGCTCCGGCCAGAGCCGCCGGCACCAGATCGAAGCGGAAGTAGGCCAGCGGCCCGACACAGGGGACGAACCACAGCCAGAAGTCCACCGCCGATCCGCGGCGTCGTCCGTCGGCCCGCCAGAGCAGCGCGGTGAAGCCGGCGTCGACGGCCAACATGGCGAGGACGAACAGCAGGCCGAAGGCGATCTGGTTGAGCCCGCCGATGAGGAACGGTGGCAGCAGGAGCAGCAGCACCGGTGGCGGGTACTCGATGAGGGTGTTGGAGATGGCGCCGCCGTCGAACCAGGCGGCCAGCGACCGGCCGTAGTAGACGACATCGCCGACGACGTCGTGCTCCAGGCCGACGAGCGACATGAGGGTGACCGAGCGCAGCATCACCCACAGCCAGACGACCGATGAGGTGCCAGTGCCCGCCAGCACGGGCGGCATTCGTAGCGGAGGCAGGCCGACGGCTGCGCGGACCGGCGGGGTTCGGACTCCCGTGGTGGTCATCGGGTCGCCCTCCCTTGCGTCAGCGGCCTGGCGGATCAGCCGTTCTGATCGTAGGAGCCGACGCTGACACCACGGGCCTTGAGCCACGGCTGCGGGTCGATCGCCGGGCCGTCGAACCCACCGCCGCGGATCTCGAAGTGCAGGTGCGGCCCGGTCGAGTAGCCCTCGTTGCCGACAAGGGCGATGCGCTGGCCGGCCTTGACCTGCTCGCCCACCGACACGAAGTAGTACTGCATGTGGCCGTAGATCGACACGTCGCCGTTGGAATGCCGGATCACCACCCAGTTGCCGAAACCGTCGGCCGGTCCGGCGTTGATGACCACGCCGTCGCCCACGGCCAGGATCGGCGAGCCCAGCGGGCCGGCCAGATCGATGCCCTCGTGCATGACTCCCCAGCGCAGGCAGAAGCACGACGTCTCGGGTCCGATGTTGGGCTTCACCCAGATGCCGGGGACGGTCTGGCCGGCCTTCATCAGTGGCTTGTGCGCGGGCTTGCTGGTCCGCCGGTCGCGCGAGATTCGGGTGGTGGTGGCCGAGGGCGTGGGCGCGGTGCGGCCGGGCGTCAGCGTGTCCGACTTCGGCCTGCTGAACCCCGCGGTTGGAGCACTCGGACCGGGGGTACCCGAAACCGGCACGCGACCGCCGACCGCGCTGCCGGCGTCGGTCGCGCCGTCGTTGCCACCGACTGCGGCGTCGGCGGCGGAGGCAACGACGTCCGGTCCGGCCGCGTTGGGCGGGTCGGCGGCGACGCTGGACGGATGGCCGACGCTGGGGACGTCCATTGCGGTGACCGTGGCCACGACTGCGGCGGCCACGAGCACGGGACGGACGACGACGGCCAGGGGACGGGCCGGGCGCAGGGCGGCGAGCAGCGGCACCTCGCGCGGTGCCGGGGCAGGGCGGTGGGCGGCGCCGCGACGTCCCGACGAGGGGGGAACCGGGCGGCGAACGCGAGCCGGTGAAGCGGCGCCGCGCCGCGCACGGTCCAGTGCGGCGGAGAAGGGCACCGTCGCCGGACGGGAGGCGGCGTCCTGCCTTGCGGCGACCGGGGCGTCCACGGCATCGATGCGGGAGGCGGCTTCGGTGGGGGGTGCGCCGCGATGGCGGGCAATGAGCTCGGCGGCCGCCACCACCGTGGGCGTCGCCTCGGTCACCGCGAGCGCCGGCAGTGGCGCCGTGGGCAGGGTGGCGGCGGCCTCGAGCAGCCGGTGCCGGGCGATGAGTTCAGCGGCCGAGACCGCCCGTTCACCGAGCGGGCGGCGACCCCGCGCGCGTGGACTGGGGCCTGGAGAGCGGGGTAACTGCGGGTCACGAACCGCCCGGACCGGGCGCGCAGCGTGACGACTCACAGGCTCTCCTGGCTCGTTCAGGCGCGCGCGAACAAGCCCGGGATCACCGGTCATCGTCCGCCCGCTCGGATCGTGGGTGGGGGGCCGACCGCCGGCGACAACGCATCCGCGTCCTGCACCGGGGCCTTCCGAGCTGAGACCAAACCGTAACCTAGGGCATCGGGGAAGGCAATTTCCGTCGACGGCGTGGCGAACATCGTCACCCGCCCGCTCGGCTCGTCCCGAGGCCGCGCGACGCCACCGGCGCGAAGGTGGGAGCGGTGCCAGAATCGCGGGGACGGGGGATGGCAACGGTGCCGGACCACCAGGACGTGAGGCGACGACATGCGTGAGGACGAATCGGTCGGTGCGCCTCCGCGGGCATCCGGCGCCGACGCCCGGATCGCCGACGAACGGATAAAGGTCGTGGTCGGAAAGCCGGGCCTGGACGGTCACGACCGCGGCGCCAAGATCGTCGCCCGGGCGCTGCGCGACGCCGGGATGGAGGTCGTGTACACGGGCCTGCATCAGACGCCCGAACAGATCGTCGAAGCAGTGATCCAGGAGGACGCCGACGCGGTCGGGCTGTCGGTGCTCTCCGGCGCCCACATGACGCTGTTCGCCCGGGTGGTCGAATTGCTGCGCGAGCGCGGCGCCGACGACGTCGTGGTCTTCGGCGGTGGCATCATCCCCGCGGCCGATCTGCCCGAGCTCGAACGGCTGGGCGTGGCCAAGATCTTCACCCCCGGCGCGCCGACCGACGCCATCGTCGGCTGGGTGCGGGACAACGTAGGCAGCGCCGCCGCGCCCTGAGCCTGCCCCACCCGATCACGCCCGCCGACGGCGTGGTTGCATGCCCGCGCGGCATCGCCCCGATGCCCGTCGAGAACGGCATCGCCCCGATGCCCG
>JBDUAD010000119.1:0-7463 GCA_040004775.1 bacterium | reverse complement strand
AGTCGATGGCGACGCCGGCTACGACGAGGACGCCGACGAACTGGTGGCCGGCGCAGAGCTGACGGCGCCGCTCGCGCTTGTCGACGAGGACGCACTGGAACTACTCGTCCACGGGCGGATCACGGTCGAGGGTCAGGTCGTCGACGCGTCGAACGCAACCCTGTACGTGGGCATCGAACACGAGGGCGTCCGCGCCGCCGCCGCCTACAAGCCGGTGGCGGGGGAGCGCCCGCTGTGGGACTTCCCCGATGGCACGCTGGCCGGCCGGGAGGTGGCCGCGTACTGCGTCTCGGCGATGACCGGGTGGGACGTCGTGCCGCCCACGGTCCTGCGCGACGGGCCGTTCGGACCGGGCATGGTTCAGCTCTGGATCGACAGCGCAACGGTGGACCTGCGCAGCCTGCTGCGCAGCAGCGACGAGCGACTGCGCCGGATTGCCGTGCTCGACGCCGTCATCAACAACGGTGACCGCAAGGGCGGCCACCTGCTACCGACGGCCAATGGGCACATCTACGGCATCGATCACGGCGTGGCCTTCAACGTCGACGACAAGCTACGGACAGTGATCTGGAACTGGGCCGGCGAGGCGCTGTGCGCGCAGGAGTCGGCAATGCTGGCTGAGTTGCGCGGCTGTCTGGACGGGTCGCTCGGTACGCAACTGGCCGAGCACCTCACCCGAGCCGAGGTGCGCCGGACCCGCTCGCGCGTGGACCGGCTGCTGCGCTTCGAGCGGTTCCCGCTGCCGTCCTCACAGTGGCCCCCGGTGCCCTGGCCGGCGATGTAACTACGGTCTGCCATTAATCGGGGCGACGGGTCAGTTCCCGACTCGCGCGGCCAGGCGGTCGAGGCTGCGTTCGATGTTGCGGCGCACCCGGCCCGGGCGAAAGGTCCAGCGCAAGAACCACTGGTTGTGCGCCCGGCGCGGATCCCACTCCTCGCGCACCAGGCTGCCGTCCTCGGTCGGCGTGATCGTCCACCGCCACACGTGGCCGTTGAAGTGCCGCCAGGCCAGCCGGCGCCCTTCGTCGTACTCGATCACCCGATTTGTGATCTTGTACGGTGCGCCGATCTTCATGTCCATGCCGAAGCGGGCGCCGGGATGGAGCCGGGTCGGGTTCTCCTCGTGCGACGCCCGCACCGAGCCGTCCCCGGACAGCCCCGGGTGCTCGGCCGGATCGGCCAGGACGTCGAAGATGCGCTGCGCCGGCGCGGCCACCACCCGTTCGGCCCCGATCACGGACATCGCCACGGGCCCAGTGTTCCAGGCGCCTGACCGACTCTCTGGCGCGGGGAATCGACCGGCGCCCTTCGGACGACTACGTTCAGTCCGCTACTGGTTGAAGAGCCCAGCCTTGGCGACCGCGGCCGGCTCCATATGGACCGGCCGACCCGACACACCAGGAGACGTACATGGTCGGCCTCATCATCAGCCTCATCATCATCGGGCTCATCGCCGGAGCGGTGGCTCGGCTCGTCATCCCCGGCAGGCAGAACCTCAGCATCCCGATGACGATCCTCATCGGGATCGTCGGCTCGTTCGTGGGCGGGTTCCTCGGTTACCTGATCTTCCACAAGGACGGCCAGGACGGGTTCTTCCAGCCCTCGGGGATCATCGGCTCGATCATCGGTGCCATCATCGTGCTGGCGCTCTACCTGCGCTTCAGCGGCAACCGCGCGGTCGCGCGCTGAGCTGAGACCTCGCCGCACGGTAGCGGGCCGCCACGCAGTGGCCCGCTACCGTGAGCGGCATGCAGGCCTGGCCCCGACCTGACGTTCCATCCCTGCCCGGCGCCGGCCTGCGCCTGCAGCTGTTCGACACCGCATCGGCCCGCACGGTCACCGTCGGCCCTGACGCCACGCTCGGCCCCGGTGCAACCGCCTCCCTCTACGTCTGCGGCATCACGCCCTACGACGCCACCCACCTCGGTCACGCCGCCACCTACGTGGCCTTCGATCTCGTCCAGCGGGTCTGGCTCGACGCCGGCACCGCGGTCACTTACGTCCAGAACGTCACCGACGTCGACGATCCCCTGATCGAGCGCGCCGCGCGCACCGGCGAGGCCTGGGACCACCTGGCCGCGCGTGAGATCGAACTCTTCCGCGCCGACATGACCGCGCTGCGGGTCCTGCCGCCCGAGCACTACATCGGGGCGGTCGAGGCGGTGCCCGAGATCGTGCTAGCCATCGAGGCGCTCCTGGACTCCGGCTCCGCCTATCGCGTCGACGACGACGTCTACTACTCGGTCGCCGCCGACCCCGGCTTCGGGTCGGAGTCCGGCTACGACCGCGAGCGCATGCTGGTCCTGTTCGCCGAGCGGGGTGGCGATCCGGAGCGGCCGAGCAAGAAGGACCCGCTGGACTCACTGCTGTGGCGGGCCGAGCGCCCGGGCGAGCCGTCGTGGCCCTCCTCCCTCGGCCCCGGGCGGCCGGGCTGGCACATCGAGTGCTCGACCATCGCGCTCAACCGGCTGGGCATGGGCTTCGACGTGCAGGGCGGCGGCACCGACCTGGCCTTTCCCCACCACGAGCACTCGGCCTCCCACGCCGCCGCGCTGACCGGCCGGCTGCCGTTCGCGCAGGCCTACGTCCACGCCGGAATGATCGGCCTGGACGGGGAGAAGATGAGCAAGTCCCGCGGCAACCTCGTCTTTGTGTCCCGGCTGCTCGGGGCCGGCGTCGACCCGATGGCCTTGCGCCTGGCCCTCCTCGACGGTCACTACCGCGCTGACCGGGAATGGACCGGTGGCCGTCTGCCGGCCGCCGAGGCCCGGCTGGCCCGCTGGCGGGCGGCGATGACCGCCGAGACAGGGGTCGATGCCGAGCCGCTGCTGGACTCGGTCCGCGCCGCACTGGCCGACGACCTGGACACGCCGGCCGTACTGGCCGCCGTGGATGCGTGGGTCGCCGCCGCGGCCTCCGGGAGCGACTCGGGCGGCCCGCGCCTGGCGAAGGCCACCGTGGACGCCCTGCTCGGCGTGGCCGTCTGAGCCGTCCTCCTCGAACCGCCGCTCGGCGGGACAACACCGGATCGAGGGGCGTCTGTTACCGTCCGGCGGCCGTGGTCAACAGGTCCAACTGGTCCACCCGGAGGGCATGCCGTCGCCGACGAGGTGGCTGCCCTCGCTGCACATGGCGTGGGCCGGGTGGCTGGTCGCGAAGTACGCGGCGCGGCCTGCGCTACGGCGAGCCGGGTGGGCCTACCCGGTGGTGGCGGCCGGACCGGCCTTCGCAGTCGGGCCACCCGATTGGCGGGCCGGGGCTAGGCCTCGGTTGCCGTCGTCTCGACCACTACGACGGTGACATTGTCGTGGCCACCGGCGGATACGGCCGCGGCCACCAGGCGGTCGGCGGCCTGCTGAGGAGCGCGTGCGGCGGCCAGCACCCCGGCGATCTCGTCGTCGGACAGCTCACCGGTCAGCCCGTCCGAGCAGACGATGAACTGTTCGCCCACCTGCGGCGTCAGTTCCCACACATCCGGGGCGGGCGTCGGTTCATTGCCCAGCGAGCGGGTGATCACGTTGCGCCTGAGGTCGATGCGGGCCTCGGCCGGGCTCAGTACGCCGGCGTCGACCAGTTCCTGCACCTCGGAGTGATCGATCGTCAGCTGCGCCAGTTCGTCTCCGAGTCGGCGGTAGACCCGCGAGTCGCCGACGTTGAACACCGCCCAGTGCTGTTCGGGCCCGGCGCCCACCGCGGCCACGCCGGTGAGCGTCGTGCCCATTCCGGCGAGGTCCGCGCGCTCGTGCCCCATGGCCAGGATCCGCTGGTGCGCCGCCTCGACCGCTTTGCCGAGCATCCCCGCATCGGACAGGGGAGCCGACCCCAACTCCTGCAGCACGGTCACGGCGATGTCGCTGGCGACCTCGCCGCCGCGGTGCCCGCCCATCCCGTCGGCCACGGCGAACACGGTGGGACCGGCCAGATAGCTGTCCTCGTTGGAGGTCCGTTCCCGCCCGGTGTCCGAGGCTGCGCCCCACTCGAACCGCACGCTCGCGCCGATCGCCGGAGGGTCAGCGCCGCGACTGGCCCGGGCCGAAGCCGGGTCCGTCGTCACGGCGGCGCAGGTAGCGCTCGAACTCGCGGGCGATCGCGTCGCCGGACGCCTCTTTCAGCTCGCCCTCGGCGTCGCGCTGCTCGAGGTTGCGGATGTAGTCGGTGACTTCCTCGTCCTCGGCAGCCATCTCGTCGACCAGCTTCTGCCATTCCGTCGCCTGCTCGGGCAGGTCGGCCAGATCGACGGCCAGGTCCAGGGTCTCCTCGACACGGTGCAGGAGGGCAAGTGTGGCCTTGGGGTTCGGTGGCTGGGAGACGTAATGGGGCACCGCGGCCCAGAACGACACCGCCGGGACCCCGATGGCCACGCAGGCGTCCTGCAGCACGCCGACGATGCCGGTCGGACCTTCGTAGCGCGAGCTCTCCAGGCCGAACCGGGCGGCCGACTCGGCGTCGTAGGAGGTGCCGGAGACCGGGGTGGGCCGGGTGTGCGGTGAGTCCGACAGCAGGGCACCGAGGGTGATGACGGTCTGGACGTCCAGGCCGTGCACCGCATCGAGGATCTCGTCGCAGAACGCCCGCCAGCGCATATTCGGCTCGATGCCGCGCAGCAGCACGACGTCGAACGCGGCGTTCGGCGGCCGACACACCGACAGGCGGGTGGTCGGCCACGTGACCCGGCGGGTCACCCCGTCCACCAGCGAGACGGTCGGTCGGTTGACCTGGAAGTCGTAGTACGGGTCGGGGTCGACCTCGATGATCGTGCGCGCCGACCAGATCGCCTCGAGGTGCTCGATGGCGTTGGTCGCGGCCTCACCGGCGTCGTTCCAGCCCTCGAACGCGGCCACCATCACCGCCTGGTTCAGCTGCGGCCATCCGTCGAAATCGCTCACGGCCGCCCCCATCGGGTCGTCCGCGGCGGGCGTCGGTCGAACTGCATGCGGCCAGCCTACGGCCGAGTGGGCCCGCCGCCCGGATCGCGCGCTCGGGACGTCGAGGACGGCGTAAACGCTGCCGGACGCAGCGCCCCGGCCCGTATGCTGGTCCGGACTGCCGGACGTCCGTCGCGTTGCGCGGACCGCCTACCGCTGATCTTTCCCCGAGGATGCTTGCGTGACCGAGGTACTGCCCCGCCCGGCGACCGTCCCGGGTCGCCGCGAGGCTAGCCCGAACCAGCCTCCCGCCGCTCACCGCCCGGACGCCACCGCGCAGCTGACCGCGCTGCTGCAGCAACGCCTGCTGGTGATCGACGGCGCCATGGGCACGCTGGTGCAGCGCCACCAGCTCGAGGAGGAGCACTACCGCGGCGAGCGCTTCGCCGATTGGCCGAGCGACGTCAAAGGCAACAACGACCTGTTGGTGCTCACTCAGCCCGACATCATTCGCGGCATCCACTCCGCCTACCTCGACGCCGGCGCGGACATCGTCGAGACCGACACGTTCAACGCCCAGCGGGTCTCTCTGGCCGACTACGGCATGCAGGAATTGGCCTACGAGATGAACGTCGCCGCGGCCCGGCTGGCCCGGGAAGCCTGCGACGCGATGACCGCGCAGACCCCGGACCGCCCCCGCTTCGTGGCCGGCGCGATCGGCCCGCTGAACCGGACCGGGTCCATCTCACCCGACGTCAACGACCCCGGCGCGCGCAACATCGACTTCGACACGATGGTCGAGGCATACCTGGAGCAGGCCCGCGGCCTGGTCGACGGCGGCGCGGACCTGTTCTTCATCGAAACGATCTTCGACACCCTCAACAGCAAGGCGGCCATCTTCGCGGTCGAGACGCTGTTCGAGCAGCATGGGCGCCGCTGGCCGGTGGTCATCTCCGGCACCATCACCGATGCCTCCGGGCGCACGCTGACCGGTCAGGTCACCGAGGCGTTCTGGAACTCGGTACGCCACGCCCGTCCGCTGGTCGTCGGGCTGAACTGCTCACTGGGCGGCAAGGAGATGCGGCCGTACGTGGCCGAGCTGGCCCGTGTCGCCGACTGCTTCACCCACGCCTACCCCAACGCCGGGTTACCGAACGCCTTCGGTGAGTACGACGAGGCGCCCGAGGAGACCGCGGGCATCCTGGGCGGATTCGCCGCCGACGGGCTCATCAACCTGGCCGGCGGATGCTGCGGTACCACCCCGGAGCACATCGCCGCCGTGTCGGCCCAGCTGGCCGGCCGGACGCCGCGCGTACCGCCGCGCATCAAGGCGGCCCTGCGCCTGTCCGGCCTGGAGCCGCTGACCGTGGACGAGGACTCGCTGTTCCTGAACGTCGGCGAGCGAACCAACATCACCGGTTCGGCCCGCTTCCGCAACCTCATCCGCGACGGTGACTACGGCGCTGCGCTGTCGGTGGCCCGGCAGCAGGTCGAGAGCGGCGCTCAGGTGATCGACGTCAACATGGACGAGGGCATGATCGACGGCGTTGCCGCCATGCAGCGCTTCCTGCGCCTGATCGGCAGCGAACCCGACATCAGCCGCGTGCCGGTCATGATCGATTCCTCCAAGTGGGAGGTGATCGAGGAGGGTCTGAAGAACGTCCAGGGCAAGTCGATCGTCAACTCCATCTCCCTGAAGGAGGGCGAGGAGCCCTTCGTCGAGCACGCCCGGCTCTGCCGCAAGTACGGCGCGGCGGCCGTGGTGATGGCTTTCGACGAGCAGGGCCAGGCCGACTCCCTCGCCCGGCGTCAGGAGATCTGCCGGCGGGCCTACGACATCCTCGTCGGCCAGGTCGACTTCCCGGCCGAGGACATCATCTTCGACCCGAACGTCTTCGCCGTGGCCACCGGTATCGAGGAGCACGCCGCCTACGGCCAAGACTTCATCGAGAGCGTCCGCTGGGTCAAGGCGAACCTGCCGGAGGCGAAGCTGTCGGGCGGGATCTCCAACGTCTCCTTCTCCTTCCGGGGCAACAGCGCTGTCCGCGAGGCGATCCACGCGGTGTTCCTCTACCACGCGATAAAGGCCGGCCTGACGATGGGCATCGTGAACGCCGGCGCGCTGGTGGTCTTCGACCAGGTCGACCCCACACTGCGCGAGCGCATCGAGGACGTCGTGCTCAACCGGCGCCCGGACGCGGCCGAGCGGCTGCTCGAGGTGGCGGCCGAGTTCGCGGCCAGCGGCCAGCCCCGCGAGGCGGTCGACGAGGTGTGGCGCGCGCTGCCGGTGCAGGAACGGATCACCCACGCCCTGGTAAAGGGGATCGACGACCACGTCGAGGCCGACACCGAGGAACTGCGTCTGGACATCGCCGCGCGCGGTGGCCACCCGATCGAGGTGATCGAAGGTCCGCTGATGGACGGCATGAATGTCGTCGGCGATCTGTTCGGCGCGGGCAAGATGTTCCTGCCCCAGGTGGTGAAGTCAGCTCGGGTGATGAAGAAGGCGGTGGCCCACCTCATCCCCTACATCGAGGCCGGGAAGGCCGAGGGCGACACCAGCCGCAGCAACGGCGTGGTGGTCATGGCCACGGTCAA
>JBDUAD010000118.1:0-7470 GCA_040004775.1 bacterium | reverse complement strand
TGGGTCACCCGTCGATCCTGCCGGGCCGGGCAACGGGAAACCTCGACCGTCGACGGGACGGCGTCGGATCACCGGCCGGTCCGCCGACCGACACCGTTTCAGGGAGCGTCCTCGACGTCATCCCGCCGGTCGGCTGGGCAGTTGTTTAACGCCTGGGTTGAGTCCTGGAAACAGCGAAACGCCGTGTTGCGATCATTCGCAGATTGGTCCTATGGTCCATCCATTGGTCCAATTAGCGGGGCGGAGGTGGCTGTGCTCGACGTAAGCGCAGTCGACGCCGCGATCGACGCCGGCGCTGAGCGGGCGTTCGACTTCCTGAGCCGGTTGGTGGCGGCGCCGAGCACCCTCGGTCAGGAGCACTCGGCGTTAGCCGTCTTCGCCGACGAGATGGGTGACCTCGGGTTCGAGACCCGGCGGGTCGCCCTCGATGAAGACCTCGCCGACGACCCTCGCGCCGGGGTCGTCCAGGACGTCCTCGGCGAGCGGTACAACCTCCTCGGCTCCATGGCCGCCGACCGGCCCGGCCCGGCTCTGCTGCTCAACGGCCATATCGACGTCGTGCCGGCCGAGAGCACGCATCGGTGGACCAGTCCGCCGTTCGAACCGCGACGGGCCGATGGCCGTCTCTACGGACGCGGCGCCGGCGACATGAAGTGTGGTTTCGCCATGGGCGCGCTGGCCCTGCGTTCGCTGCTGGCCGTCGCGCCGGACGCCCTCACCGGCCCGCTCCACTTCCTCGCCGTCATCGAGGAGGAGTGCACCGGCAACGGCACGCTGGCCGCGGCCCGGCAAGGCGTCCTGGCCGACGCCGTGGTGCTCCTGGAACCCACCGACCTCGGGGTGATGGTCGGCGGCGTCGGCGTGCTGTGGTGCGACGTCGAGATCGTCGGGTTCTCGGCCCACGCCCAGGCCGCCCACCTCGCGGTCAACCCTCTGGACCTCGCTCACCGCCTGGTCGCCGGACTGCGCGAGTGGTCGGGCGAGCTGGCCGAGCGCTTCCCCGATCCCGAGTTGACCGATACCGACAGCCCCTACAACCTCAACCTCGGCGTGACCGCGGCCGGCGACTGGCCGTCCAGCGTGCCGGCCGAGGCGTTGCTGCGACTGCGATTCGGCTTTCCTCGGGCGTGGACCCCGGTGGACGCCGAGCGCGAGGTCCGGCAGGCCATCGCCACGATCGTCTCGGAAGACGGCGGCTTCCCGGCCGAGCCCACCGCGCGGTTGAGCGGGTTCCGGGCGCCCGGCTATCTGCTGGAGCGCGACCACCCGTTGACCACGGCGATGGCCGAGGCCCATCGAGACGCCCACGGCGCCGACGCCCGCATCTTTTCCCTCGGCAGCACGACTGATGCGCGGATCTACCTCAACCACTTCGACGTGCCCGCGCTGTGCTACGGCCCGGCGGCCGCCGACATCCACGGGATCGACGAGTCGGTGGAGCTGGACAGCATCGTCGCCGGAGCGAAGACACTGGCTCGCTTCCTCGCCCGCTGGTACGAAGCCGCACCGGCCGAGGCCGCACCGGCCCAGGCGGGACGAGCCGGATGAGCTCCGCGATGGACATCGACCCGTTCGCCGACCTGGAGCGCACGGCCGGCCAACCGCTGGCCGCACGGATCGTCACCCGCAACGTGGCCGACCAGGTGGTCGACCGGCTGGTCACCGCGGTCGCCCTCGGCGTCTACGTCCCCGGTCAGAAGCTGCCCGCCGAACGTGACCTCGCGGAGATGCTGCAGGTGTCGCGCACCGCAGTCCGCGACGCCCTGCACCGGCTGGCCGACCAGGGCTACATCGAGGTCCGGCGGGGCCGCAGCGGCGGATCGTTCGTGCTGGCCGGTTGGGGTCCGGGCTCGGCCGAGATGGTGGGACGCCACCTGCTCCCCCACTGGGACCGTTTCGAAGCCCTGTTCGACGCCCGCCGTCTCATCGAGCCGCTCATCGCCCGGACCGCGGCCGAGCGGCGCACCCGCTCCGACGTCAAGACGATCCGGACCGCGCTGCAGATGTACGGCGAAGCCGGTGACCGGGAGTCCTCCCGGCAGGCCGACGCCCTGCTGCACCGCTCGGTGGCCGAGGCATCACACAACCCGGTCCTCGTCGGCATCTCGGCCCAGCTCCGCTCGCGGGTCAGCCTCAATCTCGGCGCCGAGCCGTACACGACGCGCGTGCGCAAGCGAGCCGCGCACCAGCACGAGGAACTGACCGACGCGATCGACGCCGGGGATTCGGACCTGGCCGCCTCCATCGCCGCGGACCACT
Organism: bacterium; assembly: GCA_040004775.1. Taxonomy (GTDB): domain Bacteria; phylum Actinomycetota; class Actinomycetes; order Mycobacteriales; family Jatrophihabitantaceae; genus JALZBL01. The sequence continues at coordinate 5,211 of JBDUAD010000118.1, read as the reverse complement.
TCACCCTGACCGAGACGATGATCCGCAACCTGGTCCGCCGGGTCCGACGTGAGACGGCGACGCCGTGAGCAGCCGGCTGCGGTTCGTGATCCGTCGGCTGCTGCAGACCGTGCCGGTGCTCTTCGCCATGAGCATTTTCGTGTTCCTGATCATCCGGTTGGTGCCCGGCGACCCGGTCCGCACGATGCTCGGCTTCCGCGCCACCGACGCCAACGTTTCCCAGGTCCGCCAGCAACTCGGCCTCGACCGGTCGCTGCCGGCCCAGTACGGCTCCTTCCTCGACGGGCTGTTCCACGGCGACCTCGGCACCGACTTCATCTCCCGCGCGCCGATCACCGAGTTGCTGAAGCAACGGCTGCCCGTCACCCTCGAGCTGACCATCGCCTCGATGCTGCTGGCCATCGTGGTCGGGCTGCCGCTCGGGATCATGGCCGCCACCGGCTCGGGCTGGGTGCGCCGCCTGACCGACGGTTTCGTGATCCTCGGCATCAGCATTCCGGACTTCTGGCTCGGCATCATGCTGGTCCTTCTGCTCTCGGCGACGTGGGGCCTGCTGCCGCCGTCCGGCTACGTCGCATTCACCACCGATCCCGTTCAGAACCTGCGCTACCTCACCCTGCCGATCCTCACCTTGGCCGTGGCCGAGACCGCGTATCTGCTGCGCACCACCCGCGGCGCGATGGAAGCCGTCCTCGGCCAGCCGTACGTGACCTTCCTGCGGGCCAAGGGGATCAGTCACCGGCGCATCGTCTACCGGCACGCGTTCAAGAACGCCGCCGGCCCGGTGGTCACGGTGATCGGCATCCAGTTCGGCGTGCTGCTCGGCGGCGCGATCGTCATCGAGACGTTGTTCGCGCTGCCCGGCGTCGGACGCCTTCTGGTGACCGCGATCAATCAGCGCAACTACCCGGTGGTGCAGGCCGGCGTGCTGATCGTCGCCACGTTGTTCATCCTCGTCTCCCTGATCACCGACCTCATCGTCGGCTGGCTCGACCCGCGCATCTCGGACGGTCAGGCATGACCGCGACCACCCACGACGAGACACCCGGCGGCCAGGCCGGCGCCCCGCTCCGCCCGGATCTGGCCACCGAACCGGCGAGCCGGCGGGCACGGGTGCGGCGGACGGCACTCATCGGCGCGATCATCCTCGGCGTCCTGGTCCTGCTCGCCGTCCTCGCCCCGCTGCTGGCCACCCACGATCCGGAGGCGGTCGACGCCCAGCGCATCCTCGGCGCGCCCTCGGCGTCGCACCCGTTCGGCTCCGACGTCCTCGGCCGGGACGTGTTCAGCCGGGTGCTCTACGGCCTGCGGGTCAGCCTGCTGGTCGCGGTCAGCTCGGTGCTGATCTCCTCCGCGGTGGCCATCCCGCTCGGCGCGGTCTCCGGCTACTTCGGCGGCTGGGTGGACACGCTGATCTCGCGTCCGATGGACATGCTGCTCGTCCTGCCCGCGCTGCTGCTCGCGGTCAGTCTGATCGCCATCGTCGGGCCGGGCAGCGTGGTGGCCACGCTGGCCATAGCCGTGATCTACCTGCCGATCCTGACCCGGGTGATGCGCGGCAGCGCGCTGAGCGTCGCCGGCCTGGCCTACGTGGAGGGCGCCGGCGCGCGCGGAGCCGGCCACGCCAAAGTGATCGCCGGTCACGTCATCCCCAACGCGATCGGCCCGGTGGTGGTCCAGGCGTCGATCCTGGCCGGTTTCGCCCTGCAGATCGAAGCCGCGCTGAGTTTCCTCGGCCTCGGCACCCAACCGCCGACTCCGTCGCTGGGCGGCATGCTGGCCGACGGGCGCGACGTGCTCTCGCAGGCCCCGTGGGTCGAGATCTTCCCCGGCTCGGCCATCGCCGTGGCCGTCCTCAGCTTCACCCTCATCGGCGACGGGTTGCGGACCCGTTTCGACCGGGCCGGACGGGCCCGATGACCGCACCGGTACTGGCGGTCGAGGACCTACAGGTCACCTTCGCCACCGGCGGGGCCACGGTGTCGGCCGTGGACCGGATCGATCTCGCCATCGGCCGCGGCGAAATCGTCGGGCTGGTCGGCGAGAGCGGCTGCGGCAAGTCGACGCTGGCCAACGCGATCATGGGCCTGCTGCCCGGCAGCGCGCGGATCAGCGGCTCGGTCGAGCTGGACGGCCGGCCGATCCTGGGCGAGTCCGAGGACCAGCTGCGCACGCTGCGCGGCGACCGGATGGCCATGATCTTCCAGGACCCGTCGACCAGCCTGGACCCGACGTGCTCGGTCGGCCTGCAGGTCAGCGAGACCATCCGCGCCCACCGTCCGACCGGCAAGGGCGAAGCCAAGCAGCGGGCGATCGACCTGATGCGCGAGGTCGGCATCCCCGACGCGGCCGCGCGGTACGACGACGCCCCCCACCGCTTCTCCGGCGGCATGCGCCAGCGCATCGTCATCGCCGCCGCCCTGGCCAACGACCCGGCCCTGCTGATCGCCGACGAGCCGACCACTGCCCTGGACGTCACCATCCAGCGCCAGATCCTCGACCTGATCACCCGGCTGACCACCGACCACGACACCGCGGTGTTGCTGATCAGCCACGACCTCGGCGTCATCGCCCAGGTGGCCGACCGGGTCGGCGTGATGTACGCCGGGCAGCTGGTCGAGCGGGCCGACGTACACGGGCTCTTCGCCGGGCCGGCCCATCCGTACACCCGGGCGCTGCTCGCGGCCATGCCCACCGCCGGCGCCGAACCCGGCGGCCTCGCGGTGATCCCCGGCCAGGTACCGGATCTGTCCGGACCGCTGCCCGGGTGCCGGTTCCTGGACCGCTGCCCGGTCAGCCACCCCGAGTGCGTCGAGCGCCCGCCCTGGGTCAGCACCGCAGCCACGTCGGCGGCGTGCTGGGACGTCGCCGCTCAGCTCGCCGGTTCGGACGCCGACGCCAGAGTCACCCGATGAGCGCGCTGCTAGAGGTCGATCACGCGGTCAAGACGTTCAGCGTCCCGGCCGGGCTGTTCAGCCGCCGGGCGGTGTCGGCGGTGGACGGCGTCTCGCTCGAGATCGCGGCCGGGGAGAATCTCGGCCTGGTTGGCGAGTCGGGCAGCGGCAAGACCACGCTCGCCCGCTGCATCCTCGGCCTGACCGACGTCGACTCGGGCAGCATCCGCTTCGACGGCACCGAGGTCACCGGCCTGCGCGGCTCGGCCCGCCGGGAGTTCCGCCGCCGCGTGCAACCGGTGTTCCAGGACCCGTTCGCCAGCCTCGACCCGCGCTGGAGCGTCGGGCGGACCATCCGCGAGGCGCTGGACTCGTACCGGATCGGCACCCCGGCCGACCGCGAGCGGCGCACGGTGGAGCTGCTCGACCAGGTCGGTCTCTCGCCGTCCTACGCCGACCGGCTGCCGTCGCAGCTGTCCGGCGGTCAGCGCCAGCGGGTCGGGATCGCCGCCGCCCTGGCCAGCCGCCCGGAGCTCATCGTCGCCGACGAGCCGGTCTCGGCGCTGGACGTCAGCGTGCAGGCCCAGGTGCTGAACCTGCTGGTCGACCTGCAGCGCAACCTCGGGGTGGCCATCCTGTTCGTGGCCCACGACCTGTCCGTGGTGGAGCACGCCTGCCAGCGGGTGGCCGTCATGTACCTCGGCCACATTGTCGAGACCGGCACCGCGACCGACGTATTCGACCACCCGCGCCATCCCTACAGCGAGGCCCTCATCGCGGCCATCCCCTATCCCGACCCCACCCGCCGAGTTACTCGGACACCGCTGTCCGGTGAGATACCCAGCCCGATCAACCCACCGTCCGGCTGCCGGTTCAACCCGCGCTGCCCGCTGGCCATCGACGTCTGCCGATCAGTCCGGCCACCGCTGACGGCGGCCACACCCACCCACCGTGCGGCCTGCCACGTCACCACGCCGGCGGTTCCCACCCCTGTCCACTAGCCCGCTTCCGACCGGAGGACCCGCGATGCCCGTAGCCCACGTCAACGACATCGACATCAACTACCAGCTCGACGGCGACGGCGAGAAGACGGTCGTGCTCATCAACGGCCTGGCCGACGACCTGATCAGCTGGGACTTCCAGGTGCCGGCGATCGTCGAGGCCGGGTACCGGGTGCTGCGCTTCGACAACCGCGGGATCGGCCAGACCGTGGCCCCGGACGGCGAGTACACCTCGGCCCTGCTGGCTTCCGATGCCAAGGCCCTGGTCGAGGAACTCGGGATCACCGACTTCCACCTCATGGGCGTCTCGATGGGCGGCATGATCGCCCAGGAGTACGCGCTGGCCTACCGCGGCGACCTGCGCTCCCTCACTCTGGCCTGCACCTACGCTGCGCCCGGACCGTTCTGCTCGCGGATGTTCGCGATGTGGGGCGACCTCGCGCCGGCCCTCGGTGTGCCGTTCGTGATGCGCGACGTCACCCTGTGGGCGTTCACGGTGCCGTTCTTCGAGGGGCGCGAAGCCGAGGCGGCCGAGTTCGAAGAAGGCATGGCCGCGCTCGAGATGCCGGTCCCGGCCTACCTGTCCCAGCTCAACGTCATCCAGAAGCACGACACCACCGATCGACTCGGCGCGATCGACGTGCCCACCCTCGTGCTGGCCGGCGAGGAGGACATCCTCATCCCGGTCCGGCTCTCGCGAGCGCTGCACGCCGGCATCCGCGACGCCGAGTGGGCCACCACCCCCGGCGGTCATGCCTGTCTGTGGGAGTCCCCCGACCCGTTTAACCAGACCTTTGTCCGCTTTCTCGACGCGCACTGACGCTGCTTCCACGTCAGTCCGACCACGATCCGGCCGCCCGGCCACCTAGGAGCCCGACATGAACGAACCCACCACCCCCGCGGGTCTGACTCGACGCAGCCTGCTGCGCAACGCCGGCATCGCCGGACTGGTCATGGCCGGCAGCCCGGCGTTCCTGGCCGCCTGCAAGAGCGGCACCACCAGCCCGTCGGCCAGCGGCAGCGCGACGGCCACGCCGGAGAAGGGCGGCACGCTGAAGGCGGCGCTGACCGGTGAGCCCGACAGCCTCGACCCTGCGGTGTCCTCCGTCTACACCGGCGCCCAGGTGTACGACAACATTTTCAGCAAGCTGATCACGCTGGACCCGAGCGGCAAGGTGGTCGGGCGGCTGGCCACCAAGTGGACGGCCACCAACCCGACCACGTGGACGTTCGACCTGGTCGATAACGCCTTCTTCCACAACGGGGAGAAGTTCAGCAGCGCCGACGTCAAGTACACCTTTGAGCGCATAGCGAAC
>JBDUAD010000038.1:0-24730 GCA_040004775.1 bacterium | reverse complement strand
GGTCCTGGATGTGGTGGCCGTACTCGTGGGCGATGACGTAGGCCTCGGCGAACGGTCCACCCTCGGCGCCCAGCTGGCCGCTCAGCATGTCGGAGAAGAAGGTGAGGTCGAGGTAGACCTTCTTGTCGGTCGGGCAGTAGAAGGGGCCGATGTCCTTGGTCGCCTGGCCACAGCCGGAGGACGTCGACGACGTGAAGATCACCGTGTCGGCCTCGGTGTAGCGCTTGCCCCGCCGCGGCAGCTCCTTGGCCCAGTAGTCCTGCACGCTGTTGGCGACGGCAGTGATGCGGCAGTCGGCCCGCTTGTCCGCGTCGGCGCCGGTCCGGCACTGGCTGACCTGCACCGGGCCGGTCTGTGACGGGTCGGGGTCGGCGGCGGAGAAGCCCGAGCCGCCGCCTCCGCCGGCCAGCTGTAGCACGATCACCACGATGACCCCGATGATGCCGAGCCCACCGCCGCCAGCGGTCAGGGCGCCGCCGGGCAGTCCGCCGAACCCCCCACCGCCCTGCCCGCGCCGGTCCTCCACCTGGGAGGAGTCGATGCTGGCGTTGTCGTTGAAGTCCACGGGTTCCTCTGTGTCGGTGAGTGGTCAGGGTCGGTCAGTGGTCAGGGTCGGTGAGTGGTCAGGGTCGGTGAGTGGCCAGTCGGTGCGGGCGGTTGGTCGGTGAGTGCGACCGGCGCGCGCCTCGGCCAAGACGGTAGTCGCCGTCTTCGTAGGCTGGCGGCCATGTCGGCGGCCTCGGTGGGACGACGCGAGATCGGCCCGCGCGAGAGCGCCGCCGCCAACCGCTCCTGGTGGGACCAGGAGGCCGGCGCTTACCGGGCCGAGCACGGCGACTTCCTCGGCGAGGCCGACTTCGTCTGGTGCCCCGAGGGGCTGCGCGAGGAGGACGCGGCGCTGCTCGGCCCGGTGGCGGAGCTGGCGGGCGCCCGCGTGCTCGAGGTCGGCTGCGGCGCGGCCATGTGCTCGCGGTGGCTGGCTGCCCGCGGGGTGCGGCCGGTGGCGCTCGACATCTCCGGGGGCATGCTGGGCGAGGCCCGGGCGGCTGCGGGGCGAACGGGCATCGACGTGCCGCTCGTACAGGCCGACGCGCAACTGCTGCCCGTCCGGACCGGCCGCTTCGACCACGCATTCACCGCCTTCGGAGCCGTGCCGTTCGTGGCCGACTCCGCGGCGACGATGCGCGAGGTGGCCCGGGTGCTGCGCCCTGGCGGGCGCTGGGTGTTCAGCACCACCCACCCGATGCGCTGGGCGTTTCCGGACGACCCCGGCCCCGGCGGGCTGGTGGCCACGGGGTCCTACTTCGACCGAATCCCATACGTGGAGAGCGCGGGGCCGGACAGAGCGCCGAGCTACGCCGAGCACCACCGGACGCTGGGCGACCGGGTGCGGGAGCTGCGGGCGGCGGGCTTCGTCCTCGACGACCTCATCGAGCCGGAGTGGCCGGACGGGCTGACCCGCGAGTGGGGGCAGTGGTCACCCCTGCGGGGCGCGCACTTCCCCGGCACGGCGATCTACTGCTGTCGGCTCGTCGGCTGACGCAGGCTCCGTCTCCGGCGAGTCGGCCGGTCCCGGCACCTGCTCCACCGGCCCCTGGTGTCGCGGGGTGGGCGCCACGTTGTCGGCGGAGTGCTGGCCACCGCCCTCGGAGCGCTGGCGGAGGAGCAACAGAGCGACGGCGAGTGCGAGCAACCCGAGCAGCCCGGCGACGAGAGGCAGCCAGTACCGCACCAGCTTGATCTTCGGCAGGTTGTCCGTGGCCAGCTGAGCCTGGTTGCGCTGGGTGTTCTCGTCGAAGGTCAGCTGTCCCTTGAGTGCGACCTTGCCGGCCAGGGTGGGGTCGCGCAGGTCGCTGTTCGGGTCGAGGCTGGCCCGGCCGGTCAGCGTCTGCGTGATGTTCTCGCTGCCCTTGACGATGACCCCGGTGGTCGGCTCGACCCACACCTCGCGGACGTTGGAGTAGGTGGAGGGCAGTACCCGGTTGGTGTAGACGTCCTGATCGGTGATCGTCTGGACGAACTTGTAGACGGTCAGGCGCTGCAGCTTCTCCGTGCCCTTGTAGTCCATCGGAAAGGCCTTGCCTACGACGGTGTCAAAAAACGGGTAGGTCTTCTTCTTGGTGTCGATCGGGAACTTGTAGGCCAGGCCCGAATGCTCGATCGAGGGGTCACCGTCGACCGCGGCGCCGTACTTCTTGGCCTTGTCGGGCGCGATGGCCAGCCCGGTCTTGCGGTTGAACGCGACCTGGTCGGTGGTGACGGTGACCAGGTCGGGCGAGGTGTCACACGGCACGTTGGTCTTATTTGGGTCCTTCATGAGGCACAGGGTCTCGGCGTACACCGCGACGTCACCGCCGCCGCCCTTGGCCACCGCACTGTCCTCGGTGACGCCGGCGATGGTGCGGATGACGTGGATGGTGACGGTGTCCTCGGCGCCGGTCTGGCCGTTGAGCACGTGGAAGCCGTCACCACCGGCATTGAGGGTGCGGTACTTGGACGGGATCTGCAGCGGCGCGGTGACCGCTCGAGGGGCGACCGCGAACTTGACCGCGAGGGCCAAGACGAGGAGGAAGGCTCCAAGGGCGAGCAGGACGTACACGCCGAGACGCTTCAATGGAGGCGTTCCTTTCGCGGAGCGACGCACCGCTCGTTTACCCGACGGGCGCTGGGAAGTGTCCTGGAACCTACCAGGAAGTAACATGCCCGCAAGGCGCACGACACACGCTCGGGCCGCCGGTGCATCGGCCGCTTCGGTCAGGGAAGGGTCCCGTGTGAGCCTCGAGCGCATCCGCGCGGACTGGACCCGACTCGGCGAGCACGACCCCATGTGGGCGGTCCTGGTCTCACCCGGCCGTCGCCACCACCGTTGGTCGCCCGAGGAGTTCTTCGCCACCGGCCGGGACGAGGTCGACGCCGTCCTGGCCCGCGGCCACGTCCTGGGTCTCGAACCCGAGCTCGGCACGGCCCTGGACTTCGGCTGCGGGGTCGGCCGGTTGACGCAGGCGCTGGCCGGGTGCGTGAAGCGAGTCGTCGGCTTCGACGTCTCTGCACCGATGCTGGCCGAGGCCCGCCGCCACGATGTCACCGGGCGGTGCCAGTTCCTCCTCGACGACGGCCGTGGCCTGGCTCGCTTTCCCGATGGCAGCTTCGACATCGCATACTCCTCGCTGGTGCTGCAACACATCCCGCCGCCGGACAACCAGCGCGTGTTGGGCGAGCTGATACGCGTGCTTCGCCCCGGCGGTGCGCTGTTCGTGCAGGTGGCCAGCCGGCCGACCAGCAGCGCCAAGGGCCTGCTATTCGCCCACGCCCCGCGGGCGGCTCTGCGGGCGGCTCAGCGCCACGTCCTGCGCTATCCCGCGCCGATGGAGATGCACGCGTTGGACCGGGCAACGGTCGAATCCGTGGTCGCCGACGCCGGCGGCCGGGTGCGGGCCGCCGTAGACGATGAGATGTACGGCGGGCATTGGGTGTACACCCGCTACTTCGTGGACAAGGGTGCGGGAGGACCGGCGTGAGCACGGCCACCGCGGCTCCTCCGGCGGCGGCCACACCGTCGCGGCCCGGCGCCGGCGGATATGCGCGCATCCGGGCCGTCGCCGTGGCGGTCATGGGCGTGGCCCTGATCGTTCGCAGCTGGTTGCTGCTGCAGTCCTGGTTCGTCGGCGACGACCTGGTGTTCATCGGTCGGGCGAACAGGATGCCCGCGGGCAACCGGAGGTACTACTTCGACGACTACAACAGCCACGTCATGCCAGGGGCCTTCGTACTCGTCCGGGTGCTCAACGCCTGGTTCCCGTGGAACTTCGTCCCGGTGGCCCTGGTGTGCGTCGCCATGATCGCCGGGGTCTTCTGGTTGTTCTACCGCCTGCTGCTGCGGCTGTTCGGCCCGACACCGGCCATCCTTGTGCCGCTCGCGGTGTTCTGCTTCTCGCCGATCACCGTGCCCGCCTTCCTGTGGTGGGCGGCGGCGCTGAACCAACTCCCCCAGCATCTCGCCCTGCTCGGCGCGCTGCTGGCCCAGGTGACCTATCTGCAGACCGGCCGGCTGCGCTACGCCGTCGGCGGCGTGCTGGCGGTGGTCGCCGGTCTGGCCTTCTCGGAGAAGACCCTGCTGGCCGTGCCTTTGATCTTCGGGCTGACCGTCGTGTTCTTCGCCTCCGGGCCGTTGCGGACCCGGCTGCGGCACGTGGTCGGCCGGTATCGGACGGTGTGGAGCCTGTACCTCCTAATGGCCGCGAGCTATGCCGCGTATTACCTCCTGGCCGTGCCCGGGCCGGCCAGCACCGGCGGCCGCACCGGCGACCTGGTGTCGGTGGCTTGGCAGCAGATGGGCCACGCGGTCCTGCCCGGCCTGCTCGGCGGTCCCTGGCAGTGGCTGCAAATCTCGGCCAACGGTGCGGTCGCCGATCCGCCGCTCGCCCTGCGCTGGGTCAGCCTCGTCCCGGTGGTCGCCTTTGTGGCGTGGTCAATCGTCCGCAGCCGCACGGCGATCGGGGCCTGGCTGCTGGCCGCGGGATATGTCGCGGTGGACATCGTTCTGCTGGCCAAGAGCGATCGGGCGCAGCTGGTCGGATCGCTCATCGGCTCGGAGATGCGCTACAGCACCGACCTCTGCCTGGTGGTGGTGCTGTGCGCGACGCTGGCCGTCGTCCCGCTGCGCCCGGCCGAGCGGGCCGACGTCCAGACCCTGACGGTCACGCCGTTCTACAAGCAGCGTGGGGCGCTGGTGCGAGCGCAGTTGACGCAGGTCGCGCCGAGCCTGACCCCTCGGGCGGTCACCGTCGCGGCGACACTGGCCATCGTGGCGGGATCGGTGTTCTCGACCGTGCGATTCGAACGGATCTGGGCGCCGGAGGTCGGCCGCAACTACGTGCACACCGCCCGCGCGGAACTGGCGAAGGCCGGTCGCCCGCTGGCGCTGGCCGACGTCTCTGTGCCGGAGGCCGTCGTCTGGAACCTGGTCTATCCCTACAACAAGATCAGCTATTTCCTGCACGGCGCCAAGCCGCGACCGACCTTCCTGACCGCGGGCGTCAGCTCCGATCAGCTATACCTGCCGGACGACTCCGGTCACCTCCGTGCGGCGGCGGTCGTCGGCGCCAACGCGGAGAAGGGGCCGATGTCGCAATGCGGATGGATGGTCCGGTCGGCGCCCGTGGCCATCCCGCTGACCGCCCCGACGCCGCAGTCGACGTGGACGGTGCGCATCGGCTACATCAGCAGCCGCGACGCCACGACGACGATCACCGTCGGGTCGACCACGATCACAGCGGGGCTGCAGCGCGGGCTGCACGCGCTGTACTTCATTGCCGACGGCGCGGTGAGTGACGTACGCATCGACGGGATGCCCGCCGACGAAACGCTCTGCACGGACGAGATCGCGGTCGGCGGTCCGTTACCGATTCCGGGCACGACGCCGTGACCAGGTGCACCGCCACCACGACGCCGGACACGGGTGCGGAGACGGCGTCATGACGGCAACGGAGACGGCCGACACCGCGGAGATCGTCCACAGCCCGGCCGCGCCGGACCACCGCCGCTTTCCCGCGCTCGAGGGCGTGCGGGCGGTGGCCGTGCTGTGCGTGGTCGCCACCCACAGCGCGTACTGGACCGGGCACTACTTCCACGGCAGTGCCGCCTCCCTGCTCGGTCACCTGGACGTCGGGGTGCCGATCTTCTTCGTCATCTCCGGGTTCCTGTTGTCGCGGGAGTGGTTCGTCGCCGCGGCCACCGGACGGGCACCGGTGCGGACCCGGGCCTACTTCTGGCGCCGGGCGTTGCGGATCCTGCCGCTGTACTGGCTCACGGTGACCTTGGCCTTCCTCACGTTGTCGGGCAACGACCACGTCACGCCCGGCGACTGGGTGCGCCATTTCTTCCTGGTGCAGATCTACGACTATGGGGACATACGCGAGGGCCTGAGTCATACCTGGAGCTTGTGCACCGAGGTCGCCTTCTACGTCTGCCTACCGGCCCTGGCCGGCGCGGTGGTGTGGCTGTCCCGCCGGCGGGGGTGGTCGATCGCTTCCGCGGCGGTGGCGCTGGCCACGGTGCTGACCGTGGCCGGCGTGGCGTGGACGGTGTACGTCCGCACGCACCCGTCGGACCTGGTGCTGCCAGCCCAGACCTGGCTGCCGACCAACATCAGCTGGTTCGCCGCCGGCATCGCGCTGGCCGGGATCCACACCGATCTGGACCATCATCCGGCCGCGGCCCGGCGCTGGGGTTGGGCGGCGGCGCTGGGCTCGGCGCCCGGCGTGTGCTGGGGCGCGGCGGTCTCTGCGTACCTGCTGGCGGTGACGCCACTGACCGGCACCGCACGCGAGGGTGCGGTCACCGCCGGGCAGGCCGTGGTCCGCAACGTCTTCTACCTGGTGGTCTCCATTCTCCTGGTCTGGCCAGTGGTGTTCGGCCGCACCGAGACGGTGCGCTGGGCGCTGGGCAATCCGGTCGCCCGCTTCCTCGGCGAGATCAGCTACGGGATGTTCCTCCTGCACCTGCCGTTGCTCATCCTGATGACCGACGTCCTCGGGTACCGCGTCTTCACGGGGAGCACCGTGGCGCTGTTCGTGGCCACCCTGGTGGTCACGGTGCCGGCGGCCGCGCTGTCCTACCGCTTCCTGGAGCGGCCGATAATGGGTTTGCGCCGGCTGGTTCCGGCGCACGATCCGGCCCGCACGGTTCGTCGTGGATCGCCTCGGTCGCCGGGGGCGCAGTTGTCCCCGTCGGAGGGCGATGTCCCCACGTCGACGCGGCGGCGCTGACGTGCGGCGACACGACCACAACGAGCACGGCCGCCAAGGCGGCGGCCTGGATGCCGGGGCCGCCCGGGTTCCAACCTGCGGTGCCGAACGGATGCAGCCATAGGCGAAGCCCGGCCGTGAGGTACGCCGCTGCGGCCAGCCCGGCCACGGCCACGGCCCGGTGGCGGGGAATGACCAGGATGCGAGCCACCGCGCCGGTGACCACGACCACCGCCACGAGCACCAGCACGCCGCCGCCCCCGCCGACCGTCGCCGCGACGACCACCGCGAATCCGCCCGCGGCCACCGGGCCCGTGAGCGTCCCGGCTTCCGGTACCTGCCCGGTGCGCCGGCGGCGTCGCCGGGTCAGCAGAAACACGCCACCCAGGAGGATCACCCCGACAGCACCGGCCAGCAGGCCGAGCCGGTACGGCCACTGGGGGCTGAAGCTCAACGTGACCGTGCCCGCGGCGCCGGCCGGCATCCGGTAGCCCTGTTTCCAACCGTCGACGGTGACGGTCGGCAGGGTCTGTCCGTCCAGTCGAGCCCGCCACCCGGGGTTGGCGTTCTCGGCCACCACCAGCACGGCCGGCTCGGTCCGCGGACCGACGCTCACACGACGGGCCGACCCACCCCAGCCGGTTTCCCTCACCGTCGGGTCCGGGCGGGCGTCCGTTCCGGGGCCGTTCACCCTCGTGGCCGGCGTGGACGCGTCGATGCGGGATGCGGTCAATGACACGGTCGCGGCTTGGAAGGTTGGGGAGCTGGCGAGCGCGATCCGATGGGTGCCCCGGCTGAGGGACAGTCGCGGCTGGCCGCAGACCGTGAGCGGCACTGCGGCCGCGGCCACGGCGGCGCGAACCGTCGTCGTGACCGCGGTGGGGTAGTTCCGGCCGTCGACCAACAGCGGGGGTCCGGACCCGCAGTACAGCCGGACCGGCTTGCTCGGCGGAAGCGGAGACGCCGCCACTCCCGGGATCTGCACCTCGGCCACGCCGACACCGAGGAAGCCGGCACCGGTGCCGCTCGCGTCGAGGTTGGCCCGCAGGCCCCGGGTGCTCTTGACGTGCAGCTCGAGCCGATCGGTGGTCAGCGCCGGGAACGTTGCGGTGCCGTTCGGGGTGAGGAAGGCGTTGCGCCGGCCACCCGGCGTGACGACGGTGACCGCGTCCGGGTCGGTGGCGTTGGACGAGTCGGGGCCGACGATGCGAACCGAGCTCAGGCGAACCGGTTCCTGCCACCGCAGGGTCAGTGTCGGGTCGGGGTCGTCGGCGGCGGCAACCCAGGAGGTTGCGCTGGAACCGTCGACCACCGCTTGCGCCCCGGCCACTGCATCGGGCACCGCGCGGGAGCTGGCGGTGGCCACTACGGCGGGCTGCGCCGCCTGGGTGAGCAGGCGCTCGAGTGCCATTCCGCCGCGCGGAGCGACGGTGGCGGCGATGTCGTATTGGTCGGCGACCGGCACGGCGAAGGTGCGATCGATGCCGGCCACGTCCTCTCCGCCGCGGGCTCGCCCGGCGATACAGCGGACGCCGTCGTCCACTCGCAGGCACCCGTTCCGCGCACCGGTGGCCGCGGAGAAGGAGTAGACGTCGGCCAACGCACCGGCCGGAAGTGTGGTGGGCACGTCGACGGTCCGGGAGATCGACACGCCGGGGACCCGCACGTCGCTCAATCCGACGGTGCGGTCGGTGACTGCGACCGCCGGTGCGCCGACAGCGGTGACGGTCAGCCGCAGGAAGGTCGTTGCCCCGGCGACGGCGGAAAGTCGCTGCCGGGCCGTGCCGTTCACCGCGACGTCGCTCGATCCCGCGGCCGTGGTCAGCCGCAGGCCGGTGATCGGCAGACCGCCGATGGCCGGCGTCACCGTGACGGAGGAGAGGTCCGTCGAACGGTCCAAGTCGATCTGGAGCCACTGGCCCACTGGCAGCGCTCCGGACACGGACCGCCAGGCGGTGGCCGGGTCGCCGTCCACCGCGGAGAACGGTTGCTCGGCCCCGTCGGCCGGCGCGGGCGACGTTGCGTCAGCACCGCTGGAGGACGCCTTCACCGATCGAGCGCCGACGAATCGGGCGTAGCTGAGTTCGGCGTCCGCGCCGGGATCGAGATAGTCCCGCGTCGGATTGGAAAGCCTCGGCGGGCTCGTCCGGGTCAGCGTGAGCGACGGATCACCGACCGGCCGCCCGAAGTCGACCTCCCGGGCCCGCAGGCCGTCGGTGACCGCGTTGCTGACGGCCGTCCCGGCCCCGCCCGTACCGGACATCGAGGGAAGGTCGCGCGCGCGGACCGTGGGACGGCCGGCGGCCACGCCTGCGGCCAGCAGCGTCGGCACGGAGTCGGGTCCGCCACTGACCCCCAGCACCGAGGACGAGGCAGCGATCGACACCGGGCTGCCGCCTGCGGCCCGGGCCACCGACCAGACCTCGATCGCCGGGTAGCGGCCCTGCTGGCCTTGGTCGGCGGCCACCGCGGGAACTCCCACCGAGCCGATCGTCGGGCCGAACTGGGCCACCCGACGCAGCCCGGGCGAGCTCTGCAGGGTGGCGTGCACAACCTCCGGCGAGAGCGTGCCCTGGGCGGCGTAGTCCAGGTCGTTGCGGACCACTAAATAGCCGAAGCCCTCGCGGTCCAGGTACTCGGCGAAGGTCCGCGAACCGGCCCCGGTGGCCAGGACGCGCTCGATCGTGTCGAGCATGCGGATGTGGCCGGCCGGAACCAGGGGAATCGCGCTGCGCACGTCCCAGCGAGAGCGGGCCAGCGGTTGCAGGGGCTCATCGGACAGCCGTCCCCAGTAGTAGTCGGCGAAGCGCGAGGACGGCACGGCGAGGGCTCGTGCACCGCCCGGCCGGTGGTCGAGCCAGCCCACCGCCTCGCGCCAGTAGGCAGGCACCGCCACGGCCGAGCCGGTCGGGGTCAGCGCCTGACCCAGCAGCGGCGCCGCGGTGCCGAGAACCAGCACGGTGCCCACGCCGGCGACGAGCCGGCTGGATACGCGGCGCTCCAGCGGCGTGCGGCCCCACCGGATCGCCGGCAGCAACCGGGCCACGCCCAGTGCGAGCGGAAGGCGCAGGAGCAGGTCGAACTTATGCAGGTTGCGCAGTGGGGCCAGCGCTTCGTCGAGGGTCGAGTGGGCCGATCCGGCGAACAGCCCGTCCAGCGGACCGACGTGACCCAGGGTGACCAACACCAGGCCGGTGCCGAGGCAGGCCACCGGCCAGGTGCGCTCCGGTCCGCGCCATGCGGCCAGCCCGGCCAGGCCTAGGGCGACCACGGCCACCGAGAACAGGATGAGGATGCGGTCGGTCAGCAGGACGTATCCGGACCGGGTGTGGGGGCTGACGTAGGCCAGCCAGTCCGACGTGCCGCGCAGCGTGTCGACCACGGTGGTGGTGAACGTCGTCACCGATGCGCTCTCGATGAAGTCCAGGAACGGCGGGCTGTAGCGACCGAGCACCAGCAGGGGCGCCACCCACCACAGGGTGGCCAGAAGTACGCCGACCACCGACCAGCCGGCCAGCGCCGCGGTGGAGCGGTTCCAGCGCCGGGTCAGGATCCACAACGCTGCGGGCAGCGCTCCGGCGAGCACTGCGGCCCCGTTGACGCCGCCCATGAACAGCACTGCGCCGCCGCACAGCAACCCGGCCCGACGTGGGTCGGCTCCGCGCCCGGCCCGGACCAGCGGCACCACCGCCCACGGCGCGACGCACATCGGCAGCAGCTCGATCGAGGACGTACCCAGAATGCTGAGCAGATGCGGCGACGTCGCGTAGGCCAGCGCGGCGATCGTGCGCGACAGCGGCGTGCCCACGCGCAGCACGCCGGCCAGCGCCACGAAGCCGAGGAACGCCGCGCACAGCAGCGCCGACCACCAGGCGCGCTGAATGGCCCAGCCGGGAACGCCGAGGACGTGGCCGACGAGGAAGAACGGGCCCATCGGAAAGAAGTAGCCGTACGCCTGGTTCTGCAGCTGGCCGGCTGACCCGACCGGGTCCCACAACGAGAAGGTGCGGCCGAGCAAGCGGGCCGGGTTGACCAGCAGGTCGAGCTTGGTGTCCGGTGCGATCAGTCCGCCGCCGGAGTTGAAGACAAGCCCGGTGAGCGCGGCACAGATGACCGCCCGCCGCAGCCGCCAGCGGCCGACCGGTCCCAGCCGCGGCGCCGAGTCCTGGGCCGCGGGCGGGGCTTCGTGGATGGCCGGCTGCGCGCCCGGGACGACGGCCGTTGCCGTGCCGGCGCTCCTGGCCTCGGGAGCCGGCCCGGCGTCCCGTCCTCCCTGGGCGGCGGATCGGTGAGGGGCGGCCGGGCCGCGCGGGGCGGCGGGGCCGCGCGGGGCCGCAGTCGTGCTCACGCGGGCGACGGTCGCAGGACGAGGACCAGGTTCCACAGCAGCAGCTCGCGGGCACCGGGTACCGCGACCAGCCAATGCGCCCACCCCGGGTGGTAACGGGGAAACGCGGCCAGCAACTGCGCCCGGCCCTCGGCCTCCGCCCTCCGGGCCCAGCGCAGCATGGTCGCGGCCGAGGTCGGGAACAGCGTCGAACCGTAGTCGTTCTTCGGCCGGCGGCCGTGGCGACGGGCGAAGCGGTCGGCCGCCCGGGCACCGCCGAGGTAATGCCAGGGCGCGGTCTCGTGACCGCCCCACGGCGAGAGCCAGACGGTGTAGGACAGGAACACCGTTCCGCCCGGCCGGGTGACCCGCAGCATCTCCTCGGCCATCGCCTGCGGGTCGGGTACGTGCTCGAGCACGTTGCTCGAGTAGGCGACGTCCACCGACGCCGACGCGAACGGCAGGGCCAAACCACTGCCCAGGACCGTGCCGGCGCCCGGGGCACTGCGGGCGCTCAGCTCCCCCAGGTCTTCGTCGACCGCGTAGTAACGCGCGCCGGTCCGCCGGAACGCCCGGCCGAAGTACCCGGGACCGCCACCCACGTCCAGCACCACGGCGCCCCCGAGGTCGGCGAAGTCGCTGAGCTGCAGCACCGAGTCCTCGGCCAGGAGGCCGTAAAATCGGTTGGGATCGCTCTGCTCCACCCGGAATGCGCGGAACAAGCCCACGGATCGGCCCAGGGTGGCCCGACCGCGCACGCGACGAGGCAGCGTCCCCGGCGCACCAGGACCGGCGGGTATGGTGGCCTCCTCGACGGCACCGCGCCCCACGGGGCGGTTACCGTACAGTAACTTGCCGTGACTTCGGGGGTACGGCGTCGGGTTCAGCATGCCGCAGCCGGGTGGTCCTCCCGCCCGCACACCCCCCGCCCGCCCATCCCGGCTCTCGACGACGCCGACTCGGGTGAGGGCGACACCGGCCTGTCCATCGCGTTGCTGAACTGGCGCGACACCGCTCATCCCGAGGGCGGCGGGTCGGAGGTCTACGCCGAGCAGCTGGCCGACGGGCTGGCCACTGCTGGTCACCGGGTCACCCTCTTCACCGCGGCCTATGCCGGAGCCCGGGCCGAAGAGGTCCGCCCGAGCGGCGTGCGCGTACTTCGCCGCGGCAGCCACCAGAGCCTGTACCTGCACGCACCGTGGCAATACCGGCGGGGCAACCTCGGCCGCCCGGACGTCGTGGTCGAGGTCCACAACGGCATGCCGTTCCTGGCCCGGCTGTGGGCTCACCGCCGCACGCCTGTGGTCGTGCTCGTCCACCACGTTCATCGCGAGCAGTGGCACGTCGTATTCGGCCCGGCGCGGGCCCGGATCGGCTGGTGGCTCGAGGCCTGGGTGGCTCCGCGGGTCAACCGGCGCTGCCACTACGTGGCGGTCTCCGACGTCACCCGCGACGAGTTGGTCGAACTAGGCGTGGCGAGCGAGCGGATCGAAGTCATCCACAACGGCACGCCGGCGCTGCGATCGGAGAGCATCGCCAAGACCGACCATCCCTCGCTGCTCGTCCTGGGACGGCTGGTGCCGCACAAGCGGGTGGAGATCGCGCTGGCCGTCCTGGGCCGCCTACGCGCGGAGTTTCCTGGGCTCACGCTGACGGTGGCCGGCCGAGGCTGGTGGGAGAACGAGTTGCGGGCCGAGGCCGCCCGCCTCGGTGTGGCCGACTCGGTCGCCTTCGCCGGCTTCGTGAGCGACGAGGACCGCCATCGCCTGTACTCGCAGAGCTGGGTGTCGCTGGTGCCCTCGCTGAAGGAGGGCTGGGGCCTCGTCGTCGTGGAGGCCGGCGTCCACGGCACGCCGAGTGTGGCCTTCTTCGGGGCCGGCGGCGTGGCGGAGTCGATCGTCGACGGGTTCACCGGCCTGTTGGCTGCGCGCGACGACGTGGATGCCTTCACCGCATGCACGCGGCGGCTGCTGACCGAGACGGCCGAGCGGGAGCAGATGGGCCGCGACGCGCGGACCTACGCCGGGCGCTTCACGTGGGACGCGACGATCAAGTCCTTCGACGCGTTGCTCGGGTCGGTCACCGACCGCTGACGCCCGTCACAGGCGGGCGCGAAATCGTTGAGCAGCGTGGCCGGTGGCGCTACCCCTAGGAGCGGGTGCCGTACTGCACGGCCGGAGCCGGAGCCGGCGACGAGGACGGCGTTGCCGCGGCGTAGACACCAAAGCTCGCCGCGGCGGCCAGGCACAGACCGACGACGGCGGAGATGACGACACCCATCTACTCGTTCTCCTCAAAGGTCAGCGAGGGACCGATACCCCCGTGCAAACGACGTTACCAGCCGGTAGCAACGACGAGCACGCCGCCGCGCGTCACGAGGCATCAGCCGAGCCGGAGCTCTGCTTCTGGAGAACCGGGCGCCGCGTGGCTCGCGCAGCCCGCCCGGCCAGGACCAGGGCGACCAACACGCCGGCCACGGTGACTGCACCCGCCGCCACGACCGGTGCGGTGGGCGCGCGGTAGCCGCGCTCGGGGTCCGTGGCCCGGGCCGCGTCCACCACCGGCACCTCGTACACCCGCACCACCCCGGCGGTCCGGCGCGGGATCAGGCCGGCCAGCTGCGTCTCCGGAAGCGGTGCGTCGACCACCACCCATCGCACGCCGAGCGTGCCCAGACCGGCAGCCCCGCCGGGTCCGGCCAGACGCTCGCCGACCGCGGCGGCCAGCGGGTCGTCGCCGGACACGGTCACCGTGCCCGGTCCGACACCGACGGGCAGGTCCCCGGCGGCCACCGTGACGCGGTCGAGCCATCGTGGCACCACGCCGAGCACCGGTCGGCTCGGGTTCCACGGGTACTGGCGATAGGTGGTGAACGGCAGCACGACCACCGCTCCGGGTCGCTCGTCGGCGCCGATGAGGTGTTCGACGGCGGCGAAGTCGCGCGGGTAGTGAACCGGGTGCAGCCGAGCGCCCACACCCCAGGCCAGTCCGGGCAGCAGCACCACCGGCAGGACGGCGAGGGCCCACGGCACGGCCCGGGCGTCGCGCGGCAGGCTGCGGATCAGGCGCTCCAGCGCGGTGCCCGCCCCGACCGCAACGGCCAGCTGCCAGGCGGCCAGGAACCGGGTCGCGTCGCGCAGCAGTGCACCGCCGGGGAGATCGGCCACCGCGTCGCGCACGAACGGAACCAGCGAGGCGAGCGCGACCGCCAATCCCAGGATCCCCAGCCCGGCGACGAGGCGCACCGTCGCATCAGCCCGGCCGAGGACGAGCCCGGCCACGGCCAGCACGAGCAGGAGGACCCCCAGCACCCCGGCCAGTACCGAGCCGCGCCCGGGCGGCTCGGCGGCGCGGTTCCACACCCCGCCGCCGGTCAAGACGCTGCCCCAGCTGCCGAGCACCGAGTCGGCCCGGGCCGCGAACACCTGGGCGGCGAGCCGGTCACTGACCGGCCGGTGCGGACGCAGCAGCGCGGGCACGGCCCACGGCAGGGCGAGCACCACCAGGGCGGCGGAACCCAGGCCGGCCATCCGAATCCGCTGTCGCCGATCACCCGCAGCGTCGAGGACGCCACCGACGACAAGGCTGGCCATGGTCGCGAGCGCGGCGAGGATCCACCCCGGCGGCCCGGCCACCGCGGCAACCACCAGGGCCACCACCGTGCTCAGCCAGCCCTTCGCCTCCCCGCGCCCCACCGCGACCAGCCCACCGACCAGCCACGGCAAGGCGGCGGACGCGAGCAGCACCGGCCACTGCCCGAGCAGCAGCCGCTCGCCGGTGAAGGGCGACCACAGGTAGGCCAACCCGGCCGCGTACGGCGTCACCCCGCCCGCCGGCACCAGCCGAGCCGCGCCCCAGCCGGCGAAGGCCAGCACCCCTAGCAGGATGGCCTTCTGGACCACCTGGCCAGGGACGACGTGCGAGGCCAGCACCACCAGCAGGTCGCTCGGCACTGCGCGGGCCGTGGCCGAACCCAGGCCCACGAGCGCGGGCGCCCACGGCTGGCGCGGCACGAAGACCATGTCGTAGGTCAGCACGTAGCCCGGGCGCAGCAGCGGAGCGACGACGGCGAGCGCGGCGACGAGCATGGCCAACGGCGGTCCCCACCGCCCTACCCCGTGCGCGGAACGCGTCTGCGGATGCGGATCGGGCATCCCGCTCACCGCCCGCACCCTAGCCGCTGGCCGCGAGCCGACGGCCGGGCGCGGGCTCGGCCATCGGCTACCGTCGCAGCGGTGATCGGGGCCCTGACGCGCACGCTGCGCCCGGCCCAGTGGACCAAGAATGTCCTCGTGGCCGCGGCGCCGCTGGCTGCGGGCGAGGCGTCGGGCAACACGATCCGCGCCACCGTCATCGCGTTCGTGGCGTTCTGCCTCATGTCCAGCGCGGTGTACTGCGTCAACGACATCGTCGACGTCGAGGCCGACCGCACCCACCCGGTCAAGCGCACCCGTCCGATCGCCGCCGGCCAACTGTCACCGCGGGCGGCCGGCGTGGCGGCGGTGGTGCTGGCCGCGGCCGCGCTCGTCCTGGCCGTGGCGACGTCGACCCACCGGCTGTGGCTGGCCCTCGCGGTGTACGCGGCGACCAGCCTGGTCTATTGCCTCGGCGCCAAGCACCTGGCCGTGATCGAACTGGCGCTGGTGTCGTCCGGCTTCCTCCTGCGGGCCATCGCCGGCGGCGCCGCGGCCGGACTGCCGATCTCCGAGTGGTTCCTCATCGTGGCCGCCTTCGGCTCGCTGTTGTTGGTGGCCGGCAAGCGGCTGGCCGAGCTGATCGCGCTGGACCTCGAGGCTCCGAGAAGCCGCCGCATCCTCACCGGCTACACCGTGTCCTACCTGCGAATGGTGACCGCGATCGCGGCCGGGGTGACGTGCACCGCCTACTGCCTGTGGGCGTTCGAGATCGGCGGGGTGCGCTCGGCCAACTGGTCGGCGGTGTCGGTGGCGCCGTTCGTCGTCGCGGTGCTGCGCTACACCCTCGACGCCGATGCCGGCCGGGCCGAGGCACCCGACGTCATGCTCCTGCGCGACCGGGTGCTGCAGGTTCTCGGCCTGCTGTGGCTGGTCACGTTCGCGATCGGTGCCTTCGATGGATGAGCTGCTGACCGGGTGGGGTCGCACCGCGGCCACCCGTGCGTCGGTGGTCGCCGTGCCCGTCGCCGAGCCGACGTCACCCGGCGTCGGCGACGAGCCGACCCCGTTCGAGCAGGCCGTGAGCGAGCAGATTCGCACTGCGGGTCCGCGCGGGCTCATCGCCCGCGGACTCGGCCGCAGCTACGGCGACGCCGCCCAGAACGCCGGCGGAACGGTGCTTCAGCTCCCCGCCGCCGGAAACGGTGGACGGGCCCTCGGCCGCACCTCGGGGTGCATCGCACAGGCCGACGGCATCGGTCCGGTCGATTCCGTCACCGGCGAGGTCAGTGTGGCCGCGGGCGTGAGCCTCGACGCGCTGTTGCGAGTGGTCGTGCCCCAGGGCTGGTTCGTGCCCGTGACGCCGGGCACCCGGCAGGTGAGCGTCGGCGGCGCGCTGGCCGCGGACGTGCACGGCAAGAACCACCACCACGACGGCAGCTTCGCCACATCGGTCACCCGTGTGCGGCTGGTCGACGGCCGCGGTGACGTGCACCGGCTCACCCCCGCGGACCGGGCGTTCTGGGCGGTAGCCGGCGGCATGGGCCTGTGCGGCGTGGTCACCGAGGTCCGGCTGCGGTTGCGGCCGGTGTCCTCGGCCTGGATGACCGTCCGCACCGAGCGCACCACCGACCTCGACGCGACCATGGCCGCACTGGCCGAGGCCGACCGCAGCCAGTACTCGGTGGCGTGGATCGACTGCCTCGGCCCTCGCTCCACCGGTGGGAATTCCAGCACGGGCAGTTGCACTGGTGGGGGCCGGGGCGTGGTGACCAGTGCCGAGCACACCGCCGCCGCCGACGTCGATGGGCGCCATCGGCACGACCCGCTCGCCTTCCGGCCAACCGCCCGGCTGGCCGCGCCGCCGGGTACGCCGAACGTATTGAGCCGGCCGGCCATCACCGCGTTCAACGAGGCCTACTTCCGGGCCGCGCCCACCCGTCCCACGATCGGCCAGCACCCGGCCGCGTCGTTCTTCCATCCCCTCGACGCGGTGCGCGGTTGGAACCGGCTCTACGGGCGTCGTGGCTTCGTGCAGTACCAGTTGCTCGCGCCGGATCCCGAGACGGTGCGGGCCGTTCTGGCCGAACTGCAGCGGGCCCGCGCGGCGAGCTTTCTCGCCGTGCTCAAGCGCTTCGGTCCGGGCAACGCCGGCCCGCTGTCCTTTCCCGCCGCCGGGTGGACGTTGGCCGTGGACCTGCCGGCCGGGCTCGACGGGCTGCCCACGGTGCTCGACCGGCTCGACGACCGGGTGGCCGCCGACGGTGGCCGCGTCTACCTGGCCAAGGACTCCAGGCTGCGGCCCGAGCTGCTCGGCGCGATGTACCCGCAGCTCGACCGCTGGCGGGAATTGCGCGCCGGGCTCGACCCGCAGCGGGTCTTCGTGTCGGATCTGAGCCGGAGATTGGCCCTGTGAGCAACCGAGCGACCGCCGCGCGCCGGATCACCCCTGACGGAAGGCGGACCAAGTGATCGACGCCCTTGGCGCCCCGGAGAGCGTGCTGCTCGTCGGCGGCTCGTCGGAGATCGGGACGGCGATCGTGCACCACCTGCGCCGCCGGGGTCGACTGCGCCGCGTAAGCCTGGCCGGGCGCCCGTCCGCGCGGTTGGACGCGGCGGCCGATGAGCTGCGGGCCGCCGGCGTGCGGAACGTCGACGTGCTGTACCTCGACGTCAGCCGCACCGATTCGCACGCCGAGTTCACCCAGAGGGCGTTCGCGGCCGGTGACCTCGACGTCGTCGTAATGGCGGCCGGAGTGCTGCCCGACCAAGCCGCCGCTCTGGCCGATCCTGCTGTGGCGGTGGCCTCGGCCCAGGTGAACTACGTCGGGCCGATGTCGGTCCTCCTTCACGTGAGCACCCGGCTGCGCGCCCAGGGGCACGGCGTGCTGGTGGTGCTGTCCAGCGTCGCCGCCGAGCGGCCCCGGTGGGCCAACTTCGTCTACGGCTCGGCCAAGGCCGGCCTGGACGCATTCGCTACGGGGCTCGGCGACCAGCTGATCGGCCGCGGGATCCGAGTGCTGGTGGTACGGCCGGGGTTCGTGCCCACCCGCATGACCGCCGGCCTTCCTCCGGCGCCGATGTCGAGCAGCCCCGACGACGTGGGCGCGGCGGTCGCCGCGGCTCTGAGCGGCCCGACCGCGACCGTGTGGGTCCCCGGCCGGCTGCGTTGGGTCATGTCCGCGCTGCGCCACCTGCCCCGGCCGGTCTTCCGCCGGCTGCCGCGGTGAGGACACCTGGTGGCTGAATCGGTCGACCGGCCGACGCCCGGGCTGGGGCCGCCCCCGGACGCCGTCGCCGGCAGGGACTCCTCGGTGGCGCCGGGACCCACCGTGCTGGTGGCCGTGGCCACCACCGTGGCCAACCTGCTCGGCTACGCGTTCAACGCCGTCATGTCCCGCACGCTCGGCGTAGCCGGCTACGGCGAGCTGGCCTCGCTGCTCGCCGTGGTGGTGGTGGCCACCGTGGCCGGAACCGCTCTGCAGGCGGTGATCGCCCGACGGCTCAGCGCGCACGGCGACGCGGCGGGACTGGTGCCGACGATCCTCCTGGTCGCCACGGTGGTCACCGTGGTCACCGCGGCCCTGAGCCCGCTGCTCAAGGCGTTCCTCGACATCGGCACGTATCCGCCGGTCTGGTGGACCGCGGCGTTCCTCCTGCCCACAACCCTGGCCTTCGGCGGTCAGGGCCTGCTGCAAGGGGCCGGCCGCTTCCGGGCCTTCGGTGCGCTGGTGGTGGCGGTCCAGCTCGCCCGCCTGGTGGGAGGCGTCGTCGCTGCTGTGACCGGCACCGGCACCAGCGTGGCGCTGGCCGTCGGCACCGGCACGACCCTCCTCGTCGTATCGGTCGCGGCGCCGCTGGTCCTGCCGCCCGGCCGGCTGGGCCGCGCCGGCGTTGGCCGGTTCGGGGCCGCCCTGCTGCGCGACGTCGCCCGCGACATCACCCCGATCCTCGGCGTGCTGGTGCTGAGCAATCTCGACCTACTGCTGGCCCGCCACTACCTCAGCGACCACGACTCGGGCCTGTACGCGGCCGGCAACCTGGTCACCCGCGCGGCATTCTGGGGGCCGGCCTTCGTCATCCTGGTGACCTACCCCCGCCTGGCTGTGCCGGAGTATCGGGCGGCGGCGTTGCGACACGGCACGCGGTGGCTGGTGATCATCGCCGTCGTCGGCCTGGCCGCCAGCGTCGTGGCCGCCGGGACGGTGCCACTACTGCTCGGCGCCGAGTACGGCCAGGTGTCGCACCTGGTGTGGCTGTTCGCGGCCGCCGGACTGGCGCTGGTCGGCACCCAGTTCGCCGTCTTCGCCGGTCTGGCCGTCCACGACCGCCGCCTCGGGCGCGTGGTCTGGCTGGCCGTCGCCGCCGAATGTGCGGTGGTCGCCCTCGGAGCGCACCACTCGATCCAGCAGATCATCACCACGGCGCTGGGCTGCGGCCTCGCCCTGCTCGCCGTCTCCGTGCTGGTCGAGCTGCGCCGTCCGGTCGTCGCCGCGTTAGTGGTTACTCCGCCCGTCAGCTGAGCTTGGCCGGCCACCGGCCGGCGGTGAGCACGAGCGGCTGCAGCCCGGTGGTCGCGGTGCCGGCCAGCTGCTTCTGCGGGGTGGTGTCCTGGTCGTAGCCGAATGCGTGCTCGATCACCGCCGGGCCCGGGTACACCGAGTTGCGCACCCATCCGTTGAGCACGTCGATGACGCCGAGCAGCTCCTGCTTCGTGAACACGCAATGGCCCGCGCCGTAGGACGCCGAGTCGTAGTGCGTGGGCGGCGCGGTGAACAGCTGACGCAGCAACGTGCGGGAATGGATCGTGTCCTGCACCCGGTTGGCGAACACCGTCTCGTTCTGCACGAGCACCAGCGGGTCGTTGAGGGTGTGCAGGGTGAGCGTGGGAACGGTGATGTCGCCGGTCGGATCGCCGAAGGTCTCCGCCTTCTTGCGGGCGGCGGCGTCGGCGCTGACTCGCTGACCGGCCTCGAGCCGGGCGAGGATGCCGTGGAGCTGACCCGGCGCCGCCACGTCGATTGTCGCCCGTGACGCGGCCGGGATCCGCGCGGAGTAGTCGGTGTCGACGTTGGTCGACGGATTGCCACCGGCCCGCTGCTCGAGGTCGTAGCGACCCCAGGTGCCATAACCAAGTGCGGTTATCACGCTCTGGGCGTAGGCCTGCCCGATCGAGGTCGCGTCGTGGCCGTCGAAGGCCTGGGTCTTGCCCGGTGCGCCGGTGGCCGCAGCGATGGTCAGCAGGTCGGCAATGCCCTGCGCGCCGCCCTTCTGCACCCTGGTCACGAGGGCGGACGACGCGGCCTGCCACTGGCGCACTGCCTCCTCGTGGGAGGTGAAGCCGGTGAGCTTGAGCTGCGGGTACACCAGTGTCTTGACCATGTAGGCGACGTCGAGGGCTAGGTCAAGGTTGAGGTTGGTGCCGCCCAGCACGCCGCACAACGGCGCGACGCCGGACACCCAGGCCGGGTGCTTCTCGGCCAGCGTCTCGGTGATCAGGCCGCCGAGCGAGCCGCCCCAGAGGTAGACCCGCTTGGGGGTGCCGAAGGTCGAGCTGAAGAAGGAGTAGAGGTCCTCGTCGGCCGCCACCGCGTCGAGCACATCCCAGCCGTTGGTCTTGAACGCCGACCCGGCAACGGCGTATCCCTGTCCGGTCAACGCCGCGCCCACCTCCGGCGTCGGCGCGGCCTCGGCCTCGGTGTCGACCGGGGACTGTGGCCCGCGGGCATTCAGCGGGTTTTGCGGAATGGGCGCAGGATTGCGGTAGCCGTGCGACCAGATCACCAGCGTGCCGTTCCAGTCCGACTTCGACTTCGGCAGCTGGATTTCATACTTGGCATCAGATCGGGTGCCGATGCAGGAGGCCGACCCGCAGTCCTTCTTCAGGGCTACGTTCTTGGCGTCCCTGATCCCGCTCGGTGCGCTCGAACCCGAGCTGCACCCGGCGACCAGCGTCGCCACCACCGTTAGTCCGGCCAGCCACGTCCTCGTGGCCCCCACGCGCGTCATGAGCGCCACTATGACATGGGCGCCCGGCCGCATCGGGGTCCGGCGCCGGGATCGTTACCGACCGGTAGCCGACGTCCTCAGGGGGGAGGCGTGGGCGGCCCTCTACTCAGCGACCGGAGCCGGCGACGCGGTCAGGGGTCCCTGGTCGCTTTGGCATGATGAGCGCCATGCCCCTCGTGCGCCGCGTCGCCCGCCCCCTGCTCGCAATGATCTTTGTCTACGGCGGCCTGGACGCCTTGCGAAACCCGGCGGCGAAGGCGCCGGCGGCGGACAAGGTCCTGACCCGGCTGCCTCCGGCGCTTCCGGTCATCGGCACGACCGAACAGCTGGTGCGCGCCGACGCCGCGGCCAAAGTCCTCGGCGGAACGATGCTCGCCCTCGGCCGCTTCCCGCGGCTTTCGGCGCTCGGGCTGATCGCCACCTTGGTGCCGACCACTCTGGCTGGTCACCGGCCGTGGGAGGAGACCGACCCCGTGCAGCGCAAGCTGCAGACCCTTCAGGTGTGCAAGAACGCTTCGATCCTCGGCGGTCTCCTGCTGGCCACAGTCGACACCGAGGGCCGCCCGTCGCTCGGATGGCGGGCCCGCCGTGCCGGGCGCGACGTGCAGCGCACGGTCGCCGGCACGCGAGCTGTGGTGTCCGCTCGTCGGCCGGACTGAGGCGGGCATAGGCAGTCGTTCAGGCCCCTCTGGTACACGAGACGTCGGACTCGTCGGCGTCGGCGACCAGATCAGCGCGCCCAGCAAACAAAGGATGGGCCGCAGGACTGAGCACCCCGCGGATACCCCTTAGTGGGCGGCGGCGTCCCAGTTCGGCCCCACGCCGACGGACACGTCGAGGGGCACGTCGAGCTGATAGGCCGAGCCCATCTCGGCGCGGACCAGTTCCTCGACCGCGGCCCGCTCCCCCTGGGCCACCTCGAGCACCAGCTCATCGTGGACCTGCAGGAGCAGCCGGGACCGCAGTCCGGCCTCGACCAATCCACGGTGCACGCCCAGCATGGCCACCTTGATGATGTCGGCCGCGCTGCCCTGGATCGGCGCGTTGAGGGCCATCCGCTCGGCCATCTCCCGCCGCTGGCGGTTGTCGCTGGTCAGGTCCGGCAGGTACCGGCGACGGCCCATGATCGTCTCGGTGTAGCCCTGCTCGCGGGCGGCGTCGACCACGCCGAACAGGTAATCCCGCACGCCACCGAAGCGGGCGAAGTAGGCCTCCATCTGCCCCCTCGCCTCCTCGGTGCTGATCTTGAGCTGGGCGGCCAGACCGAAGGCCGACAAGCCGTAGGCCAGCCCGTAGGACATCGCCTTGACCCGGCGACGGAGTTCGGCGTCGATCGACTCGGCCGGCAGGTCGAAGGCTCGCATGGCCACGAATGTGTGCAGGTCCTCCCCGGTGGTGAACGCTTCGATCAGCCCGGCGTCCCGCGAGAGGTGGGCCATGATGCGCATTTCGATCTGGCTGTAGTCGGCGGTCATGAGGGACTCGAAGCCCTCGCCGACTACGAACGCCTGCCGGATGCGGCGGCCCTCGGCGGTCCGCACCGGGATGTTCTGCAGATTGGGGTCGACCGAGGACAGGCGGCCGGTGGCCGCGATGGTCTGGTTGAACGTGGTGTGGACCCGGCCGGCGTCGTCGACCATCGGCAACAGCGTGTCGATAACGGTCTTCAGCCGGGCGACCTCGCGGTGGCGCAACAGCAGGCCGAGCAAAGGATTCTCGGTGGTGGCGTAGAGGCCGGCCAGCGCGTCGGCGTCGGTGGTGTAGCCAGTCTTGGTCCGCTTGGTCTTGGGCAGGCCCATCTCGTCGAACAGGATCTGCTGCAGCTGCTTGGGGGAGCCGAGGTTGAACGGCCGCCCGACCTGCAGGTGGGCTTCGGTCTCCACGTCCTTCACCGCCGCACCGAGCTCGCTCTGCAGGGACTGCAGGTGCTCGACGTCGGCGGCGATGCCGACCGCTTCCATGTGGGCCAAGACGTAGGTCAGCGGCAGCTCGAGTTCGGCCAGCAACCGCACCGCGCCGCGCGCCTGCAGGTCGGTGTCCAGCGCGGCGGCCAGGTCGGCCACGGCCACCGCCTTGAGGGTCTGGGCGTTGGCCACGGCGGTGTCGGCCTCCTCCTCACCGCCGTCAAGGGTCAGCTGTCCGCTGGGCTCCTCGTCGCTGGCGCGCAGCTCTCGGTGCAGGTAGCGCAGGGCCAGGTCGGCCAGGTCGTAAGCCCCCTGACCGGGGCGGGCGAGGTAGGCGGCGAGCTGGGTGTCGCTACTGACGCCGGCCAGCGTCCAGCCCCGCGCCCGCAGGGCCAATAGCGTGCCCTTGACGTCGTGGACCGCCTTGGGCACCGACGGATCGGCCAGCCAGGCCGCCACCGCCTTCTCCTCCTCGACTGCCAGGTCCTCAGCATCGATGTATGCCGCCCGGGCGCCACCGGTGGCCAGGGCCAGGCCGGCGACGTCACCGGTGCCGCGCCCCCACGTGCCGCGGAAGGCCATCCCCACCCGTCCGGGTCCGACGGCGTGCTCGGCCAGCCAGGCCGCGATCTGCCCCGGCTCCAGGCGGGTCGACTCGACGTCGAAGCCCTCGTCAGCCTCGGGCTCGGCCGCGGTGAGCGTCTCGAACAGCCGCTCGCGCAGCACCCGGAACTGCAGGTTGTCGAACAGCTGATGCACCCGCTCGCGGTCCCACGCCACCCGCTCCAGGTCGCTGAGCTCGATGTCGATGCCCGGAACCGACCGCACCAGCTCGGTGAGCTGACGGTTGCGAAGCACCGAGGCGAGGTTCTCCCGCAGCGCGTCACCGACCTTGCCCTTGACCGTCCCCACGCCGGTGACCAGCGCGTCCAGGGAACCGAACTCGCGCACCCACTTCGCCGCGGTCTTCTCCCCGACGCCCGGGATACCAGGCAGGTTGTCCGACGGGTCCCCGCGCAGCGCGGCGAAGTCCGGGTACTGCGGTGGGGTCAGGCCGTACTTCTCTTCCACCGCGGCCGGGGTGAACCGGGTCATGTCGCTCACCCCGCGGCGCGGGTAGAGCACGGTGACCCGGTCGTCGACCAGCTGCAGGGCGTCCCGGTCACCGGTGCAGATCAGCACCTCGGCCCCGGCTTGCTCGGCCCGGGTGGTGATGGTGGCGATCACGTCGTCGGCCTCGTAGCCGTCCACCGCGACGATTGGAATGTGCAAGGCGTCGAGCACCTCGCGGATGAGCGGCACTTGGCCGGCGAACCCGTCCGGGGAGGACGTGCGGCCGGCCTTGTATTCGGCGTAGGCGTCCCGGCGAAACGTCTGGCGCGAGACGTCGAAGGTGACTGCGAGGTGGGTCGGATCCTCGTCGCGCAGCAGGTTGATCAGCATCGACGTGAAGCCGAACACCGCGTTGGTCGGCTGGCCGGTGGTGGTGGAGAAGTTCTCGATCGGCAAGGCGTAGAACGCCCGATAGGCGAGGGAATGACCGTCGAGCAGCATCAGCCGCGCGGTGGCGGTTTCGGCCTCGGTGGCCGATTCGGTACCCGTGGCCGATTC
>JBDUAD010000037.1:0-25306 GCA_040004775.1 bacterium | reverse complement strand
ATCACACCGGCGCAGCGCCCGACGAAGCAGGACCGTCGGCCGCGCTGATCGCGCGGTCCACCGCGGCGGCCGAGAACACCTCGTCGCAGATCATGGCGGCGATGCCCTGGATGCCGGCCTGGTCGCCGAGCCGGCTGCGGGCCACGGTCAGCGAGCGGGTGGCCAGCGGCTGCGTGCGCTGGTAGATCGACTCGCGCAGACCGAGCAGGAAGTGCTCGTGGGTGAGGGCCATGTCTCCGCCGAGCACCACCACCGACGGGTTGAGCAGGCTGATGGCCGTGGCCAGCACCTCACCGAGAAGCCGGCCGGCGCGGCGAGTGGCCGCGACCGCGTCGGGATGGCCGTCCTGAACCAACCGGACCACGTCGCGGCTGGTGGTGGCGTCCCACCCGAGCTCGGCCAGTTGCGCGGCCACCGCCGCGCCGCTGGCCACCGCGGCCAGGCACCCCTGCGCGCCACACGTGCAGCGCACCCCATCGGCTGCGGGCACCTTGACGTGGCCGAGGTCGCCGGCGCCGCCGTCGGTGCCACGGAACAGTTGCTGGTCG
Source organism: bacterium (assembly GCA_040004775.1). Taxonomy (GTDB): domain Bacteria; phylum Actinomycetota; class Actinomycetes; order Mycobacteriales; family Jatrophihabitantaceae; genus JALZBL01. The sequence goes on along the minus strand of JBDUAD010000037.1, from coordinate 24,758 downwards.
AGCACGAGGCCGGCGCCGATGCCGGTGGCCACCTTGACGAACAGCAAGGACGTCGCGTCGGCGTGGTGGCGGCGGGTTTCGCCCAGCGCCATGAGGTTGGCGTCGTTGTCCACCAGGACCGGAGCGTCGAAGTGCTTGGCCATGAACTCCCGGATCGGGTAGTCGTGCCAGCCGGGCATGATCGGCGGCTGCACCAATCGGGCCCGCTCGACGTCGACCGGGCCGGGCACGGCGATGCCGATGCCGCAGACGCTGGCCGGCTCACGACCGGCGTCGGTCACCATCGCCTTCAGCGCGGTGCTGGCCCGTCCCAGTACCGCGGCCGGACCCGTGTCGATGCGCGACTCCAACGCGGTCTCGGCCAGCACCACACCGGCGCCGTCCATCACCGCGAGCCGGCCGTGGGTGGCGCCGAGGTCGGCGGCCAGGATGGTGCGGGGCGCATAGTTGGGCGCGAGCAGCGACGGCCGGCGCCCGCCGGTGGAGGCGTCGACACCACGCTCGGTGGCGTAGCCGGCGGCGAGCAGGGCGTCGACCCGATGGGTGACGGTCGAGCGGGACAGACCGGTCGTGCGGATGAGCTCGCGCCGGGTGCGCATGGTGCCGCCGCGCAGCAACTGGAACAGGTGACCGGCCGAGGTCGACACCAGTTCCTCGGCCCCACCGGGCAAGGCACCGGCCGCACCGCCACCGGCCGGACGGGGCGCCATGGAGCGGCTCAGCCCTTCTCGCCGCCGGCGGTCAGCCCCTCGGTGAGCAGCCGCTCGGTGAAGAAGAACAAGATCAGCACGGGCAGGGTGAGGATCACCGACCCCGCCATCAGGATGGTGGTCGGGATCTCGATGCTGCCCGAGAGCTGGGCCAGTCCCAGCGACACCGTCCAGCGCGCGCGGTTCTCGATCAGGAACAGCAACGCGAAGAGGTACTCGTTCCACGCGATCATGAAGACGTAGAGGGCGGTAGCCATGATGGCCGGACGGGCCAGCGGTAGGGACACGCTCCAGAGGATCCGCATCCGCGACGCCCCGTCGACCGCCGCTGCCTCCTCCAGACTCTGCGGCACGGTGTCGAAGTAGTTGCGCAGCATGTAGATCGCCACCGGCACGGTCTGCGAGATGTAGACGATCACCAGTCCCAGCAAGTTGCCGCGCAGTCCGATACGGGTGAACAGCACGAACATCGGGATGGCCAGCACGATGCTCGGGAACAGGTAGACGGCCAGGAACAGTGCGCTGACCTGACGGCGGCCGAAGAAGTTCAGCCGGCTCACCGCGTACGCGCCCGGGATGGCCACAATCAGCGTGACCAGCACGGTGAGGATGGCGATGATGCCGCTGTTGCGCAGCAGGGTGAGGAAGCCCTGGCCGCCGTCGTCGACCGATCGCAGCACTGAGGAGTAGGTGCGGAAGTTGATTTCACCCGGTTCGGGCAGCAGGCGGCCGGGATCGAGCAGCAGGGCCTGGATGCTGCGCACGGACAGCAACACCATGTAGTAGAACGGGAAGAGGGTGACCACCAGGAACAACGCGATGATCAGCCAGCGCAGCCACCGGAAAACGACGGTCTCGACGCGATCGCGGTTCCAGCGGCGGGAGGTCGGGATGGTCGGTGGACGGCTGGCCCGCTCGGCGGAGGCGGTGCGCTCGGTCGAGGAGGATGCGATCGTCACGACTGCTCCTCCCCCTGGTTGCGTCCGAAGAAGGCGAAGTACACGCCGAGGCAGACCACCAGGATCACCGCCAGCACCGTTGCCTGCGCGGCCGAGGCGCCGACGTCGGCCTGCGCGGTGAGCAACTGATAGACCCGCACGCTGGCCACCTCGGTCCCGGCGCCACCGCCGGTGAGCAGGTAGACGTCGTCGAACTTGTTGAACGTCCAGATGAACCGCAGCACGGCCAGGACGGCCAGCACCGGCTTGATCTGCGGCCAGATGATGTGGGCGAAGCGCTGGGTGGGCGTAGCGCCGTCCACGCGAGCGGCTTCTTCGAGTTCTTTGGGAATGGCCTGGATGCGCGCGAGGATGAACAGGAACGCGAACGGGAAGTAGCGCCAGGCTTCGAACAGGATCACGGTGATCAAAGCCGTCGGCACGCCGACGTGCCAGCCGAACAGGGACAGCTGGCCGGTCTGCTGCGACAGGAACGGCACCGCGTGCTTCCAGCCGAACACCGACTGGCCGATGTGGTTGATGATCCCGAACTGCGGGTTCAGCATGATCTGCCAGACGTAGGTCATGGCCACGACGGGCGCGACGTATGGCAGCAGCATCGAGGCTCGCACGATCGTCCGTCCGCGAAACGGCGTGCGGACGACCAGCGCGGCGACCAGGCCGACGCCGATCGACAGGGCCGTGCCGAAGACCGTGTACACCAGAGTGTTGCGCAGCGAGTCGCGGAAGTCCGACGAGGTGAGCACGTCACGGAAGTTGGCCAGTGAGTACGAACCGAAGATCCCGGCGCGTCGCAGCGTGAGCAGCCGGATGTGCTGGAAGGACAGCATGATCGTCCAGAGCACGGGCAGGATGACCACGACCAGCACGATGATCACCGTCGGGGAGATCAGCGTCAGCCCGGCCCGCGCCTCCTGCTTGGCCAGCGTCGAGCGCCGCCGCCCGGCGGACCGCCTCGTGGGAGGCGGTACACCGGGCGTGGCCTGATTCGGTGGCGCGATCGTCATGAGGGTCCCTCTCCGGTGGATCGCCGGTGTGCGACGAAAGCCGCTACTTGAGCGACGACTGGATCTTCTCCACCGCACTCTGCGCCTGGCCGGCCGCCTTCTGGGCGTCGAGGCCGTTGACCGCGGCGTTGACCGCCTTGGGTACCGGCAGCGGACCAAGGGTGGCGCCGAGCAGCTGGCCCTGGCCCTGCGGCAGCGCCCAGCGGGCGATCTGCTGGGGGCTGTTCCTGAGCAGGTCGAGCACCGAGGCCGGGTAGAACTGCGACAGCGCAGCCTTCGTGTCGACACCGGTCTTCAGACCGGACCACGCGGTGACGAACTTCTGCTTGTCCTGCGCCGTCCCGGTCCGCACCGGGAACTTGCCCTCGGGGGACAGGCCGAGCCAGCCCGGGTAGCCCTCGTTGAGCATGTACTGCACGAACTTCTGCGACTCGCTGGTGTTCTTCCCGTCCTTGGTGATCGTCCAGGAGCCGATCTCACCGAACTGCACCGGCTTGCTGCCGTCCGGACCCTTGATCGCGGTGACCACGCCGGTGTTCTTGGACAGGAAGGTCGGCTCGCTCTTGCACTGGGGGCAGGTCGGCAGAGCGTCCTTACGCAGGCCGGCCAGCTCGTCGAGGATGAACGACGACCACACCACCATCGCGGCCTTGCCGGCGAAGTAGGTGGCCCGCGTGGTGTCGACGTCCTGGTTTCCGCGCACCGAGTCGTTGCGGACGAGGTCGGCGTAGGTGCGGAAGGCGGTGACGCAGGCCGAGCTGTCTAACGTGACCTTGCCGGAGTCGTCGACCATCTGGCAGCCGTTGGCCAGGGCGAAGTACTCGAAGCTCTGCTCGGTGAACGCGTCGTTGGGCACCGTGGCCATGGTGATGCCGGCGGTGCCGCCGCTGTTCAGCTTCGCGGCCGCCGCCTGGATGCCCTCGAAGGTTTCCGGCGCGGCCAGGCCGGCCTTCTGGAACAGGTCCTTGCGGTAGAGCAGCAGTTGCACCCACGCGTCGCTCGGGACTGCGGCCTGCGCGCCCTTGTACTGGGTCAGCGACACCGCGTTGGCGTCGAAGGTTTCCTTGCCGAGCGCATCGACGGCAGCCTGGTTGGCCTTGGTGTCGACCAGGTCGTTGCTGGCCAGATACTGCACGGCGGCCAGCGGCAACGCGCCGATCACGTCGGGCAGCTTGCCCGCCGCGGCGTCGGACGTGACCAGTTGCTGGAACTGGTTCTCGTCGATGCCGACGAGCTTCACCTTGACGCCGGTGGCCGCGGTGAACCTGGCCGCGATGGCCTGGGTGGCGGCGACGCGGTCGGCGTCGTTCTCCTCGCTCCAGACGGTGATCGTCTTGCCGCTGCTGTTGCCGCCGCTCTTGGTGGTGTTGTCGGATCCGCCTGACGACGAGCAACTCGCTACCAGGGCGATGCCCACTGCTGCTGCCAGACCCGCGGTCACGGCCCGCTTGCTCATAAGGTGCCCCTCCCACCGCCGGTCCGGTTGACGAGCGGTTGGGCCCGATTGAATACCCTCTTAGGTCTGTTGACAAGACAAAAGTGCGGGTCTTGACTGATCCGGTGCTGACGGCGGACCACGCTCGGGCGGTGCGGTTCGCCGCCCCGCGCACCGTCGACCTGATCGACGTGCCGACCGCCGACGTTGTGCCGGGGTCGGTACGTCTGCGCACTCTGTACTCAGGTCTGTCGGCCGGCACCGAGTTGACCACGTATCTCGACACGAACCCGTATCTGCACCGCCGTTGGGATCCGGATCTGCGCCTCTTCGAGGACGGCGCCGCCAGCTCCGCATATCCGGTGGTCGGCGCTGGCTACGAAGAGGTCGGCGAGGTCGTCGAGGTCCTACCCGGGCCGGCGGACGCCGATGTGACGGTGCGCGCGGGCGACGTCGTCTGGGGCATCTGGGGTCATCGCAGCGACGGCGTTATGCCGCTGGCCGCCGCCGCGGGCCGGGTGCTGCCACCCGGGGTCGACCCGATGGTCGGTGTCTTCGCGCGGGTCGGGGCCGTGGCGCTCAACGCGGTGGTCGACGCGGACATCCACGTCGGCGAGACCGTCGCGATCTTCGGTCAGGGCGTGATCGGACTGCTGACCACGGCCCTGGCCGCACTCAATGGCGCCGACGTCGTGGCGGTCGACGCCCGGGCCGACAGACTCGAGCTCAGCCGCCGCTTCGGGGCCGCGGCCGTGGTGGACGCGACCAGCCAGTCGGCGGCCGAGGTCGCCCGGGGCCTGACCGGCGGTCGCGGAGCCGACGTCGCACTGGAGATGAGTGGCGACTATCGGGGATTGCAGGAAGCCATTCGCACGGTGGGCTACAACGGCCGGGTGGTGGCCGCCGGCTTCTATCAGGGCGCAGGCGACGCGTTGCGCCTCGGCGAGGAGTTCCACCACAACCGGGTGGAGCTGGTGTCCTCCCACATCTCCGGCCCGCCGCCGCGCTACGCCCCGCGCTGGACCCGCGAGCGGTTGCACCGCGACTTCATGCGACTGGTCGTAGACGGCCGGGTGGACCCGCGGCCGCTGGTCAGCCGGGTCGTGCCGGTTGACCAGGTGGCCGACGCGTTCGCCGCTCTGGCCGACAGCACGGCCGACCTGCTGCAGGTCGTGCTCGACTTCCGGTCCGCGTCGTGAAGCGAGCCGCAGTCGGTGATGCTGTTCGCCTCGTGAAGCTGCCCGCGTCGTGAAGGTCGCTGCGTCGTGAAGCTGGCTGCGCAGGAACAGATGCTGCCCGGCGAGTCCCTGCCGGAGAAGTTCGAGGCCGCGGTCGCCGCCGGATGGGACGCGATCGAGCTGCGCGGCGGGGCCGGGGACTCCTTCCGCCAGCGGCTGCCCGAGCTGCAAGCCGCCCAACGGGCCGGGGTGGTGATGCCCACCGTCTGCGTCGAGATGACGTACTTCATCGGTGATTTCGATGCCGAGCGACGGGCCGACGCGGTCCGCTCGATGTCCACGCTGATCAGCGTCATCGGCGAGCTCGCCGGCCGCGGAGCGATGACGCCGGCGTCGTGGGGGATGTTCTCCCGCCGGCTGCCGCCGTTCGTTCCGCCGCGCTCGGAGGAGGAGGACCGGGCGGTGCTCGTGGATGCGCTCGGCGTACTCGGGACGGTGGCCCAGCGCGCGGGGACGGAGATCTACCTGGAGCCGCTCAACCGCTACGAGGACCACATGGTCAACCGGCTGGAGCAGGCGGTTTCACTGATCACCGAGGTCGGGCTGCCGTCGGTCAAGGTCGTGGCCGACTTCTTCCACATGGACATCGAAGAGGTCGATATCAGCCGCTCCTTGACCGCCACGGCGCCGTATCTGGGACACGTGCAGGTCAGCGACTCCAACCGGCTCGAGCCTGGCGCCGGTCACCTCGACTGGACTCCCGCCCTGCACACCCTGGACGCGATCGGCTACGACGGTTACCTGGCGCTGGAGAGCCGCCTGAGCGGGCCGGTGGAAGATGTGCTGGCGCCGTCGGCCCGGTTCCTGCGCTCCTACGGCGCGCGATGAGTCCAGCCGCCGCCCACGGCTCGGGCGCAGGGGCGTTCCCGGAGGAGCTGTGGGCGTCGGCCGCCGGGGTGCTCGAGGAGAACTGGACCGGCACGGCCACCCTGCCGTCGACGGCGCAGTACCCGCATCAATGGAGTTGGGACTCGGCGTTCATCGGCATCGGGCTGGCCCGGGTGCGACCCGAGCGGGCCCGGCTGGAGCTGACCTCGCTGTTCCGCGGCCAGTGGGCTTCCGGGCGGGTGCCGCAGATCGTCTACAACCCGGCGGCGCGGCGCCGGTCCTACTTCCCGGATGCCCACTTCTGGGCGACGGAGTCTCTGTCGGACGGGCCGTCGGTGCCGACCGCCGGCCTCGTGCAGCCACCGCTGCATGCGCGAGCCGTGCTCTCGATCGTCGAGGCCGATCCCGGGCTTGCGGCCGATGCCTTCCTGGAGGACCTCTATCCCAAGCTGGTCACCTGGCACCGGTACCTGCACACCGCGCGGACCGCGTCGGGCTCGCCGCTCGTGTCCATCGTGCATCCGTGGGAGTCGGGGCTGGACAACAGCCCGGCGTGGGACGATTTCATCGCCGCCGCCGGTCCCTTCGATCCCGAGCGCTTTGTGCGGCGCGACGCCAGCCACGTCGCGGCCGGTCAGCGGCCTATCGATGACGACTACCGGGCCTACGTCGCGCTGGCCGAGCGCTACCGGGCCGAGGGCTGCACGGACGACCTGACCCGGCAACCGTTCGTGGTCGAGGACCCGTTGTTCAACGCCGTCTTCCTGGACGCCGAGCGCTGCCTGGCCCGTATTGCCGGTCGGGTGCGGCCGGACCAGGCGGTGGCGCATGAGGCCGCGGCCCGGCGCCTGCACCGCGGTCTGGTCGACCGGCTCTGGAACGCGCAACGGTCGTCGTTTCGCGCGCGGGATGTGCGCACCGGCCGATTCGCCGACGTGGATACCGTCGGCTCGCTGGTTGCGTTGCTCGATCCGTGGCTGCGTACGGATGTGGCCGATCACGTCGTGGCGCTGGCCGAGTCGGCGCACTTCGCCGGTGGCTGCCGGTACCCGTTGCCGAGCACCGCGCTCACGTCCGAGCGGTTCGAACGCCGGCGGTACTGGCGCGGACCGACGTGGATCAACACCAATTGGCTGGTCTGGTTGGGCGCCCGTCAGGCCGGCCGGGCGGACCTGGCCCAGCGGCTGCGCGCCTCGTCCCTCGACCTCGTGAGCGCCGGTGGCTACCGCGAGTACTACGACGCGATGACCGGAACCGGGCTGGGTTCCACCGGGTTCAGCTGGTCGGCCGCACTGACCCTCGACCTGCTGGCTGCGGATGTTGCTGCCGACGTTGGTGCTGACGTGCCGCCGGACGTCGGGGCCGCGGCGTCGGCTCGGCGGTGATTGGACCTGGTCCGATTCGCTGGGGGATCCTCGGTGCCGGAGGTATCGCCCACACGGTCGGCGCAAGTGATCGCTTCGGCACCGGGCAACGTCGTTGCCGCGGTGGCTGCGCGATCGAGATCGGGCCCGCGCGCCGGCGGCCGAGCTCGGAGCTCCACACGCCTACGGCGGTTACGACGAGCTCTACGCCGACGCGGACGTCGACGTGTCTCATGTAGCGATGGTGCACACCGAGCACTTCGACTATTGCCCGGACGAAGTCACCGCCGTGCGCATACTGAGCTCATGAGCGACGACGATCGTTACCTCGACCGTGCCGACGACGGCCCTGCCGACGACGAGTCCGGCGAGTCCGACACCTCGACCGATTCCCACGTGGCCGGCAGCCGCGCCACCGGCGGGGTGGTGGACGAGTCGGCCCAGGACCAGGGCAGCACCACCGGCTCGACGCCGTCGGGTGAGTATGTGGGCCGGGTGTCGGGCCAGGACGTCGGATACTCCGGGGAAACGGGAGCCGAGGCCCGCGCCGCGGCGGGCGAAGGACTGGGCGACGGGCCCAGTGTCTGACCGTCCCGCCGGACGGCCGCTTAGCTTTGCCCCGCACCGCTCCAGCCCGGTTGCGGTAGTGCGCGGCAGCAAAGCCCGCGGTGTCCGGGGTAGTGCGCCGGATCGCTGGCTTCACTGCAGACTGGACGGGTCGATCGTGACGTCGCCGCGCGGCACTCGGTGCAGGCTGCCGTCGTCCTGGCGGACGGTGACATGGTTCGGTCCCGGCCCGAGCGCCATCACTTCGCCGCGGCGCACTGATCCGGCGAGGTCGAAGTACACCGTCGACCCGACGTAGACCGGGTCCGCGGTGGCGTCCATGGCCGCTCCGGTGGGACGGAGGCCGTCGCGGACGGCGCGGAACACGAACCACAATGAGGTCAAGAGCAGGGCCACGAAGCCCAGCTCGATGAGCGCCTCTACAACGGCGATCACCACGCCGCCCTACCCATGTCCGCGAGTATGCCGCGCGGCCGCGGCAGAGGACCGGGGCCCTCGGCACCGCCGGCACATCAGCTCCCGTCAAGCCCAGAGGTCCACCGGCAAGGTCACCCTCCCGTCAGGCCCAGAGGTCGTCCAGGGTGGGAATGACCAGGCGGGCCGGCGTGGCGACCCCGACGGGATGCCGCTGGGCAACCGGCGCCTCGCTCACGTTCAGCACCGCCAGCGCCTGCGGGGTGAGGAATCGGCTGGCCGGGGCCAGGCTGTGCCGGTCGCTGCCCGAGCGCCGGTGGTGCGGCATACGCAGCGGCGTGTACAGGGTCAGCTCGTCGCGGGCCCGGGTCACAGCCACGTAGAACAGCCGCTGCTCTTCGAGCAGGCCGTGGTCACTGGTCAGGGCCATGTCCGACGGGAACGCGCCGTCGACCAGGTGCAGCACGTGCACGTGAGGCCACTCCAGGCCCTTGGCCGAGTGCACCGTGGAGAGCACCAGATAGTCGTCGTCGAGGTGCGGCGGGGTGGCCAGGTCGCTGGTCGACGCCGGCGGGTCCAGCGTCAGCCCGGCGACGAACTCGGCCAGCGACGGGGCCACCGTGGCGGCGCCGACCAGGCGGTCCAGGTCGCGGAGGCGCGCGGGGTGATCGGCGTAGCGCCGTACGACGAGCGGGCGCAGCAGGTCCAACACTGCGGCCGCCCGCTCGCCCACCGCCGGTTCGGCACGGGCCTCGTCCAGGTCGGCCAGGGTGGCGGCCAGTCGGACGCGGGCGGGTGCCGGAGCGGCGGCCACCACCTCGGCGGAACGCGATTCGGTGTCGCCGCGGCCGGGGTCGAGCAGAGCCAGCAGGGCCCGCGCCCGTGCCGGTCCGATGCCGTCGTGCAGGCGCAGGAGCCGGTACCACGCGATCTCGTCGACCCGGTTGTCGAGCAGGCGCAGGCCGGCCAGGAAGTCCTTCACGTGTGCGGCCTCGAGGAATTTCAGGCCGCCGAACTTCACGAATGGCACCCGGTGCGCGGTCAACTCCACCTCGAGCAGATCGCTGTGGTGGGCCGCGCGCATCAGCACGGCCTGGTCGCGCAGGCGCACGCCCCGTTCGGCGGCGTCGAGCACGGCCTCGGCCACCAGACGAGCCTCGGTCGGGGCGTCGTAGCAGCGCAGCAGCGACGCCCGCGTTGCGCCCGGACGGTCGGAGTACAGCCGCAGGTCCATCCCGTCGCCCGCCGACGGCCGTACGGTGTTGGCCACGTCGAGGATCGGCTGCGTAGAGCGGAAGTTTCGCTCAAGACGGACCACCACCGCGCCGGTAGTAGCGCCGGTCAGGTGGGTACTGTCGGCGCCCCGGAAGCCGTAAATCGCCTGGGCGTCGTCACCGACCACGGTCAGGCCGATGCCGTCAGGGCGCAGGCGCCGCACGATATCCACCTGGACCTGGTTGACGTCCTGGAACTCGTCCACCAGCACGTGATCCCAGCGCCTGGCCAGGGTCGGCCCGAGGCTCGGATCGGTGAGCAGGGTGCGCCAGGCCAGGAGCAGGTCGTCGAAGTCGAGCAGGCCACCGGCGCGTTTGCGGGCGACGTAGCCGCGGAAAAGATCAAGCACGGCCGGGGTGTGCGGGTCGCACCAGGGGTACTCGGCGGCGATGACCTCGCGGGCCGGGCGAGCGGTATTGACGGCGCGTGAGTACACGTCGATCAACGTGTCGGCGCGAGGAAAGCGCTCGGTGGTCCCGGCCAAGTCGTGGTCGTGGCGCAGCAGATCCATCAGGTCGCGGGCGTCGCTGGGATCGAGCACGGACAGGGCGGCCGGCAGCCCCAGAGTCTCGGCGTGCTGGGAGACGATGCGATGGGCGACGGCGTGGAAGGTGCCGCCCCAAAGCCGTCGGCCGGCCTGGCGGTCACCGCAGATCGCGGCGGCGCGGGCCAGCATGTCCTCGGCCGCGCGCCGGGTGAAGGTCAGCAGCAGGATGCGGTCGGGGTCGACTCCGCGTTCGACCAGTTGAGCCACCCGGGACACCAGTGTGCGGGTCTTGCCCGTTCCTGCACCGGCCAGGACGACCAGCGGCCCGTCGCCGTGGGTGGCCGCGGCCAGCTGGGCGTCGTCCAGGCCGGCGTCCCACGACGATTCGAACATATGTAGGACCTTAGGGCCGCCAGGGCGCCGAGGCGAGAGCGCCACACCGGCTGAGGAGAACCGGTGCCCTTAGACCGGAACCGGCCGAGCGAAGCTGACCGCCGCCGCAGGTGGCAGGGGCTAAGCCGGCCGGAGGGGCTCGTCGCGGGATTCGGCCGTCGATCCGGTTGCTCCGCCCGGAGATCCGGCCGTCGAGCCTTCGATCGGTCCGTCGAGTTCCACCGGTCCACCGTCGCGTGCCGCGGGCGCCTGCCGTTCCACGTCCGGATCAGCCGTATCGAGATCGATGGCCACGACGTGGCGAGGGTCGAACACGATGTCGGTGCCCGGGGATCCCGCGCGGACCTCCTCGACCACGGGCGCGTTTACGTTCTTGGCCTCGAGAACGTCCTCGCGGACCTGCGCGGCGAAAGTCTCGGCGTCCTCGTGCGACAGCCCCGGCAGATCGAGGTAGATCGGTTCCTCCCGGTCGTCGAAGATGACCTTGAGCACGTAGTCCGTCATGGCTCGAGCATGTCAGAACGGCCGGTGGCCCCGCGGACCGCAGCGACGGCTCATGCGAGGAGCGAGACGGCGGCTATGCGGAAAGCGAACCAACGTGGCTGACAAACATCGTGGCGGTCGCGCCGACTGCCTTTACGCTGCCCGCATGGAGCGTCTCGCCCACTTCGTCCTGCGCCACCGGTTGCTCGTTGCCCTGACCTGGCTCGTGGCCTTCGTGGCCGGAATCGCCGCGGCCGGTCCGGCTACGAACCGGCTCACCTTCGACTTTTCGCTGCCCGGCCAGCCGGGATACGAGGCCGAGCAGCAGCTGATCTCGACGTTCGGAGCGAGCACCTCCGACACCTTCGTCCCGGTGATCACCGTGCCGGCCGGCAGCACGGTCCAGGCTCACGCCGCCGACATAGCCAAGATCTTCCAAACCGTACGGACCAAACTGCCGCAGACGCGGGTCGCGGACCTGGCCAGCACCGGGGACAAGCGCTTCATCACCGACGACGGCCGGAGCACCTTCGCATTGATCCAGGCTCCGCAGCTGGAGGGTTTCGGTGCAGGCATCGAGCCAATCCTGCGGCCGACCCTCCAGAACGCGGCCAAGGCCGCCGGACTGCAGGCCGGTTTGACGTCCTATGAGCTGCTGGCGGCCGGCGGTGACTCGTCCGGGCCGAGCGTGCTGGTCGAGACCCTGTTCGGTGCCCTTGGGGCGCTGGCCGTCCTCATCTTCGTGTTCGCGTCGTTCCTCGCGCTCGCGCCGCTGTTGATCGCTGCGGTCTCGATTCTGACCACGTTCCTGCTGGTTCTCGGCCTGACCTACCTGACCGACGTCAGCTTCGTGGTGCAGTTCCTCATCGCCCTGGTCGGTCTGGGTGTGGCCATCGACTACTCACTGCTGCTGGTCTCCCGCTGGCGCGAGGAACGCGCGCACGGGCGCAGCAACGAGGACGCGATCGTGGTCGCGGTCAAGACGGCGGGGCACGCGGTTCTGGCCTCCGGGGTCACGGTGGCGATCAGCCTGTTGGCCCTGCTTGTCGTGCCGGTGCCGTTCCTGCGCAGCATGGGTCTGGGAGGCATGCTCATCCCGCTGGTCAGCGTGAGCGTCGTGCTCACCCTGCTCCCGGCGCTGCTGTCCAAGTTCGGTCCCAAGGTGGACTGGCCGCGCATCCGCCACGACGCCGTTGCCGCGCGGGGCTGGTCGGCGTGGGCCCGGCTCATCGTCCGTCGGCGGTGGATCGCCGCTGGAGTAGCCGCGGTGATCCTCGGATTGTTCATCGCGCCGGTGTTCTCGCTGAAGATCGGTCAGTCCGGCACGGAGTCCCTGGCCCGCAGCGGAGCCCCGTACGACGCCTTGCACCAGCTCAACACCGGCGGCGTCGGCAACGGTGTATTGACGCCGATCGCCGTCCTTGTGCCCCAGGACCAGGCCCGGGCCGCGGTCGACGCCGCCCGGGGCGTTCCCGGCGTGCGCACCGCGGCGGTGGGCGGGACCAAGAACGGGCTGTCGGTGGTCGACGTCATCCCGACCAACGCCACGGTGGACAGCTCGAGCAACGCCGTGGTCGACGGCGTACGCACCGCGGTGGAGGGAGCGACCACCGGAAAGGTCGGCGTGGCCGGCACCGGAGCGGTGGTACAGGACTACTTCCACGCCGTCTACAACAACTTCCCCTACGTCCTGGCCATCATCGCGGTGATCACTTTCGTGCTGCTCGTCCGCACGTTCCGTTCGATCCTGCTGCCGATCAAGGCGGTGCTGCTGAACCTGGTGTCGTTGGCCGCGGTGTTCGGCGCGGTGGTCTTCTTCTGGCAGAAGGGCTACGGCTCGGACGCCGTCTTCGGGGTGTCCGCAACCGGCGCGATCACCTTCTGGCTGCCGGTGATCATCTTCGCGTTCCTGTTCGGCCTGTCGATGGACTACGAGGTCTTCATCCTGGCCCGTATGCGCGAGGAGTACGACGACACCGGTTCGACGTCCAAGGCCGTGATCACCGGTTTGGGCCGCACCGGGCGGCTCGTTACGTCGGCCGCGCTGATCCTGTTCTTCGCCTTCGCCGCCCTGGCCGCCTCGCCGGGCACGGACATAAAGGTGCTGGGCACGGCGCTGGGCGTGGGCATCCTGATCGACGCCACGCTCGTCCGGGCCCTGATGGTTCCGGCGCTGGTCAGCCTCTTCGGACGGTGGAACTGGTGGCTTCCGGCCGGTCTGGCCCGCGTACTTCGGGTCGAGCCGTCACCGTTGGCCCCGACGTCCGAGCCGCCGGAGCTGGACGTGCCCGAGCCGCAACCGGTCGCCGGGGCGGGCGCCGGCGCCACGCACGGCTGAACGGTCAGGCCGGGTCGTCACGCCGGGGTCAGGGCCATTGCGTCGGCGAGCAGGACGGCCGAGCGAACCCAGGACGGCGTCGACCTCGGCGTCGTCGAGGAAACGGCCGCGACCGAACAGGGCTCGTACTCGCGCTCGCTTGGCCGCCTCGAATTGCTTCTGGGCGTCGGCGGTGGTGTCGGCGGCGATCACGTTGACCGCAGCCAGCACGTAGGGCGCATCGAGCTGGGCCGAGGGGCGGAACTGGCGGCGGTAGATCGCCACCGCGTCGTGCAGGTCCTGCGGGGGCGAAGTGGGAGGCGAACGCGTACGGCAGGCCCAGCGCGGCGGCGAGCTGAGCGCCGTAGAGCGAGTACGCGAGGATGAAGAGCGGAACGCCGCTTCCGCGTCCGGGCACCGCACTCACGCCGGGGACCAGGCTGTGGTCGCCGAGATAGGCCTGCAGCTCCAGCACGTCCTCGGGAAAGCGGTCGGCCGAGGAGGGATCGCGGCGCAACGCGTACATCGTGTTCTGGTCCGAGCCCGGGGCGCGGCCTAGGCCGAGGTCGATGCGGCCCGGGTGCAGCGCGGCCAACGTTCCGAACTGCTCCGCGATGGTTAACGGCGAGTGGTTGGGCAGCATGACGCCGCCGGCCCCGAGCCGGATCGTTCGGGTGGAGGCGGCGACGTGGGCGATCAGGACGCTGGTGGCCGAGGACGCGATGCTGGCCATGTTGTGGTGCTCGGCGTACCAGACCCGCCGGTAGCCCGCGGCCTCCGCCTGCTGGGCGAGGGCGACGCTGGCCGCGAAGCTGTCGGAGGCCGTCTCACCGGGACGGATCGGGGCCAGGTCGAGCACCGACAAGGGAACAGGCACGCCGGCCGCCTTCTTTCGCGTGGGGTGGGCCGTTGTCGTCGGTGCAACCCGAGCGCTGACGCCGGGCATTCCGGCCGTGGGTGGTCCAGCGACGTGCGAATGCGGCTCCTATCCACAGTGCGCGCAGGCGCGCCGCTTCTGGGAGCATGGCGGCATGTCCGGCGCGCCACAGCCCCCCGATCCCTGGGGACGGCCCGCCGGGAGCGCGGGCACGCCGGCTCCGGCCGGTGAGCCCGGTCGGGGCGACGGCCGGGACGGCGGGAACGGCCGGGATGGCCGGGATGCCCGGGACGGCGAGAACGACGCGGACGGCCGGGACGGCGGGCATGGCGGGGCGGCGATCGCGGCTGAGCCCGCGGAACTGCTGCGTCAGGCCCGGGCCGAGGCCGACGTCATCCGCGCCGAATTGCCCCTTCTCCAGATCAGCCTCGACTACGAACTGTCCAAGGCTCGGGACAAAACCGCCGAGGCGCAGGGCCGTCTGGACCTGGCTCATGAGGAAGCGCAGTCGCTGGTCAAGGACGCTGCGGAGCAGGCCAGCCTCATCGCCGACACAGCCGAGCGGGCGGCCGAGCAGTTGCTGGCCCAGGCCAACGCCGAGGCCGGACACCTCCTCGGTAGCGCCCGGGCCGACGCTGCGCTGGTGACCGAGGCGGCCGGGCAGGTCATGGGTCGACAGCAGACCGCGGCAGAGGAGCTGCGGCGGCGGCTCACCGACGAGCTGGACGGCTTCCGGGCTCAGCACGAGCAGGAGCTGCGGGGCGCCGCGGCGCGGGCCGAGGAGGAAGTGACCCGGCGGTTCCGGACCGCCGAGGAACGCGCGGTGCAGCTGTTGCGCGAGGCCGAAACTGCGGCCGGGCAGGTGCGCCAGGACGCTCGCCACGAACTCGAGGGTGCCCGCGCCGAGTCCGAGTCGATGCGCGCCGCGGCCCAGGCCACGGCCGACCGGCTGGTCGCTGAGGCGCGGGAGGAAGCCGCTCAGGTGGCGGCTGCCGCCGTGGAGCACACCGCTTGGACGCAGACGGTTGTGGCCGGCCTGGTCGATGCCGCTGAGCTCGACGCCCGGCGCATTCGGGCGCGAGCCCACGAGGAGGCAGCGGCTCTGACCGCCGGCGTGCGCGGACGGTTGAGCGCGTTGCTCGGCACGTCGCGGACCAATCTTGAGCGTCGGCGTGCCCTCGCGGCCAGGCTGCACGCCGAGGCCCAGGAGCACCTCGCCGAGGCCGAGACCGAGGCCGGCGGCGTCCGTGATCGCGCGTCCCTAGACGCCCGCCGCGCCTTGGCCGAGGGCGAGGAGGCGGCTCGCGACCGCGTTGCCCGGGCTGATCGCAGGGTGGCCGAGGCCGAGGCCGGCGCGCGCTCCGTGCGCGAGCACGTCGCCGAGGAATTGGGCCGGGCGCAGCAGGAACGCCACGAATTGCGCCGCTCCAGCCGGGTCGAGGCCCAACACATGGTCAGTGAAGCCCGAGCCGAGGCCGACGCGGTGCGGGCCACCGCCCGGCGCGTGTTGGTCGAAGCGCGCCAGGAGGTGGACGCCTTGCGCGAGCGCCGCGACGCCATCGCCAAGGAGCTGGGCACGCTCTCCGGCGTCATCGACGCGCTGGCCGTGGCCGGGGGTCCACCGCCGTTCCGGCCGGCGGGCGCTGAAGTGCCGGTTGCCGAGGCGGTTGAGCCCGACGAGCCACGGACGGATCAACCGGCGGACCGACCGGCGAATCGACCGGCGAATCGACCGACGGATGGACTGGCGGATGGACCGACGGAGCGACCGACGGAGCGACCGACGGAGCGACCGACGGATCGACCGACGGAGAATGCGCCACCGGCGGCGGCGCCCGCGCCGGCCGAGTCCCTCACAGATGCGATCAACCCCCGGGTGCGGCATGATCCGCCGCAGTCGATGGTCTCGGCCGACGCACCCTCCTGGCCCTGGTCGGCGACGGTGCAGATCGACCCGAGCCAGCGCCGCCGCAACGGTCACAGCCTGAATGCCAGCAGCGGCGACCGCCAGCACGCGCTCGACGACCCGGCCGATCAGGCCACCGACTACCCGGCCGACCAGGCCACCGACTACCCGGCCGATCAGGCCACCGACGACCCGGCCGACGAGGCCACCGACGACCCGGCCGATCAGGCCACCGACTACCCGGCCGACGAGGCCACCGACGACAGCCAGAGCGACGAGAACGACTACGAGTACGACGAGCCCGAAGATCAGCGTCCCTTATCCCTATTCGAGCGAATGATGAGAGCCGAATGAACGAGAGCACGCCCGCCTTCCGCACCGTTATGCGCGGTTACGACCCGGCCGAGGTGGACCGCCGCATCGCCGAGTTGTCCTACGCCGCCGGCGCCGAACAGCAGCGAGCCCGGGACCTGCAGCGCCAGGTCGACGAGCTAGCGGCGGCGACCGAGGCCGCGCGCCAGCAGGCCGATACGGCGCCCGCGACGCCGGCCGAGCCAGATTTCACCGCCCTCGGGTCGCGGGTGGGGCAGATCCTGAGCCTGGCCGAGGCCGAAGCGGCGCAGATCCGCGAGGACGCCGCGTCGCAGGTCCTGACCGAGATGGCCGCGGTCGAAACCGCCACCGGGGACACCCGCGCGTCGGCCGACCACTACGCCGCTGACACGCGCCTCGGAGCCGAGCGGGAGGCCGCTCGCATCGTCGAGGACGCCAAGCGCACGTCGGATCAGCTACTCGACGACGCCGACCGCCAGGCCAGTGCCCGGCGCCAAGAGGCCGAGGCCATCCACGAGCAGCAGCGGGCGTCGGCGGCGCAGGCCGCGACCGACTTCGAGGGCACCTTGGCCGAGCGGCGCGACCGGGCCGAGCACGAGTTCCACCAGCGCACCGCCCTGGCCGAGCAGCAGCTCGCGGCGACCCAGGAGCACGTCGCGCGGTTGCGGGCCCAGACCGACCAGACCACGGCCGACGCCACGCGCCGGGCGGCCACGGCGATCGCTGAGGCCGAGCAGAAGGCCGAGCAGATCGTCGCCGAAGCAGTGGCCCGGGCCGACCGGATCCGCTCGGAGTCCGAGCGCGAGCTGGCCGCTGCGTCCCAGCGACGCGACAGCATTAACGCCCAGCTGACCAACGTGCGGCACATGCTGGCCACGCTGTCCGGCACCGGCCCAGCGGCGTTCGGCGGCGACAGCCAGAGCGCATCCACCGCACCGCCGGCCGGCACTTCGGCGCAGGCGCCGGCACCGTCATGGTCGGATCAGGTCCGCCGCGACGACGGCGACGTCGACCGCGCCGCCGAGGCCACGGCGGAGGTGAGCGGTCAGGCCCCCGCCGCAGACGCATCCGACGATCACCGGTCCGACGACGCAACGCCGCAGATCGACGAGGCGACACGAGAGTCCGACGACACCGACCGCTTGCCGGCTCAGGCGGCTGCTTCCCCAAGTTGACCGAGACGTCCGCGCCGTCCGCACAGTTACCACGCACCGCTCCCGTGCCGGTGATGAGCTGGCGCGAGCGCTTGCTACGGTGAGGCGAGGGCCGGCTTTCGAGCGGTCCCGGTGCTCCGGATCGCAAGGAGGCGCAGTGGACATACGCAAGACATTGCTGTCCTGGCCGGTGGCCCGCCAGCTGACCGGCGCCGACCCGCTTGGACGCGGCGTCGCGGCCAAGTCCGGGGCCACTGACGCCCACGTGGCCCGGACCGAGACCGCCGACCGCGTGGTCAAGAGCATCTGCCCCTACTGCGCGGTCGGCTGCGGCCAGCGGGTGTACGTCAAGGACGAGAAGGTCATCCAGATCGAGGGTGACCCGGACTCGCCGATCAGCCGCGGTCGCCTCTGCCCGAAGGGCTCAGCCAGCGAGCAACTGGTCAACTCTCCCGGCCGCCAGATCGCCATGCTCTACCGGCGTCCGTACGGCACCGAGTGGGAGCCGCTGGACGTCGACCAGGCCACCGACATGATCGTCGATCGCTTGATCGAATCCCGGCGCACCAACTGGCAGGACACCGACGAGCAGGGTCGCCCGCTGCGCCGGGCCATGGGCATTGCCTCCCTCGGCGGCGCGACGCTGGACAACGAAGAGAACTACCTGATCAAAAAGCTCTTCACAGCCATGGGCGCTATCCAGATCGAGAACCAGGCCCGTATTTGACACAGCGCCACCGTCCCCAGTTTGGGGGCCTCGTTCGGACGTGGCGGCGCTACGAGCTTCCTGCAGGATCTCCAGGAGTCCGACTGCATCGTCATCCAAGGCTCCAACATGGCCGAGTGCCATCCGGTGGGGTTCCAGTGGGTGATGGAGGCCAAGGCTCGCGGCGCCAAGGTCATCCACGTCGACCCGCGGTTCACCAGGACCTCTGCGGTGGCCGACATGCACGTGCCGCTGCGCGCCGGCAGTGACATCGCGTTCCTCGGCGGCATCGTCAACTACATCCTGAACACCGACAAGTACTTCCGCGAGTACGTCGTCAACTACACCAACGGACCCACGATCCTGCGCGAGGATTTCCAGGACACCGACGACCTGGACGGTGTGTTCTCCGGCTACGACGCGGAGACGGGCACCTACGACACCGAGTCGTGGGGTTACGACGGCGTCGCCGACCTGGCCGCAGCCGGCAGCCGCAAGCCGGCCCACGGCGGCGGCGAATCCGAGCAGTCGCAGGAGTCGCGCGCGGCCGGCCACGAGTTCGGCGGCCACGGCGCGGCCATCGACAACGCCCATCCGCGTCGCGACGACTCCATGCAGGACCCGCGGTGCGTCTTCCAGGTCCTCAAGCGCCACTACGCCCGGTACACCCCGGAGATGGTGCAGGAGGTGTGCGGCGTGCCGGCCGCGCAGTTCCTCGAGGTCTGCGAGGCCGTGACCGCCAACAGCGGCCGCGAGCGCACCACCTGCTGGGTGTACTCGGTGGGCTGGACGCACCACTCGGTGGGCGTGCAGTACATCCGCGGTTCGGCGATCATCCAGCTGCTGCTGGGCAACATGGGCCGTCCGGGCGGCGGGATCCTGGCCCTGCGCGGTCACGCCAGCATCCAGGGCTCGACCGACATCCCGACCCTGTTCAACCTGCTGCCGGGCTACCTGCCGATGCCCTCGGTCGGCGGCGGCGCGGACCACAACACCCTCGACGACTACATCGAGACGGTGGCCAGCAAGACCCAGAAGGGCTTCTGGACCGAGGCCCGCTCCTACATGGTCAGCCTGCTGAAGTCCTACTTCGGCGAAGCGGCCACCCCGGAGAACGACTTCGCGTTCGACTACCTGCCGCGCATCAGCGGTGACCACGGCACGTACCGCACGGTCATGGACATGCTCGAGGACAAGATCGACGGGTACTTCCTGCTCGGGCAGAACCCGGCGGTCGGCTCAGCCCACGGGCGGATGCAGCGCCTCGGCATGGCCCACCTGAAGTGGCTGGTCGTGCGTGACCTCAACATGATCGAGTCGGCGACGTTCTGGAAGGACAGCCCGGAGATCGCCACCGGCGAGCTGACCACCACCGACATCGCCACCGAGGTGTTCTTCTTCCCGGCCGCCTCGCACGTCGAGAAGTCGGGCACATTCACCCAGACCCAGCGGATGCTGCAGTGGCACCACAAGGCGGTCGAGCCGCCCGGGGACTGCCGCAGCGAGCTGCAGTTCTTCCACCAGATCGGTCTGAAGATGAAGGAGCGCTTGGCCGGCTCGACCGACCCGCGCGACCGCCCCATCCTCGACTTGACGTGGGACTACACCGTCGACGAGCACGGCGACCCCTCGGCCGAGGAAGTGCTGCTGGAAATCAACGGCGTCCACCTGACCGGGGAGAAGGCCGGTCAACCGTTGACGCTCTTCACCGAGATGAAGGCCGACGGGTCGACCTCCGGTGGCTGCTGGATCTACTCCGGCGTCTTCAAGGACGGGGTGAACCAGTCGGCGCGCCGCAAGCCCGGGCAGGAACAGTCCTGGGTGGCGCCGGAGTGGGGCTGGGCCTGGCCGGCCAACCGTCGCACGCTCTACAACCGGGCGTCGGCTGACCCGCAGGGCCGGCCGTGGAGCGAGCGCAAGGCCTACGTCTGGTGGGACGAGGAGCAGCAGAAATGGACCGGGCACGACGTTCCGGACTTCCCGGTCGACAAGGCGCCGTCCTACCGCCCGGAGGAGGGCACGCCCGGACCGGCAGGACTGGCCGGCGACGACCCGTTCATCATGCAGGCCGACGGCAAGGGCTGGCTGTATGCACCGGCCGGACTGCTCGACGGGCCGATGCCCGCGCACTACGAGCCGCACGAGTCGCCGGTGTCCAACGCCTTCTACCGCCAGCAGGCCAACCCGACCCGCGAGGTCTACAAGCGCAAGGACAACTACTCGAACCCCTCGGCCGACGAACCGGGTGCCGACATCTACCCCTTTGTATTCACCACCTACCGGCTGACCGAGCACCACACCGCCGGCGGCATGAGCCGGTGGTTGCCGTACCTGTCCGAGCTGCAGCCGGAGTTCTTCTGCGAGGTGTCGCCGGAGTTGGCCCGCGAGCGCGGCCTCGAGCATTTGGGCTGGGCGACGATCGTGACCTCCCGCACGGCGATCGAGGCTCGGGTGCTGGTAACCGACCGGATGAGCCCGCTGAGGATCGGCGGCAAGACCATCCACCAGGTGGGTCTGCCCTATCACTGGGGCGTCGGCGGTGACGCGCTGACCAGCGGTGACTCGGCCAACGACCTCTTCGGCGTCACCCTGGACCCCAACGTGCACATCCAGGAGTCCAAGGTGGCCTCGTGCGACATCCAGCCCGGGCGCCGCCCGACCGGGCCGGACCTGCTGCGCTATGTGGCCGAGTACCGCAGCCGCGCCGGCGTGACGGTCGAGACCGGCAACCAGCTGCGGACCTCGGCCCGACCCGAGCCGGTCACCACGATCGCCGAGGAGAACTGATGGTCGGCTCCACTTCCCTGTCCGGACCGCTGCCCGATCCGGCCGGTGACGCGGGCTGGTCCGGTGCGGCGACCCAACCGCGGAAGGGGTTCTTCACCGATACCTCCGTGTGCATCGGCTGCAAGGCCTGCGAGGTGGCCTGCAAGGAGTGGAACGCGGTCCCGGAGGACGGGCTGAACCTGCTCGGCAGCTCCTACGACAACACCGGCGCGCTGGGCGCCTCCACCTGGCGGCACGTCGCGTTCATCGAGCAGCCGCGCCAGCTCGGCCACCAGGACCCCGGCCTCGCCGGGCTGCCGGTCGGACCGTCGTTCTCCGACACCGCCAATGCCGCGGGCGACGTCGCCTTGTCCGGCGACCGGTCACAACTCGGGACCGATACGACCAAGGTCAGCCTCGGCACGCCCACGGTCGGCCTGCCCGGAGCGAGCGACCCCGGCCAGGCACGCACGGATTTCCGCTGGCTCATGTCCTCCGATGTCTGCAAGCACTGCACGCACGCGGCCTGTCTCGATGTCTGTCCCACCGGATCCCTGTTCCGCACCGAGTTCGGCACCGTGGTGGTCCAGGACGAGATCTGCAACGGCTGCGGATACTGCGTCCCGGCCTGCCCCTACGGCGTGATCGACCGTCGGGTCGGTGACAAGCACGCGACCAAGAACGTCGGCATCGCCCAGAAGTGCACTCTGTGCTACGACCGCCTCGGCGCCGGGATGACCCCGGCCTGCGCGCAGGCCTGTCCGACCCAGTCCATCCAGTTCGGCGACGTCGAGGAGTTGCGCGAGCGCGCGGCCACGCGCCTGGCCACGCTGCAGGGCAATGGCATCCCGGAGGCCCGCCTCTACGGCCATGATCCGGACGACGGCGTGGGCGGGGCCGGAGCGATGTTCCTGCTGCTCGACGAGCCGGAGGTCTACGGCCTGCCGCCGGACCCCGTGGTCACTACCCAGGACCTGCCCGACATGTGGAAGAAGGCGGCAATGGCCGCGCTGACCCTGCTGGCCGGCGCGGCCGCCGTCTTCGCCGGAGGCCGCTGATGGCGCGTTCGGCTGGGGGTGGCCGAATCAATCTGGCCGGGATCGGGCGGTGGCGTAATCCGTTGGCCACCGCCGGCCACCAGGCCGTTCCCGGTGCGGCCAACGCCGACGAGGCCACCGCAAAGCGGCCGCGCGCGGGCCAGGCCGGCCCGAGCACCGTTGAGGCCGAGGCGGGACCGCTCCCGATGTCGACAGTCGACCCGATGGCGGCTCTGGCCGAGGTCGGGCCAGAAGGTCGGCCAGTGTCTCGGACGGACGGCGGGCGTAGTGAGAACGCGCGGAACAACGGCCGACGTAGCGGCCGGGGTCGACGGCGCGGCGGTCGGCGTGACGAGCACCAGATGGTCCCCGACGCCACCTTCACCTCCTACTACGGCCGTCCGGTGGTCAAGGCCTCGCCGTGGGAGAAGGACATTCCGGCCTACCTGTTCCTGGGCGGCGTGGCCGCCGGTTCCTCGTTGCTCGGGGCCGGCGCCGACCTGACCGGACGGCCGGCCCTGCGGCGCGCCGGGCGGATCTCGGCGCTGGGCGCGATCAGCGTCAGCTTCGCCGCACTGGTGCACGACCTCGGCCGGCCGATGCGCTTCATCAACATGCTGCGGGTGGCCAAGCCCACGTCACCGATGTCGGTCGGGACCTGGTTCCTGGTCGGCTACGGCCCGGTGGTCGGGCTGGCGGGTGGCGCGGAGCTGACCGCTCTGATCCGACCATTGCTGCCGCGGCGCCTGCGACCACTGCTGCGGGTTATCGACGTGACCGCTCGACCGGCCGGGATCGTCGCCGCCGGTATCGCACCGGCGGTGGCCTCCTACACCGCAGTGCTGCTGGCCGACACCGCCACTCCTACCTGGCACGCGTCCTACAAGCACCTTCCGTTCGTCTTCGTCGGCTCCGCCGCGGCCGCCTCCGGTGGACTGGCGATGATCACCTCCCCGACCGGCGAGGCCGGGCCGGCGCGGCGCCTGGCCCTGGGCGGGGCCTTGCTGGAGCTGTCGGTCGAACACCGCATGGAGGCGGCGATGGGCATCACCGCCGAGCCGCTGCACCACGGCAACGCCGGTCGACTGATGCGGGCCAGCCGGACCCTCACCGCGTTCGGGGCGCTGAGCAGCCTGTTCGGACGCCGCAGCCGGGCAGCCTCCGTCGTGTCGGGTGCGGCGCTGGTGGCCGGGTCGGCGTGCACGCGCTTCGGGGTGTTCGCCGCCGGGCAGGACTCGGCGCGCGACCCCAAGTACACCGTGGTGCCCCAGCGCCAGCGGGTCGAGGCGCGCAAGGCGGCCGGACAGCCGGTGCGGTCGGTGGAGTCTGAGCCGGCCACGGCCGCGGTGACCGCCGGAGCCTGAAACCACAGTCCGTTCGGCCTACCGCGGGTCGCTCAGCGGACGGTGATGGCCGCCGGCCCGGCCGGGACCGTCCGGCCGATCACCGGCGCGCCCGGCACCTCGCCGACGACGAGCAGCCCGCCGCTGGTCTGCGCGTCGGCCAGCAGGAGCAGTTCGTCATCGCCGACGGAGGCGTCGAGATGCGGGCGTACCCAGTCCAGGTTGCGCCGGGTGCCGCCGCTGACGAAGCCGTCGGCCAACGCGGCGCGGGCGCCCTCAAGGTAGGGAACCGCCGCGGCGTCGATCTCGGCGCTCACGCCCGAGGCCCGCACCAGCTTGTAGAGATGCCCGAGCAGGCCGAAGCCGGTCACGTCCGTCGCCGCGCGGACCCCCGCCGCCACCGCGGCACCGGCCGCCTCCGCGTTGAGCGCGACCATCGACGCGATGGCCTGCGGAAAGACCTCCCCGGTGCTCTTGTGCCGGTTGTTCAGCACACCGACACCCAGCGGCTTGGTCAGGCTGATCGGTAAGCCGGGTCCGGCGGCGTCGTTGCGCAGGATCAGGGCCGGGTCGACCAATCCGGTCACGGCCAGCCCGTACTTCGGCTCGGGGTCGTCGATGCTGTGGCCGCCGCCGATCGCACATCCGGCCGACCGGGCCACGTCGAGGCCACCGCGCAGCACCTCGGTCAGCAACTCGGTCGGCAGGACGTCGCGGGGCCAGCCGACCAGGTTGACCGCCACCACCGGGCGGCCGCCCATCGCGTAGACGTCGGACAGCGCGTTGGCCGCAGCGATCCGGCCGAAGTCGTAGGCGTCGTCCACGACCGGCGTGAAGAAGTCCGCCGTAGCCACGAGGGCGTTGGTGGCGTCGATGCGGACCACCGCGGCATCGTCACCGTCGTCGAGGCCGACCAGCAGATCCGGACTGGCGTCACCGGCCAGGCCGCGCACTATCGACTCGAGTTCTCCCGGCGGGATCTTGCAGGCGCAGCCGCCGCCGTGCGCGTACTGCGTCAGGCGGTACGGCGTGCTCATGCGGGCGTCCGTAGCGGCGTCCAGGGCCATGGAATCAAGCTAGTAGCGTCGCCGGAGGAGGCGTATGGGTGCCTGGTGGCCCTCCCGGTCTTCAAAACCGGTGAAGCCGAGTAGCTCGGCTT
>JBDUAD010000036.1:0-25350 GCA_040004775.1 bacterium | reverse complement strand
ATCGACGGGATGGTTTGGCACCTCGATGTCGGCTCGTCGCATCCTGGGGCTGTAGTCGGTCCCAAGGGTTGGGCTGTTCGCCCATTAAAGCGGCACGCGAGCTGGGTTTAGAACGTCGTGAGACAGTTCGGTCCCTATCCGCCGCGCGCGCAGGAAACTTGAGAAGGGCTGTCCCTAGTACGAGAGGACCGGGATGGACGAACCTCTGGTGTGCCAGTTGTTCCGCCAGGAGCACTGCTGGTTAGCTACGTTCGGCTGGGATAACCGCTGAAAGCATCTAAGCGGGAAGCTCGCTTCAAGATTAGGTTTCCCATCCGTTATGGAGTAAGGCCCCCGGCTAGACCACCGGGTTGATAGGCCAGAAGTGGAAGTGTGGCAACACATGTAGCTGACTGGTACTAATAGGCCGAGGACTTGCCATTAACATGCTACGCGTCCACTGTGCGGTTCCCGAGGTGCGGTCTGTCGGACCCCTTCGAGGGTGCGATGAAGACTGATATCTCCATAGAGTTTCGGCGACCATAGCGAGAGGGAAACGCCCGGTCCCATACCGAACCCGGAAGCTAAGCCTCTCAGCGCCGATGGTACTGCGCGGGCGACCGCGTGGGAGAGTAGGACGTCGCCGGACAACACTTCGACGAAGGCCGTCGGCCACGGATGATTCCGAGGCCGGCGGCCTTTCTCGTTCGGCACGACCTGTCCGGCGGGACGCGCCGCTGAGCGAGCCGGTGTGCCGCGTTGTCAGAACATTCACGATGACCGGGACGTCACCGCCGTGGCCACGCCGTGGGCGGCGGATGTTCTGCTGAGGTCGCGGGGGTTGATGCGCGACCAGGAGAATTGGCAGCGCAGGGACATGCGCGCAACGCAGCCCTCCGCGGTGTTGCACCGCAGACCGAGGACGAGCTGGGAGGAAATCCGATGACGGACGGCCGGCGCGGGCACGATCGCAGGAAAAAGCTCACTCCCCGCGACGGCAGCTTATCGCCTCGATCCGCTCGACCGCACGGGGCGGCGGGAGTGGCAGAAGGGCCCCAGGCCCGGGAGTCCGGCACCGCGGACCCGGCGCGTGGCCCGTCGGCGGCTCGGTCGCCTGGCCGCGCCACCCAGAGAGCGAGTGACGGAGGGGGCCGAGGTGCGCGCGGCGGTACGGGTGGGCCGGCCAAGGACCGACGCAATGGAAGGACCTCGTCTGGTCGCCAAGGCAGAACCGGAGCGGACTTCACTGAGCGCCCGAACCCCCCCGCCAGTGGTGCCCGGCGAACCTCCGGCGAGTTCGCCGGATCATCAGATCGGCGTACGCGCCCTGAGCGGTCAGGACCGCGCGGACGGCCGAGTGAGTCGCCCGGTTCGAAGCAGGGGCGGCGTGTTTCGTCGGGTGGCGATGACCGCGCTGGAGGTCCCGGCGACCGGCGACCTCGCGCTGCCGGTGGAACCTCCACATCCCAAGCCGGTGGCGCTCGCCGCGGCGCCGGGAGGTCGGGTGGCACAGGTTCCGGCCGCTCGGGCGGTGGAAGTCCAATCGACCGCTCCGCTAGCGACCGGTGGGCTGACGCAGGCCGATCTCGCTCGCGAGGCCCGCAGGGAGGTCCTGCCGGTGGCCGCTCGGATTCCGGCGTTCGGCGAGGATCCGCCGAGCGGCGGTCAGGATCGGGGGCGCCGTCCCCTCGAGGCCATGAACGGGCACCCAATCGGGCCACCGGCCACTCAGCCGGTCGCAGCGATCGGGCGCCAGCAACTGCGGCTCAGCTAGCGCGTCGATCCCTGCCCCCGGTCCCTGCGGGGACCGATGTGCGCCTGCTCGATCCGTCGGTCCGCGCCGAGCTGCGCGGGCTCGCTCCGGACACCGCCGAGGCGACGGCGTTGCAGCTGGTCGCCGCCGGACTGCTGGTCGATGAGGAACCCGCCCGTGCCCTGGAGCACGCTCGGGCCGCCCGCAGCATCGCCGCGCGGATCGGCGCGGTGCGCGAAGCGGTCGGCGTTGCGGCCTATCACGCGGGGGAGTGGGCCGAAGCGCTGTCCGAACTCCGAGCAGCGCGCCGGATCGGCGGCGACCCGCAGTGGATCGCGGTGATGGCCGACGCAGAGCGGGCACTAGGCCGTCCCGAACGTGCGCTGCGAGCGTTGCAGGACAAGGACTTGAGCAGCGTCGACGCCGCCACCCGCACCGAGGTCTACATCGTGGCCGCCGGCGCCCGGCGCGACCTCGGCCAGCTCGACGCCGCGCTGATGCTGCTCGAGCAGGCCGGAGCGCGGTCGATGACGCCCCGGGCGGGGATCAGCCGGCTCTGGTATGCCTACGCCGACGCTTTGGCCGGCGCCGGTCGCGTCGACGAAGCCGTGCGGTGGTTCCAGGCGACCGCCGCGCTGCAGGAGGACGAGACCGACGCCGAGGAGCGGTTGGCCTCTCTGGGACGGTGATTAGCCGGCTGTCCACAGGCGTCGACGACCGTCCACAGCTCGCGGCTGCAGGGATTGGCGCGTCGCGCGGTCGAGCCAGACTCGGCTCGTGAAGAAGTCGGAACCGCAACGCACCGCAACACCACCGGACGACGAGCCAGCAGGCAAGCACCGCAATTTCGTCGAGATCGTGGGCGAACTCGCCGGGCCTCCTGACGTACGGGAACTGCCCAGCGGTGACCTGGTGACGTCTCTGAGACTCACCGTGCGCACGCTGGGCCCGCGCCGAACCGGAACCGCCGCCGCACCGGCGACGCGGGCCGACAGCATCGACTGCGCCGTTTGGCGCGGAGATTTGCGCGCGCGGGTCTGCTCGTGGCGCCAAGGCGACGTGGTCGCGCTGAGCGGGGCGTTGCGGCACCGCTACTGGCGTGGTCCGCAAGGGCTCGGCAGCCGCTATGAGGTCGAGGTGAGTGGGATCAAGCTCCTGCGCCGAGCCAAGGCCGCCGGGTGACCGGCGAGGTCGCCGACGCCGGCGGGGCTAATGATGCGCCGCATCCGCGAAGCGGCGCATCACCATCCCGGACGCCGGCTTCGGAGTGAACAGCGTGGATTTGCGCGGCATTCGTGCGCCGGCCGCGGCGATGGCGGCCACTGCCGCCACCGGAGTCGGGCGCATAAGGACGGCGACGCCGCCGGTGCGCTGTGCTGTTGCCAGCGCCTCTGAAACGTCATGCGCGTACAGGACGTGGTCCTCGTCGTCGGGCAGGTTCCACACGCGTTGCACGAGCAGCCGGTGCACAACGGTCACGTCGAGGTCGAGCAGGGCCGGTGGGTCGTCGGCCCGCCGTACGGAGGCGATGAGGTCGGCGTTTGGATCGGTTAGCGTCACTGCTCGCCGGCCGTCGGTGACGACAACGGCAAATGCATCGTCGGCCACCCGGCTTAGGGCGTCGAGAGCGCTCGCCACGTCAACGGCCTCGTCCGTCTGAAACCCCGAGGCAGTCCGGGCCAGCGCGTGCGGCCACGCCAGTGCGGGCACCACGCGGTGGATGGCGTGAACCTGCGGGCCGTAGGTCGAGCTGTCGACCAGAAGCGCCAGCCCGCGATCCCACGGGCCAGGTCCAGCCTGCCGCCGACGCTGCTCGGCCAGCCGTCGATACGTCGCGTACCGGTGGTGACCATCGGCGATGAGGGCACTGCGGCGGTCCAGGTCGGCGGCCACATCGGCAAGGATTCGCGGATCCGTGATGGCCCAGAGCCGGTGGTGCACGCCGTCAAGGGTGGTCGCTTCGGCCACAACGGGGGAGTTCCCCGCGTCGGCGACCGCTTGGGATGCTGGGCCGCCGCCGTCGTACACCAGATAGATCGGCTCCAGGTTGGCGTTCGTCGCATCCATCAGGGCCAGGCGGTCGGCCACCGGGCCGGCCATCGTGTTCTCGTGGGGAAGGATCACGCCGTCCTCTGGATCGCGCAGCTCGACTGCGCCGACGAGCCCCCGAGTGACGTCGCCGGCTGCCGTAGCCATCTCATAGACGTAGAGCGTTTCATCGGTGTCGACGGCCACCACGCCGGTGTCCACCCAGCGGTCGAGGGTGTCCGCGGCGGCCAGGTACGGGTCGCCGCCGTCACTGACCGGAAGCACGATCTGCACCGCGTTGTCCTGATCACCAGCCACCAACGCAGCTCGAGCGTCGGCGTCGATCACGTCATAGGGCGGACACAGCAGCCGCCCCAGCCGCTCCGTCCCCGCAGTGAAGCGCAAGCCGCGCAACGGGGACAGGGACAGACCACCGGATCCGGGCACGAAGGAGAAGCGTAGTGGCGGCCGGGCACAATCCCTGCCGTGACGACGTACCTGCGGCCGAGCGATGGGCCCTTGGCCGTGCGGTACGACGTTGCCCTGCTCGACCTCGACGGGGTGGTGTATGTCGGCCACGACGCCGTGCCGGGTGCTCCGGCGGCTCTGGCCGCCGCGCGCTCGGCCGGTATGCGCTTGGCCTTCGTCACCAATAATGCGGCCCGGCCGCCATCCGACGTGGTCGATCACCTGGTCCGACTGGGAGTTCCGGCTCGGATCAACGAAGTGGTCACTTCGGCCCAGGCTGCGGCGCATTACCTCGCGCGGCGCCTGCCGACCGGCGCGGCCGTACTGGTTGTGGGCACCCGAGGGGTGGTCGAGGCACTGGAGGAGCGGGGCCTCACGGCCGTGCACAGCGCGGACGACGATCCGGCCGCGGTATTGCAGGGGTTCTCCCCCGACCTCAATTGGCAGCAGCTGGCCGAGGGGACCGTGGCCATCCGCCGCGGAGTGCCGTGGGTAGCCACGAACCTGGACGCGACCATCCCCTCGCCGCGGGGGCCGCTTCCCGGCAACGGATCCCTGGTGGCGGCCTTGCAACAGTCCACGGGTCGCGAACCGGTGTCCACCGGCAAGCCGGATCCCACGATGCACGCCGAGACGGTCGAGCGTTCCGGCGCGCGGCGTCCGCTGGTGGTCGGGGACCGCCTCGACACCGACATCGAGGGCGCCACGCGGGTCAGGTGCGCCAGCCTCCTCGTTCTCACCGGCGTCACGACACCCGCCGACCTGGTCGCGGCTCCCGAGGGCCTTCGGCCGGACTACCTGGCCATGGATTTGACCGGCTTGCTCGTCGACCATGCCGGCGTCCGTGGGTCGCCCGGCACCGCCAGATGCGGGCCGTGGCGGGTCGACCGTGATGGCGACGCTGCCGTCCTGCGGTGGTTTCCCCTGTCCTCCGCCGACGTTCTGCCCGGTGGACCGGCCGGACAGGGCCACGGACCCGCCGCTCCCCGGCCGAACATTCCGCAGTGGATCGACCCGAATCCGGGCTCGGGAGAGGCGTCCACCGCCGAGGCACCGGGTGACCTCACGCACACTGGGGCTACGGATGACGCACCCGGTGAATATGTGCACGTCGCGGTTACGGCCGATGCAGCGCGTGAGCGACCGCACAGGACAACGGACGACGGCGCGCCAAGCGACGTCATGGACGCGCTGCGGGCGCTGTGCTGGCTGAGCTGGACTCACGGCGCACGACCGCTGCGAGCCGGTGACCAGGCCGCACAGGCTGCGCTGGCCGTTCTCGGCCTGTCCTGAATCTTGGGGATTCCCACGGGATGAGCCGATCGGCCAGTCGAGGCAGCGTTACCGTGTCGGCATGGAAGCCCGCGGCGAGATCGACGACGTCGGCCCGGCTCTCGGAGCGGTCACCGCGCAGGACGATTCCTCCGACCCGGCCGGTGACCCGGTGGTTGCCGAGCCACTTTCGCGCCTGGATGCCATCGAGTCGCGGCCGCTCGAGGACCACGTTCAGATCTACGAGGCCGTCCACTCCGCTTTGCAACAACGTCTCGCCGGCACCGATGGATCCGGTCAACCGACCGTGGGAGGGGAATCGGCCCCCGTGTCGCCACCGGATCGATCCTGAGCCGCGTCGCGCCGTGACCGACGAGCGGCGAAACGCACGCCGACGTCTGGACCTCGAGGTCGTGCGACGGGGCCTGGCCGAGAGCCGTACTCGCGCGGCCGCCCTCATCAGCGCGGGTCGGGTGCTGGTCGATGGACGCCCGGAGCGTCGGCCGGGCGCCGAGACCGGCAGCGGACACGTGACGCTGCGCGCTGACCCGTCGGCCGGCGATCGGTCAGGGCCGCTCGAGGAGCCGTTCGCCTCGCGAGCCGGAGCGAAATTGTCCGGTGCGCTGGACGCGTGGCCCGACGTACCGGTGGCCGGCGCCCGGTGCCTGGACGCCGGGGCCTCGACCGGCGGCTTCACCGATGTCCTCCTGCGGCGGGGAGCCGCGCACGTAGCCGCGGTCGACGTGGGTCACGGCCAGTTGCGCCCGCACCTGCGGGCGGATCCGCGCGTTACCGTCCTGGAAGGACACAACGTCCGGGAACTGTCCGCGGGCGACATTGGCGGACACGTCGGCCTCACCGTGGCCGACCTGTCCTTCATCTCCCTGACCCTGGTCCTTCGGGCCTTGATCGAATGCACCACTCCGACCGGTGAGCTGGTGGTGTTGGTCAAGCCTCAGTTCGAGGTCGGTCGCGAGCGACTCGGCCGCGGCGGCGTAGTGCGCGAACCCGAACTGCGCCTGGTCGCCGTCCGAGCCGTGGCGCAGCGCGCCGGCGTGCTGGGCCGTCCGGCCGCCGCTGCGGTCGCCTCGTCACTGCCCGGACCGGCGGGAAACGTCGAATACTTCCTTCGCCTGCGCGCCGGAGCCACGCCGCTGTCCGCGGAGGTGATCAGCGGCGTAGTTCTGGATCCCTAGGAGCGGCCGGGCATG
This sequence comes from bacterium, assembly GCA_040004775.1. Lineage (GTDB taxonomy): Bacteria > Actinomycetota > Actinomycetes > Mycobacteriales > Jatrophihabitantaceae > JALZBL01. The sequence continues at coordinate 18,639 of JBDUAD010000036.1, read as the reverse complement.
ATGATGCGGTGACGCCGCCCCCCGTCCGTTGCGCTGCTGCACGCCACCGCGTCCGCTGGTCCTGCCCACCGGCGATCCGGCGCACTATGAGCGCGGGCCGGCTCACCCGAGCCGGCGGACGGGGCCGATGAGGTCCGCGTTCGTCATCGCTCACACCGGCCGGGCCTCGATCGTCCAGCAGACCCGAACGGCCGTCCTGCGGTTGGTCGATGCCGGGTTCGAGGTCCGCATGGAGCGCGATGAGGCCGAGGACTGCGGCCTGGCCGAGCGGGTCTTCGTGACCAGCGGGCCGGACGCCGCGGCGGAGGCCGAGATCGCCATCGTCCTTGGCGGGGACGGAACTTTCCTGCGGGCGGCGGAGGTCTCCCGGCCGGCCCAGGTGCCGTTGCTCGGGGTCAACCTCGGCCACGTCGGCTTCCTGGCCGAGGCCGAACCCCAGGACCTCGACCGCACGATCGCGGCCATCGTGTCGCGCGACTACGACGTGGAGGAGCGGCTGACTCTCGACGTCGAGGTCCACCATCACGGCGAGATCATCGACCGGCAATGGGCGCTCAACGAGGCGTCGGTGGAGAAGAGTTCCCGCGAGCGCATGCTCGAGCTGGCCGTGTCGGTGGACAACACGCCGCTGCTGCGCTTCGGCTGTGACGGGGTGCTGTGCGCGACCCCGACCGGCAGCACGGCCTACGCCTTCTCCGTCGGCGGACCGGTCGTCTGGCCGAACGTCGAGGCTCTGCTCGTGGTACCCAACGCCGCGCACGCCCTCTTCCAGCGGCCGCTGGTCGTGGCGCCGGGTTGCCTGGTCTCGATGCACCTGCTGCGGCGCGACCATCCCGGGGTGCTGAGCTGCGACGGGCGCCGGTCGTCGCCGTTGGCTCCGGGTTCGGTGGTGCAGGTCCGGCGGGCCGAACTGCCGATGCGCATCGTGCGGCTGCGCGGCAGTGGATTCGCTCCCCGGCTGGTGGAGAAGTTCCAACTACCGGTCAAGGGCTTCCGCGACGGGCCGCGTCCCCTGTATTGATGCCCGCCCGGTCCGGCCCGCACTGAGACGACCTGGTGTCAGCCGACGTGTACTGAGGCAACCCGACCGGTGGAAAAGCGCGGATGTCTCCGGGTCGCCGGATAACCTCGCGGGTGTGCTGGAGGCCCTGCGGATCACCGATCTGGGCGTCATCGCCGACGTCGAGGTCGATCTCGCACCCGGCCTGACCGTCGTGTCGGGCGAGACCGGAGCGGGCAAGACCATGGTCGTCACCGGTCTGCAACTGCTTTTCGGCGCCCGGGCCGACGCTGGCCGCGTCAGCACGGGCGCGGCACAGGCCGTGGTCGAGGGCCGGCTGCTGGTGGCGCCGGATTCACCGGCAGCGGCCACGGTGGCGGCCGCCGGTGGCGTGGTGGAGGACGGTGAGCTGGTGTTGCGCCGGCTGCTCACCGCCACCGGGCGGTCGCGGGCCTACGCCGGCGGTGCGGCCACGCCCGTGGCCACCCTGGCCGCGGTCGGCGCCGAGACCTGGTCCATCCACGGGCAGGCGGACCAGATGCGGCTGTCCCAGTCCGGGGAGCAGCGGGCCACGCTGGACCGTTTCGGCGGCCCGGCGCTGGGCGAGCAGCTGGCCGCCTACGCCGGAGCTTTCGGCGAATGGCAAGACGTCGAGACGGCCCTGGTGTCGCGGGATCGAGATGCCGCCGCACTGGCCCGCGAGGCCGACCTCCTGCAGCACGGACTGCGCGAGATCGAGGCGGTGCGCCCGGAGCCGGGTGAGGACGTCGAACTGGATCGGCGGGTAGCCCGCCTCGGCGCGGTCGAGCAACTGCGAGCGGCCGCTCGGCGGGCCCACGACGCGTTGGTCGGCGATTTCGAGGACCTGGGTTCCGACGTAGGGGACGCCCGGAGCCTGCTGGCCGGCGCGGAGCGGCAACTGTCCGGCGTCGAGGACAGCGACCCCCAGTTGGCCGACTTGCGCTCGCGCCTGAGCGATGCTGCGGCGGCGGTCGACGACGTCGGCGCGGAGTTGGCGACCTACCTCGACGATCTCGATGCCGATCCTCAGCAGCTGGCTGCAGCCCAGGCCCGTCGCGCCGAGCTGGCCGGCCTCGTGCGCAAGTACAGGGCCGACCGGCCGGCCACCGCGCCGACCTCCGGGCCAGATGGCAGGGGCGGGTGGACCGAGCCGCCCAGCGGCACAGCGGCGGAGCCGCCCAGCGGCACAGCGGGGGTCCTGGCTTGGGCCGATTCCGCGCGCGTCCGGTTGGCCGCGATCGACCCGTCGGACGCGGCGCGGGCCGCGCTGGCGCAGCGACGCGACCAGGCCCGTAATCGGGCCGCCGAGCTGGCCGCCGTCGTCCGTTCCGCTCGCCGTGAGGCCGCCACCCGACTCGGTGCCGCCGTCACTGCCGAACTGGCCGGGCTGGCTCTACGCGGCGCCGAGCTCGAGGTCACCGTGACTCCACGCCCGTCGACCGCCGGCGCGCCGCAGCTCACGGTCGACGGCAGGTCGAGCGGCGCCGGCCGGCACGGGACGGAAGAGGTCGTCTTCCTGCTCCGCACGCATCCGGACGCGCCATCTCGTCCCGTGGCCCGCAGCGCGTCCGGGGGCGAACTGTCCCGCCTCATGCTGGCCCTCGAGGTGGTACTGGCCGGCAGCGATCCGATCGGCCTCATGGTGTTCGACGAGGTGGACAGCGGGGTCGGCGGCCGGGCCGCGGTTGAGGTCGGGCGGCGGCTGGCCGCTCTGGCCGAGCGGCGCCAAGTGATCGTGGTGACCCATCTGGCCCAGGTCGCGGCCTTCGCCGACCATCACCTCGTGGTCGGTGCAGTGGGTAGCGTGGAAGGGTCGAAGGGGGCGGCACCCATAACGCACAGCGACCTGCGGCAAGTGTTCGGCCCCGATCGGGTGTCCGAGCTCGCCCGCATGCTCGCCGGGTCCGACACCGAGGCGGCGCGTCGGCACGCGGGGGAACTGCTCGACGGTGCCGCGGCCGAGCGCGGTATCCGAGCCGGTGACAGCGAGAACGCCGTCGTCGGGAGTAACTCGATCTCCGCCGGACCGTTTCTACCGGAGGCGAGCCGGCCGCGGACCGCGCCGCGCCGGCCCGCTGCGCCCGCCGATTCCGGTGGACGGGAGCGGGTTTCCGGCCGGAGGGCGGCAACGGCACCGGTGCACGAGTCCGGCGCCTAGCCGGCGCCACGCCGGCCGCTCCCGCGCCGCCTGACCACGCGTCCGGCCGCGACCTCGAGCGGGAGCCGGGCGGGGCGTGGCGTTGACCCGAGGAGGGGAGGGCGGATGGCACGATGGGGCCTCATGAAGATTGCCACCATGCGCCGTCCGCGCAACGAGACCCGGTCGGGCGTCACAGGGGTGGCTCGCCTGGACCGGCGCACCAAGCGCCTGGTCGGGCGGCTCAATCCCGGTGACATCGCGATCATCGATCACGCCGATCTCGACCGGGTGGCGGCCGACTCGCTTGTCGCGGCCAAGGTCAGCGCGGTCGTCAATGCCCAGCCCAGCATCTCTGGGCGCTACCCGAACCTCGGCCCCGAGGTCCTCGCCCGCAACGGCATCATCCTGCTCGACAACGTGGGCGCCGAGGTGTTCGCCGCGGTCAAGGAGGGCACGCGCGTCCGGATCGAGGACGACACGGTCTACGTCGGTGACGAGGCGGTGGCCACCGGCAGCGAGCAGACTGGCGACACCATCGCCGCGTTGATGAGCGAGGCCAAGGCCGGGCTGTCGACCCAGCTCGAGGCCTTCGCGTCAAACACCATGGAGTACATGCGCCGGGAGCGGGCGCTGCTGCTCGACGGGGTAGGCGTGCCCGACATCAAGACCAAGATGGCCGGCCGGCACGCGCTCGTCGTCGTGCGCGGTTACGACTATAAGGACGACCTGCGCGCGCTGCGCCATTACATCCGCGAGTTCCGGCCGGTGCTCATCGGCGTCGACGGCGGCGCCGACGCCTTGCGCGAGGCGGGATACAAGCCCGACATCATCATCGGTGACATGGATTCGGTGTCCGACGAGCTGTTGCGCGGCGGGGCTGAGGTGATCGTGCACGCCTATCCCGACGGACGCGCACCCGGCCTCGAGCGGGTGCAGGATCTCGGCATCGACGCAGTCACCTTCTCCGCGCTGGGGACCAGCGAGGACATCGCCATGCTGCTGGCCGACGAGAAGGGCGCAAGCCTCATCGTCGCCGTCGGCAGCCACGCCAATCTCGTCGAGTTCCTCGACAAGGGCCGCGGCGGTATGGCCTCGACCTTCCTGACCCGCCTGCGTATCGGCGGCAAGCTGATCGACGCCAAGGGCGTCAACCGGCTCTACCAGAGCCGCATTTCCTCGTTCTCGCTGTTGCTGCTGGTCCTCGCGGCCATGGTGGCGATCGGGGCGACTCTAGCCGTGTCCACGGCCGGACAGACCTATCTCGACATAGTCGGTGACCGGCTCGGTCGCCTCGTCGACTGGCTACAGGGCGTCTTCTCGTGATCTCTTTCCGCTACCACCTGGTCTCCATCATCGCCGTGTTCCTGGCCCTGGCGCTCGGCATCCTCGTCGGCACCACGGGCCTGAACGGAGCCGTGCTCGACGGCTTGCGCAACGAGCGGGACAACCAGGCCAAGACGATCAGCCAGCTGCGCAGCGACGGCACGGTCCGCCAGCAGCAGCTCACCGACGGCGAGGACTTCGTACAGGACTACGCGGCCTCCCTTGTCGGCGGAGCGCTGGCTGGTCAGACCGTCGTCATCGTCAGCGCGCCGGGTGCCAACAGCGGGATCAAGGCCGGCGTGGAGAAGATGGTCAAGGACGCCGGTGGGTCGGTGGTCGGCCGCCTCGATCTCGCCTCGGGTTTCATCGACCCGCAACGCGGCCCGGACATCGCCCACCTGGCCACCGGCGACGGGCGCCCGGCCGGGCTGCAACTGCCGGAGAGCAGTGACAGCACCGTCCTCGGTGGAGCCCTGCTGGCCTATGTGCTCTCCGGCAAGGGCGTGGCCACGGACATCGAGACGGTGATGGCCGGCTTCGGCCGCCTGCGGCTGATCAGGGTGGAGAAGCCGGACCCGAAGCCGGCCAAACTGGCCATCGTCATCGGCGCCGGCACCTTTACGAAGGACGACGGGCGGGCCAAGGCCGTCCCGTCCTTGGTCGGCGAGTTCGCCCGAGCCGGCCTCAAGACCGTGGTCGTCGGCGACGCCGGGACCGCCATGGGCGCCGGCACCATCGCCGCGGTGCGCGGTGACACGATCATGAAGCAAACGGTGGCCACGGTCGACAACGCCAACACCGCCATGGGCCAGGTGAGCTCGGTGCTCGCTCTAGCCCAGCTGGTAACCGGTGACGTAGGCCAGTACGGCACCGGCGCCGGTGCCGAGGATCCCTTCCCGCCGACCGGCAAGTGAGCGCACCGCCGGCGGTGGGGGCCAGCCGGTGAATGGAGCGGGGCTTGTCCGAGCGGCCGCTGCGGCCGCCACGACGGCCGTGGTGGTCGATCGGCTACTCGAGGCTCCGCTGGCGGCGCGACGCATCCCGGGATGGACGCGTCCGAACTACCGTGCCGCGCCGGTGTCGCTGTCCGGCGGAGCCGCCGCGGCGCTGGGCAGCCTCGTCGGCGCCGCGACCGGCAGCGGGCCGTATCGAACTCCGGCGCTCCTCGCCGGGCTGAGTGCCGCGGTGGCCGGGGCTTACGACGACCTGCTCGCCGCGCGCTCGGAGCAGCGGGAGGACAAAGGCTGGCGCGGTCACGTCCGGGCCGCCCGGTCCGGACGACTCAGCGGCGGCACGGTGAAGGTGGTTGTCATCGGTGCTGGCGCGTTGGCCGCCGGGGCCCGAGCCACCGCAACGCACGCGGCCAGGGACTCCGCGGCTGGGGACTCCGCCGCCACCGAGAACGCCGTGCGGCCGCCAGCGAGCCAGGTGCTGCGCGACGCTGCCCTGATCGCCGGTACCGCCAACCTGGTCAACCTGTTCGACCTGCGACCGGGACGGGCGGGCAAGGTCGCTCTGGTCGCCGCGCTGGTCACCGGCGGCGGTCCGGCCGGTCCGTTGTCCGCTGCAGTAGCGGGCGCCGCCGCCACCACGTTGCCAGGGGACGTGGCCGAGCGGCGGATGCTCGGCGATCTCGGCGCCAACACCCTGGGGGCGTTGCTCGGGGTCCGCCTGGCCTCCGCCCGGCCCGGAGTACGAAACACGGCCCTGGCCGTGGTCGTCGCCCTCACCGCGGCCAGCGAGCACATCAGCTTTTCCGCGGTCATCAATTCGACGCCGGCACTGCGGGCGGTCGACCGCTGGGGACGTCGGCCGGCCGACGCCGATGCCGCCTCGTTGCAGTGACGATGTCGAGGGGAACGGCACCGCGCCCGCCTGATTCAGGTGGGCGGGAATCGAGCGGGCGGGAATCGGGCAGGCCGGAACCTGAGGGAACGGACGTAATCGGGTCGGAACCGGGCAGCCCGGCCGGCGGAGGCCATCGGCTCCTGCGGGCGGCCGCGCTGATCGCCGGCATCACCGTCCTGGCCCGGGTGGCCGGCTTTGCCCGCACCGCCGCCTTCGGGCGGGGCGTCGGCTCCGGCTGCGTCGGCGACGTCTACCAGACCGCGAACTACGTACCCAACATCGTCTTCGACATCGTGGCCGGCGGCATGCTCTCGGCGCTGGTCGTACCCGTCCTCGCGCCCGTGCTGGCCGCCGGTGACCGGGCGCGGGCCGACCGGTTGATCTCGGCCTTGCTGTGCTGGGCCGTCGTCGTCCTCGTGCCGGTCGCCCTTCTCGTCGCCCTGGCGGCCGGTCCGGTCATCAACCTGCTGCTGGGCGCGCAGACCGACTGTCCCGGAGCCCATGCCTTGGGTACCCGGATGCTCGTCGTGTTCGCGCCGCAGGTGGTCTTCTACGGCGTCGGCGTAATCCTCGGCGCAGTGCTGAGCGCGGGTGAGCGATTCGCCTGGCCGGCCCTGGCCCCGTTGCTGTCCAGCATCGTCGTCGTCGTCGTCTACGTGGCCTATTGGAACCAGGTCGGCAGCGGGCGCGACGTCCTCGGCTTGCCCTCCTCGGCTGAATACCTGCTCAGCGTGGGCACCACCGCCGGGGTGGTAGTCCTCACGTTGTGTCTGGCGCCCGCGGTGCGACGGACCGGGGCGCGACTACGACCCACCCTGCGCTTCCCGATCGGCGTGGCCCGCACGGTCCGCATCGCCGCGGTGGCCGGCGCGGCGACGTTGGCCGCCCAGGAGATCTCGTCCGCGGTGATGATCCGCTTGGCCAATTCCGGCACCGCCCGGGGCACTCTGGTGGCCGTGACACTGGCTCAGACCGTCTTTCTGTTGCCCTGGGCGGTGTTGAGCCTGCCGGTGGCCACCGCGGCGTTCCCTCGGCTGGCCGCGCACTGGACCGGCGGGCGCACCGGTGAGTTCCGCTCCGCGGCGGGTACGGCTACCGGGGCGGTCCTGGTCGCGGCGACCGCCGGTACGGCCCTGCTGGTCGCGGTGGCCGAGCCGGCCGGAATCGTGCTGCTCGGCCCGGGCGCGGCCGCGCTGGCCGCGTTCGCGCCGGCCACAGTCGGTTTCGCGATCGGCCTGTTGGGCTGGTCGCTCGTGGCCGTGTTGGCCCGCGTGTCCTACGCCGCCGGGCACGTGCGCGCAGCCGCGACCGCTCAGGTGGCCGGACAGCTCACGGTCATCGCCGTGGACGTCGTTCTCAGTCTCTCGCTGCCGGCGGATCGGCGCGCTCTTGCCCTCGGCATCGGCAACTCGGTCGGCGTCAGCGTGGCCGCCCTCGGGCTGGTGCTGGTGACCGCCCGGGGTGGAGCGCTGTCCTTCGACGCCCGCCTGCAGCGCACGCTGCTGGCCGCACTGGGCGCCTCGGCCGTCGCCGGAGCGCTCGGGTGGCTGGTGGGGCGCCGCGCCGAGGGCAGCGCGACCGTGCCTGCGGCGGGGCTCGGGCTCGTCGCTGCCCTGCTCGCCGCGGCGGTGTTTGTCGCCGTCCTCAGCCTGACCGACCCGACCAGCCGGGGTCAGCTGCGTCGGAGGTTGCGCGTCCGCTTCCCTGCTGTGCTGGGGCCGACGCCATGACATTGTCCAGCCGCGCAACTCGGCCTGTGGTCCAGGTCCTGGCCACCAGCACCGGCGGCGTCGGCGTACACGTGCTGTCGCTCACCCGTGCCCTGAGCGCGGCCGGCTGGCCGGTCATCGTGGCGGCTCCGGCGTCGACCCATGCCGTCTTCGACTTTGCCGCGGCGGGCGCGAGCACCGTCGTCGCGCCCATCGGGGGAGCCGGACGGGAGGCCTTGGCCGTGCCGGCGTTGCTCGGCGCCACTCGGTCGGCCGGGTTGGTGCACGCCCACGGGCTGCGGGCGGGGACCGCTGCCGGCCTGACCCACCGGGTCGGCCGCACCTGGCCTCTGATCACGACCTGGCACAACGCGGTGCTGGCCGACGGTGCGCGCGCGCGTTGGTTGGCGCGCGGCGAGCGGTTCGTCGCCCGCTCGGCCACAGTGACGTTGGCCGCCTCGGCCGATCTGGCCGACCGGGCTCGCGACCTCGGCGCTGCTGACGTCCGGGAGGTGCCGGTGGCTGCGCCGCTGCCGGTCGCAGCGACCGCGCCGGAGGAGGTCCGGGCCGCCCTCGGGCTTCGCGCAAGAACCCGCCTGGTCGTCTGTGTCGGCCGCCTGCACCCGCAGAAGGGTCACGACACCCTGATCGCCGCCGCCACCCGCTGGCCGGACGCCCTGGTCGTCATCGCCGGCGACGGTCCGCTGGCCGAGGCGCTGGCCGCCGACATTGCCGCCCGGCACGCACCGGTGCGCCTGCTCGGCCGACGCGATAACGTGGCCGATCTCTTCGCCGCGGCCGACGTGGTCGTGTTGGCCTCGCGGTGGGAAGCGCGGCCGCTGGCCGTGCAGGAGGCCATGCAGCTCGGTCGGCCGGTGGTGGCCACCGACGTGGGAGGCGTGCGGGGACTCGTCGGCGACGGTGCGGTGATCGTTGCTCCCGGGGACGTCGACGCGCTGGCCACGGCGGTGGGGAATCTGCTCGACGACCGTGGGGCACGCGAGCGGTTGGGACGGGCCGCCGCCGAGGTGGCACAGACGTGGCCGGACGAGGCCGCGGCCGCGTCAGCCGTTCTGGCCGTCTACACCGAGATGCTGAGCCGGCGGAGCCACGATCGAGCGGCGCGCCGCGACGAGGGCTGACGAGTCAGACGGCGCGCAGGCTAGGATGAACGTCCGTGGACAGTTGGGCGTGAGGCCCGCTCCGCAGCTCGGTTTCCGGACGCGCCCACGGGAGAATCCTTGGTTTCCAGCCCCCGCATCACCAAGCACGTCTTCGTCACCGGCGGGGTGGCTTCCTCTCTCGGCAAGGGCCTGACCGCCAGCAGCCTGGGCAGTCTGCTCAAGGCCCGGGGCCTGGGGGTGACCATGCAGAAGCTGGACCCCTACCTCAACGTCGACCCCGGAACGATGAACCCGTTCCAGCACGGCGAAGTATTCGTGACCGACGACGGCGCGGAAACCGACCTGGACATCGGCCACTACGAGCGGTTCCTGGACACCGAGCTGGTCGGTCGGGCCAACGTCACCACCGGCCAGATCTACTCGACCGTGATCGCCAAGGAGCGGCGCGGGGAGTACCTGGGCGACACCGTGCAGGTGATCCCGCACATCACCAACGAGATCAAGTCGCGGGTGCGGGCGATGGCCGAGCCCGGGCCCGACGGCATCCGCCCCGACGTCGTGATCACCGAGATCGGGGGGACCGTCGGTGACATCGAGTCGCTGCCCTTTCTCGAAGCCGCGCGGCAGGTCCGCCACGACGTCGGACGCGACAACGTCTTCTTCCTGCACATCAGCCTGGTGCCCTACCTCGCTCCGTCGGGCGAGCTGAAGACCAAGCCGACTCAGCATTCGGTGGCCGCGCTGCGCTCGATCGGCATCGCGCCGGACGCGGTGGTGTGCCGGGGCGACCGCACCATCCCGGAGAACGTCAAGAACAAGATCGCCCTCATGTGCGACGTGGACGTCGAGGCCGTGATCTCCTGCCCGGACGCCCCGAGCATCTACGACATCCCCAAGGTGATTCACGGTGAGGGTCTGGACGCCTACGTGGTTCGCCGGCTCGGGCTGTCCTTCCACGACGTCGACTGGACGGAGTGGGGGGACCTTCTGGACCGCGTCCACAATCCTAAGCACGAGGTGACCGTCGCGCTGGTCGGCAAGTACATCGACCTGCCCGACGCCTACCTCTCGGTCACCGAGGCTCTGCGGGCCGGTGGCTTCGCCCACCGCACCCGGGTCAACGTCCGCTGGGTCGAGTCCGACCGCTGCCAGACGCCGGCCGGTGCCGCCGCGGCGTTGGCCGACGTGGACGGCGTGGTGATCCCCGGCGGGTTCGGCATCCGCGGCATCGAGGGCAAGATCGGCGCGATCCGCTGCGCCCGGGAGGAGCAGCTGCCCACGCTCGGTCTGTGCCTGGGGCTGCAGTGCATGGGCATCGAGGTGGCCCGTGACCTGGCCGGGCTGTCCGACGCCAACTCCCGCGAATTCGACGCCGAGACGACCCAGCCGGTGATCGCCACGATGGCCGACCAAGTGGAGATCGTCGCCGGTAATGCCGACCTCGGCGGAACCATGCGCCTGGGGGCCTATCCGGCGGTGCTGACCCCCGGCTCGCTGGTCGCCGACGCCTACGGCACCACCGAGGTGTCCGAGCGGCACCGGCACCGCTACGAGGTCAACAACTCCTACCGCGATGAGCTGGAGGCGGCCGGCCTGCGCGTCAGCGGGACATCCCCCGACGGGCGGCTGGTCGAGTTCGTCGAACTCGACCGCACGATCCACCCGTTCTTCGTCGCCACCCAGGCTCACCCGGAGCTCAAGTCCCGCCCGACCCGCGCCCACCCGCTGTTCTCGGCCTTCGTGGCTGCTGCGCTGGCCCACGACGCGGCGGCCCGGCTGCCGGTGGAGATTCCTGATGCCGACGTCCGCGCGCTGACCCCGAGCCGCAACGGCGTCGCGGCCGAGGAGGGTTTCGTCCCCGTGCGGGCGGCCGTGCAGCCGGTCGAGGCCGCGTCCTGATGGCCGTGTCGCCGTGACCACGGCTCCGGCAGACGGGGTCGACGCCGAGTTCCCGGTGGTGCGCTCGATCCCGCGGTTCACCGGCCGGGTGATCACCGTGCGCACCGACGAATTGCGCATGCCCGACGGGTCCACGTCGGACCGGGACATCGTCGTGCACCCCGGCGCGGTCGCGGTGCTGGCTCTCGACGAAGCCGACCGGGTAGTGCTGGTGCGGCAGTGGCGCCAACCGGTGGGCCACCTGCTGGAGGAGCTGCCGGCCGGTCTGCTCGATGTGGTCGGCGAACCGGCGCTGGCGGCGGGCCGGCGCGAATTGCTCGAGGAGGCCGCGCTGGTGGCCACTGAGTGGCACGTCCTCATCGACCTGTACACCTCGCCAGGAATGAGCGACGAGGCGATCCGCGTCTTCCTGGCCCGTGGGCTGCGCGATGTCTCCGAGGATCTGCGCTTCAAGCGGGAGCACGAGGAAGCGACGATGACGCTGCGCCGAGTGCCGCTCGAGCAGGCCGTGGCCGCGGTCTTCGCCGCCGAGATCACCAACGCGGCCGCGGTGGCCGGCATCCTCGCCGCGGCGACGGCGCGCGGGGTGGGGTGGGCGTCGCTGCGCCCGGCCGATGCACCGTGGCCGGCCCGGGCGGGATCCTGATCGGGCCGCCGGCCGCGGCCGCACCCGTCGCCGAAGCTCCGGCCGGGACCGCACCCGCCGTTACCGCGTCCGTCCGGCGCCGGGTTCACCCGTCGACGGTCATCCGCGACTTTCTCGACCACCTGGCCGTCGAACGCGGGGCCGCGGCCAACACGCTGGCCTCTTACCGGCGTGATCTCGCGCGCTATCGGGAGTTCCTCGAGGCGGTCCGGGTCGGTGGCTTGGGCGACGTCGACGCTGTGCTCGTTGGCCGGTTCCTGGCCCGGCTGCGCGAAGGGGACGAGCACCACCCGGCCCTGTCGGCGTCTTCGGCCGGCCGCGCACTGGTGGCCGTGCGCGGCCTGCACCGGTTCGCGTTGCGCGAGGGCGTCCTCGCCACCGACGTTGCTCATGAGGTCAAGCCGCCCGCGCCGGCCCGGCGGCTGCCGAAGGCCATTGCGCTGGCCGACGTGGAGCGGCTGCTGGCCGCGGCCGGGTCGCTCGAGACCCCGCTCGGCCTGCGCGACCGCGCCCTGCTCGAGCTGCTGTACGGCACCGGAGCCCGGATCTCCGAGGCCACCGGGCTGCGGCTGGAGGACCTGGAGCTCGACGCCCGCAGCGTGGTACTGCGCGGCAAGGGGGGTAAGCAACGGCGGGTGCCGATTGGGTCCTACGCCGTGCGGGCGGTCGAGGCGTACCTGGTGCGGGGCCGTCCGCGCCTGGTCGCCGAGGCCACCGGCCGGACCGACGCCGGGCGTACGGTTTTCCTCAACTCCCGCGGCGGCCCGTTGTCCCGCCAGAGCGGGTGGGCAGTTCTGCGGGCCGCGGCGGATCGGGCCGGGCTCTCGGGCGACCTCTCCCCGCACACCCTGCGCCACTCCTTCGCCACCCACCTGCTCGAGGGCGGGGCCGACGTGCGCGTGGTGCAGGAGCTGCTCGGCCACGCCTCGGTCACGACGACGCAGATCTACACCCTGGTGACGGTCGACGCCCTGCGCGAGATCTACGCCACCGCCCATCCCCGGGCCCGGTGACGTCGATCCGGCCTGCCGCAGCGTCTATCGAGCGCGAGCAGAACCCTTCGCCAGTGGCCGTGCGTCGCCCCGGCTGCGGGGCGTCGGTGCGGTAGCGTCGCAGCCGACCTCGAACCGACTCAGCGGCGGTGCGCGAGCCGCTCAACGCGGGACGGCAGGACGAGGACGAACGAGCGAAGGGCAGGTCTGACCGGGTGACTGCGCCGAGCGAGGACCAGCCGCAGGGAACGGCTCCGCCCCAGTTCCCGGCTCCGCCCCAGTTCCCGGCTGATGCCGCGGCATCTGGCGAGACGCCGGCGGAGTCGGTCGCAGCGCCGGCCGAGGCCGTAGCTTCTGCTGACCCGGCCAAGAGCCGTACCCACCGGCCCCTCGTGCAGCCGCAGCCATTGGAGCGCCACGGGCCGGCCCGGATCATCTCGATGTGCAACCAGAAGGGCGGGGTGGGCAAGACCACCTCGACGATCAATCTGGGCGCTGCGCTGGCCGAGTTCGGCCGTCGGGTGCTGCTGGTCGACGTCGACCCCCAGGGCGCGCTCTCGGCCGGCCTCGGCATCCAGCCGCATCAGCTTGACATCACCCTCTACGACCTGCTGCTGCGCCGGGACGTCGGCATCGACGAGGTGTTGCTCAAGACCAGCGTGGCCGGCATGGATCTGTTGCCGAGCAACATCGACCTGTCCGCGGCCGAGGTTCAGCTGGTCAACGAGGTGGCCCGCGAGCAGACCATCGCCCGGGCGCTGGCCCCGGTGGTGCCGGACTACGACTTCATCCTCGTAGACTGCCAGCCCTCGCTCGGCCTGCTCACCGTCAACGCCCTCACCGCGTCGGACGGGGTGATCATCCCGCTGGAGTGCGAGTACTTCTCGCTGCGCGGGGTGGCCCTGCTCATCGACACCATCGAGAAGGTCCGCGACCGGCTCAACCCGGACCTGCGCCTCGAGGGGATCCTGGCCACGATGTACGACGGGCGGACCCTGCACGGGCGGGAGGTGTACGCGCGGGTTCTCGAGACCTTCGGCGACAAGGTGTTCGACACCGTCATCGCCCGCACGGTGCGCTTCCCCGAAACCACCGTGGCGGGTCAGCCCATCACCTCGTGGGCGCCCAACTCGGCCGGGGCCCAGGCCTACCGGGAGCTGGCCATGGAGGTCCTCTCCCGGTGAGCTCGGCCGCTTCCGTGCTCGACAACGCGCCGACCTCGACGCCACCGGATGGGTTCCATGTCCGCCTCGACAACTTCGAGGGCCCGTTCGACCTGCTGCTCACCCTGATCGGGCGCCGGCAGCTCGACGTCACCGAGATCGCGCTGTCCCAGGTCACCGACGAGTTCCTGACCTATATCGGCGCCGGCGGACCGGACTGGGACCTCGGGCGCACGACGTCCTTCCTTGTGGTCGCCTCCACCCTGCTCGACCTGAAGGCGGCGCGGCTGCTGCCCGCGGCCGAGGTCGAGGACGAGGAGGACGTGGCTCTGCTCGAGGCCCGCGATCTGTTGTTCGCGCGGCTGCTGCAATACCGCGCGTACAAGCTGGCCGCGGCTCATCTGTCCGAACTGCTGCGCCGCAATGCCCGCCGCTATCCGCGCGAGGCGGAGCTCGAGCCGCGGCTGGCCGAGCTGGTTCCGGAGGTGACGTTGGGTCTCGACGTTTCGGGCCTGGCCGACCTGGCCGCGGCGGCCCTGCAGCCACGGCCGGTGGCCCAGGTCGGCACCGACCACGTCCACGTGCCGCGGGTCAGTGTGCGCGAGCACATGGCGGTGCTCTCGGCCCGCCTGTGCGGCAGCTCGTCGCTCACCTTTCGTGCCTTGGTCTCCGACTGCGACGCCACGTTGGAGGTGGTGGCCCGCTTCCTCGGGCTTCTCGATCTCTACCGCGACGGGATGGTCGCCTTCGAGCAGTCGACCGCGCTGGCCGACCTCGTCGTCCGGTGGACGGGGCCGGCGCGGGGCGAGTCCGACGAGGGCGTCGGAAACGCCATCGGTTCCGCTCGTGGGGCCGGCCCGGACGCCGTCGATGTGGATCAGGAGTACGGATGAGCGCGGTGGACCAGACCGACGTGGCGGGTGCCGAGGTTGTGGCCGTTGACGCCGCGAATGGCGAACGGCCCGGCGGTAATCTTTCAACGGGGGAGGGCCTCGGCTACGACGAACCCGCGGACGCGCCGACCGGCGAGGAGCTGGCCGGGCTGGGACTGAAGGATCCGGCGGCAGTGCGCGCTGCGCTGGAGGGAGTGCTGTTCGTCGCCGACCAGCCCCTGGCGCCGGCCGACATCGCCGCGGCCCTCGGTATACCAGAGGCGGCGGTGCGGACCGGGCTAGCCGAGATCGCGGCCGGATTGGACGAGCGCGGCGCCGGAACCGAGCTGCGCGAGACGGCCGGCGCGGTCCGGCTCTACACCCGTAGCAGTGTGGCCCCGGCGGTCGAGCGGTTCCTGCGCGACGGCCGCCGCACCCGGCTTTCCCCCGCCGCGTTGGAGACCCTGGCCGTCGTGGCCTACCGCCAGCCGGTCACCCGCGGCCGGATCGCGGCCATCCGCGGGGTCAACGTGGACGGCGTCATCCGTACGCTGGCCGCACGGGGACTCATCGCCGACGTGGGCGTCGACCCGACATCGGGCGCCGGCCTCTACGCCACCACCGAGCTGTTCCTGACCAAGATCGGCGCCAACGGCCTCGACGAGCTGCCGTCCCTGGCGCCGTTGCTGCCGTCGGTGGACGAGCTCGACGGATTGGATCCGGATGCCTTCTGAGCGACCCTCTCGTCGACCGCGGGCGCGCCCTGGCCGCCGTGGCGCCGTCCCGACCCCGGCGCGCCGGACGGCACCGTCGGAGCGGGTGTCGCCAGCGGGGGCCGAGCTTGATGCGCACCAGCCCGACGGCGTGCGCCTGCAGAAGGTGCTGGCCCAGGCCGGGGTCGCCTCGCGGCGGGCCAGCGAGGACCTGATCGCCGCCGGGCGGGTCCAGGTCGACGGACGGGTGGTGCGCGAGCTCGGCACACGAATCGACCCGGCCAGCGCGATCGTCACCGTCGACGGCGAGCGGCTGAACCTGCGTGAGGAGATGGTCTACCTCGCCCTGAACAAGCCGCGCGGAGTGCTCAGCACCATGTCCGACGACCACAACCGTCCTAACGTCGGTGAGTGGGTGGCCGACCGCAGTGAGCGGCTGTTCCATGTCGGGCGCCTCGACGCCGACAGCGAGGGCCTGCTGCTGATGACCAACGACGGTGAGCTGGCCAACCGGCTGACCCATCCCAGCTACGGCGTGCTCAAGACCTACCTCGCCGACGTGCCGGCACCTATCCCGCGCGGCGTGGCCAGCCGCCTGCGCAAGGGCATCGAGCTGGAGGACGGACCGGTGAAGGTCGAGGACTTCCGCACGGTGCAGATCACCAACGGCCGGGCCATGGTCGAGGTCGTGGTGCACGAGGGCCGCAAGCACCTGGTCCGCCGGATGCTGGCCGAGGCGGGCCTGCCGGTGAACCGGCTGATCCGCACGTCGATCGGCCCGGTCCTGCTCGGTCACCAGAAGCCGGGGACGGTGCGCAAGCTGGCCCGGGGGGAGCTGGCCGCGCTGTACCGCGCCGCCGGCATGTGACCGAGCCGGTCGCGCCCGGGCGGTAGCCTTCCGCCTCGTGTCGGACACGCCCGCGACCACGCACGATGGCCGGCGTTTCTCCGGCGTGGTCGCCCTGGACGGACCGTCGGGGAGTGGCAAGTCGACCGTTGCTCGGGCGCTGGCCCGTGCGCTCGGTGCCCGTTACCTGGACACCGGCGCGATGTACCGGGCGGCCACCGCAGCCGTCCTGCGGGCCGGCATCGATCCGAGTGATTCGCAGGCGGTTGCCGACGTCGTCGCCAGCGCCGGGATAGACATCTCCACGAACCCGGACCACACGCCGGTCGGCGTCGATGGCGTGGACGTCACCGCCGAGATCCGCGGGCCGGAGGTGACCGCCGCGGTCAGCGCGGTGTCGGCCGTGCCGGAGGTGCGCGCGCAGATGGTCACCCGGCAGCGGAAGCTGATCGGAGCCGGCGGCATCGTGGTCGAGGGCCGCGACATCGCTTCGGTGGTCTGGCCCCAAGCCCAACTCAAGGTCTATCTGACCGCCTCCGACGAGGTCCGGGCCGCGCGGCGGGCGGCCGAGCTGTCCGGCGGCTCACCGGTGGACGACGCACGGGCGGAGGTGGTGCGGGCTGAACTGCACCGGCGCGACACGCTGGACCGTACGCGCGCGGCCAGCCCCGCGGTGCGCCCGGACGGGTCGGTGGAACTGGACACCAGCGGACTGGACGTCGCCGGCGTGGTGGCCGAGCTGCTGCGGCTGGTCCGCGTCGGCGGCTGACGGCGAGGAGACTGGACGGGTGAGCAACCTGGACGCCGTAGCCGGGCCCGACTTGGACACCGCCGCCGCGGCCGGTGGTGACGACCCGGGCGCCACCGAGGACGACACCGGCGGCGCCGGCGCCGCGGTAACGGTCCCGGTGGTCGCGGTGGTCGGGCGCCCCAACGTCGGCAAGTCGACGCTGGTCAACCGCATTCTCGGCCGGCGGGAGGCCGTCGTTCAGGACATCCCCGGCGTGACCCGCGACCGCATCGCCTACGACGCGCTCTGGAACGGGCGGCGCTTCACTCTGGTCGACACCGGCGGGTGGGAGCCCGACGCGCGGGGGCTGCAGGCGCGGGTGTCGGAGCAGGCCGAGCGGGCGGTGGCCACCGCGGACCTTGTGCTGTTCGTGGTCGATGGGCGCACCGGGGCCACCGAGACCGATCTGGTCGTCGGCCGCACGCTGCGCCGGGCCCGGCGCCGGGTCGTGCTCACCGTCACCAAGGTCGACGACGAGCGCGCCGAGGCCGACGCCAGCGAGCTGTGGTCGCTCGGCCTCGGCCAGCCCTATCCGGTCAGCGGTCTGCACGGGCGCGGCAGCGGCGACCTGCTCGACGCGATCATCGAAGCCCTGCCCGACGCCCCGCGGGAGACCGATGCGGTCGGGGGTCCCCGCCGGGTGGCGCTGATCGGCCGGCCCAACGTCGGCAAGTCGAGCCTGCTCAACAAGCTCACCGGCGAGGATCGCTCGGTCGTCGACGAGGTGGCCGGCACCACGGTGGATCCGGTCGACAGCCTGGTCACCCTGGACGACGAACAGTGGCGCTTGGTGGACACCGCGGGCCTGCGTCGCCGGGTGCACCAGGCCGACGGCATGGAGTACTACGCCAGCCTGCGCACCAGTGCGGCGATCGAGTCGGCCGAAGTGGCCGTCGTGCTGCTGGACGCGTCGGCGCCGCTGACCGAGCAGGACCAGCGGGTAATCGCCGACGTGGTCGAGGCCGGGCGGGCTCTGGTGATCGCCTACAACAAGTGGGACCTGCTTACCGGGTCCGAGGAGGGCCGCGACCGGCACGACGTGCTGGAGCGCGAGATCGAGCGGGACCTGGCCCGGGTGCAGTGGGCGCCGCGGGTGAACATCTCGGCCCGCACCGGCCGGGCGGTGGACCGGTTGGCTCCGGCGCTGCGCACCAGCCTGGCGTCGTGGGACCGCCGCATCTCCACCGGCCGGCTCAACCAGTGGCTCAACGACATCCTGGCCGCCACCCCGCCGCCCGCGCGCGGCGGCCGGGCCCCGCGCGTGCTGTTCGCCACCCAGGCCGACACCCGCCCGCCGCGCTTCGTGCTGTTCACCACCGGCTTCCTCGAGGCCGGCTACCGCCGCTTCCTGGAGCGCCGCCTGCGCGAGGACTTCGACTTCACCGGCAGCCCGATCGAGATCTCCGTGCGAGTACGCGAGCGGCGCGGCAAGAGCGCCTGACCCGACCGAGAGGCACGGGATGGGCGGTCCGGTGCAGTAATCTCGACCGGCACGCTCCGGGACGTGGCGCAGCTTGGTAGCGCACCTGACTGGGGGTCAGGGGGTCGCAGG
>JBDUAD010000117.1:0-7713 GCA_040004775.1 bacterium | reverse complement strand
TGACCACGGGCGAGGTGACCGTCGGCGTCGGCTCCGGCGCTGGCGAGCTCCCCTCGACAGACATGGTCCTCAATATCGGTCCCCAGCACCCCTCCACCCACGGCGTGCTGCGGCTCAAGCTCGCCCTCGACGGCGAGCGGGTGGTCCGGGCCGAGCCGATCGTCGGATACATGCACCGCGGCGCCGAGAAGCTGTTCGAGGTACGCGACTACCGGCAGATCCTCGTCCTGGCCAACCGCCACGACTGGCTGTCGGCCTTCTCCAACGAACTCGGGCTGGCCCTCGCCGTGGAACGCATGCTGGGCATCGAGGTGCCGACCCGGGCGGTGTGGCTGCGTACCTTGATGGCCGAGCTCAACCGGGTGCTCAACCACCTGATGTTCCTCGGCTCCTACCCGCTGGAGATCGGGGCCATCACGCCGGTCTTCTACGCATTCCGGGAGCGGGAGACGATCCAGGCGGTGATGGAGGAGGCGGCCGGGGGCCGGATGCATTTCATGTTCAACCGGGTCGGCGGGGTCAAGGAGGACGTTCCGGCAGGCTGGACCGGCCGGGTACGGCAGGCGGTCGCCGACGTACGCAGTCGGATGCCGGACATCGACGGCCTGATCCGCGACAACGAGATCTTCCTGGCCCGTACCCGCGGCGTCGGAATCCTCTCCGCCGAGGCGGCGCAGTCCTACGGCGTCAGCGGCCCGGTGGCCCGCGCGTCCGGGGTCGACTTCGACCTGCGCCGCGACGAGCCCTACCTCGCCTACCCCGACCTGCAGAACGTCCTACGCGTGGTCACCAACACGGCAGGCGACTGCCACGCACGGTTCTCGTGCCTGCTCGAGCAGGTCTACGTCTCCCTGGACCTCGCAGACGCCTGCCTCGACCGACTGGCCTCCGTCGGCGGCCCGGTCAACGTCCGGCTGCCCAAGGTGGTCAAGGCGCCGGAGGGCCACACCTACGCCTGGACGGAGAACCCGCTCGGCATCAACGGCTACTACCTCGTCTCCCGTGGCGAGAAGACGCCCTGGCGGCTCAAACTGCGCACCGCCTCCTACGGCAACGTCCAGGCCCTTGCCTCGCTGCTGCCGGGCTGCCTACTGCCTGACCTGATCGCCATCCTCGGCTCGATGTTCTTCGTGGTCGGCGACATCGACAAGTGACGCCGTCAGCGGATCCTGGCCAGGACCGCCTGGATTGCCTGCACGACGGTCTCGGGCTGCTTTTGGGGGACGGCGTGATCGCTGCGGCCGGCGATCAACTGGGTGCCGCCGGGCACCCGGTGGGCGAGATCGGCCTGTTGCTGCGCCCGAAGCCGGTCGAACAGCTTCGGGTCCCAGCCGGGCGGCCAGTCACCGGGCCGGCCACTCGAGACCACTACGAGGGGAACATGAGGCAGCGCAGGCGCAGCGCGTACCTGGTCGAAGCTCTTGTAGAGGTCGATCTCCTCGGGGTTCTGCGCGCTCTGCGCCCGGTCCTCGGCGATCTGGTCAGGGGTCAGGTGCGCCTCGAACTGCCGAACCTCCTCGGGATGGTTTGACTCGACGAGGACGAGGCCGGCGATGTCCTGCGGGTACGACGCGGCATACAGCTGAGTCGTGAGGCCGCCGAAGGAGAACCCGACGAGCACGTACGGCGGCTTCTCCCCCGACGCGTTCAGGAGGCCGTGCAGGTCGACGGCGACGTCCATGGCCGTCCCCGGCGTAGGCGCCGAGCTCGGCGGGATGTTCGCGCGGTCATACGCGCAGACCCGGACTGTCTGCGGTAACGCCCGGAGGACCCTCCGCCACGTCTGGTGGTCACCGCCGAGACCGGCCTCCAGGACGGCAGTCGGACTTCCGGAACCATGACACTCGAGGTAGAGGGACCGGCCGGCGAAATGCACCAGCCGGTCCGACGACGGCGACGGGTGCGGTCCGGACGACTGCGAAGAGGTGGGCCGCGCCGCGTTGCCGCCACATCCGGTCGCGACGAGGATCGCAACCACGAGGGCCGTCAGTCGCCGATCCATCCGCTCAAGGTCTAGAGCCGGCGTCTCGCTCGCGCCTCTTTGGGCAACCCCAACAATAGGCAGGCGCCGGTCTCGGCGAGGATTAGTGCATTTTCGGCCCTCAGAGTTGCGGCTCCCACGCAATCAGCCGGAAAACCCTGGCCGGCTCAGGGCGTACCGCGGCGCAGGTGAGCAGCTGCGCCGCCGTCATCTCGGCGCGTACGGTCACCGTCACCGGAGCGCCCACCCCGGCCAGCACGACCCGCCAGGTCGCCGCCTCGATCCGCCGCACCGCGAGCGGCCTCAACGCCTGGATCCGCAGCTCGCCCGACAGCGCGCGGGCGTGCTGCTGGGCGGCCTGCACGGGAGCCGGCAGGCTGCAGCGTCCCCGTAGCAGCGCCGGCACGACCTCTCCGGCTTCGTGAGCGGCCACGATCCTGGGCGCTCCTGCGACATCGACGTGCCCGTAGTACAGGCCCTCCGGAAGCACCACCACGTTGGCGGCGAACCGGTCGCCGCCGATGTGCGAGCACTCCCACACCTGATCGGGCCGCAGGCGCTGCAGGGCAGCTGCGACCGGCCGGCCGCGGATCGCGCAGCACGCGTCATGCCTGCCGTGCGCGCAGACCAGGTAGACCGGCCGGGACTGTGCCTGCCCGCCGATCCCCTGCAGGGGCCCGTCGAGCAAATCGGCGTGCTCCGAGTAGCTGCCCCATCGGAGCGACTCGTGGCCGGGCCGCGAGTCGGCGTGGGCCCAGGCCTTGACGGTGCCTGCCGCCGACCGACCGGGCCGGCGGATCAGAACGATCCGGACGCCGACCGTAGCGGCCGCCGCGGACAGCCGCCGTCCGATCACCGGGTCGATCATCGACTCCGTCAGCGCATCGCGTCCCCACCGGCCAGGTTGCTCTACCAGGAGCCACCGGCTGACCGGCGCCGCGGTGGCCACCGGGTCGTCACCGCGCCGAAGGGAAGATGCCGCGCATCGCTGCTCGGGCAGCAGGGCCGTCATCCGGCCGGTACGACGACGGCCTCGCGAAGCAACCGCCGTACCAGGACCAGCCGATCGTCGGGGGCGAGATTGGGCAGGACAGCGACCTGTACCGGCTCGTCACCGAGCAGCGCCTCCAGCGCGGGCCGGGTCGCCGCGGGGAGGGTGATCGTACGGTCCGGCAGGTCGAGCACGATGCGGTCGCCGGTGGTCCGCACGCGGTGCCGGAGGTGGGGCCGCAAGCGCACCAGGGACTGCTGGCCCAGCGCTGCGACGGCCGCAGCCTGGGCCAGTGGCGCGATCGGGGCGGCCCGGGTCGTTGACCACACCTGGTCGCGCACCCGCGCCACGACGTCGTCCGGGGTAGCCACCTCGAGGCGCTTGACCATCAGGCGGACCGTCTCGGCCAGGTCGTCGGCCAGGGCCGCCGGATCGGCCGCGTCGATCCCGAGCGGCAGCGACTCACGCAACTGCGGGTCGTCGGCCGCGCAGGCGCAGAGTGCCTCGACCAGACTGTAACGGGTCAAGGGGTGAACGCCGACGGTGAGGTGGGCGCAGACCTCGCCGAGCGCCTCGGCGGAGTGCAGCCACCCGCGCGGCAGGTACATCGCGTCGCCGGGTGACAGGACCGTGTCGATCGTCGCTGGCCCCTTCGCCGCCTGCTCGACGTCGGCCCGGCCGGCCGTCCACGGCTGGCTGGACAGGGGGAGGGGATGCACCGGATCGTGCACCAGCCAGCGCTTGCGACCGGCAATCTGCAGGACGAAGACATCGTGCACGTCATAATGTGCGGCGAACCCGCGCGACTGCGGCGGGGTGATGTAGGCGTTGACCTGGACCGGGCAGCCCAGCTCCACCGACAGGGCACCGGCGAAGTCGGTGAGCGGCAGCCAGACCCGGTGCAGCCCTTGCAGCACGACCGTGGCGCCGTCGAGGACCAGGGGCAGCAGCCGGTCGGCGGCCACCTGGTCGGCGATCTCGGCCCCGGCCCCGCCCGAGCGGGTGTAGCGGCTCGGGTGGATGGTGGCGCCGTCCTTGACCACCCGGACGAAGGGGGTACGCAGGCCACGTCCCGACAGCAACTCGTCGACAGCATCGAGGCTGAACAGGTCGGCGAAACCGTCGCTATGTTGGCCGGCCGCACACAGCAGGGGCTCCTGGCCCCAGTGCTCCGCCGCGAAGCGGTCGGCGCCGGCCCCCACACAGCGACGCAGCGCCGGGCGATCGTGATCGGCCCGGCGCCCGCCACCTCGTGGGCTATCGGTCAGACCGCACCCGCGTCCGCGCCGCCGTCGGCGCCACCGTCCGGGTCGGCTGCGCCGCTGTCGGCCCCGGCATCCGCGCCACCGTCCGGGTCGGCTGCGCCGCCGTCGGCCCCGGCATCCGCACCGCCGTCGCCGTCGGTCTCAGCGCCCTCGGGGGTCTGCCCGGCGGCCGCTGCAGGGTAGGCGCCGCCCGGCAGGTCCTGGGTGCCGCCCATCTCCTGCCGTTGCTCCTTGCCCTCGCTGCTGCTGCCGCTGCCGCCGCTGGTGGTCATGTCGTCGTCGTTCAGCGTCATTGCGCCTCCTGGGTCGATGGATCGAGCACTGACGGTTGCCTACCCGCCCAGCACACCATCTCACCGCCCCGCACCACCCCGAAAATGAGGGGCACCCCCGGTCGGTAGGCAAGGTGCACAGGCGACGGTGCGTCAAGGATGACGGCGTCGGCCCGGGCCTCGGGCGAGAGCCGCCCGATGTCGTCGCGGCGCAGCGCTCGGGCACCTCCGGCCGTCGCCGACCAGAGCGCCTCGTCGGGGGTCATGCCCATCTCTCGCACGGCTAGCGCGATGCACAGGGGAAGGTTGGTGGTGTAGGACGACCCGGGGTTGCAGTCACTGGCCAGCGCCACCGTGACCCCGGCGTCGAGCAGCCGACGAGCGTCGGGATAGGCCGATCTGGTGGAGAACTCAGCCGTGGGCAGCAGGGTCGCGACAGTTGCTGAACCGGCCAGGGCGCCCACGTCGCCGGCGCTGAGGTGCGTGCAGTGGTCGGCGCTGGCCGCGCCGAGCTCGACGGCGAGCTGCACGCCGGGGCCGGGAGCGAGCTGGTTGGCATGCACCCGCAGCCCCAGACCACGGGCCCTGGCAGCTTCGAGCACGGTGCGGGCCTGATCTGCGTCGAAGGCGCCCATGTCGCAGAAGACATCGGCCCACCTGGCGTGCGGTGCACAGGCATCGAGCATCTCCCCTGCCACGAGCGCGACATAGTCGTCGGGCCGCCCCGCATACTCCCGCGGCACGACGTGGGCCCCGAGGAACGTGGTCTCGCCGGTCAGCTGCCCTGCCACCCGCAGGCAGCGCTGCTCGTCGCGGACGGTCAGCCCGTAGCCAGACTTGACCTCCATCGTGGTCGTACCCGCATCCAGCGCCTCGCGGGCCAGCGTCGCCGCGCGGCTGGCCAGCTCGGTGTCGGAGGCGGCCCGCGTCGCCTCGACCGTGACGGCGATGCCGCCGGCGGAGTACGCCCGGCCAGCCATCCTCGCGGCGAACTCCTCGGCCCGGTCCCCGGCGAACACCAGGTGGGTGTGGCTGTCGACGAAGCCGGGGATGACGCAGCGCCCGCCGGCGTCGAGGCGGCGGTCAGCTGGTTGCGCATCAGCCGCCGGGCCCACCCAGGAGACCCGGCCGCCGTCGCAGATCACCGCAGCGTCGCGCAGGATGCCCAGCGGACCTTGGCCCACCGAAGGGTCGTTGGTGACCAGCAGCCCGATGTCGTCGAGCAGCAGGCTCACCGACGCCGCGCCGGCATCGGGACGTGAACTCCCCGCTCGTCGGCGACCTCGGCGGCCCGGTCGTAGCCGGCGTCGACGTGCCGGATCACGCCGGTCGCCGGGTCGTTTGACAGCACGCGCTCGATCTTGGCCGCGGCGAGCGGGGTGCCGTCGGCCACGGTGACCTGCCCGGCGTGGATGGACCGGCCGATGCCCACGCCGCCCCCGTGGTGGATCGACACCCACGAAGCGCCCGACGCCGTGTTGACCAGGGCGTTGAGCAGCGGCCAGTCGGCGATGGCGTCGGAGCCGTCGGCCATCCCCTCGGTCTCCCGGTACGGCGAGGCCACCGACCCGCAGTCGAGGTGGTCGCGGCCGATCACGATCGGCGCGGAGATCTCCCCCGACGCGACCATCTCGTTGAACCGCAACCCGGCCCGGTCGCGCTCGCCGTATCCCAGCCAGCAGATCCGAGCGGGCAGGCCCTGGTACGCGACCCGCTCCTGCGCCATCCTGATCCAGCGGGCGAGCTGCTCGTTGCCGGGGAAGAGGTCGAGGACGGCTGCGTCGGTCGCGGCGATGTCCTTCGGATCGCCCGAGAGCGCCGCCCACCGGAACGGCCCCTTGCCCTCGCAGAACAGCGGCCGGATGTAGGCCGGCACGAACCCGGGATAGTCGAAGGCCCGCTCGAAGCCGCCGAGGCGAGCCTCGCTGCGCAGATTGTTGCCGTAGTCGAACACCTCGGCACCGGCGTCGAGGAAGCCCACCATCGCCTCGACATGCCGGGCCATCGACGCGCGCGCCCGCTCGGTGAACTCCTCGGGCTTCGCCGCCGCGTAGTCGGCCGCCTCGTCGTAAGCGATCCCGCCGGGGACGTAGGACAGCGGGTCGTGGGCCGGCGTCTGGTCGGTGACGACATCGACCTCCACACCGCCGTGGAGCAGCGCTGGCACGACCTCGGCGGCGTTGCCGAGCACGCCGACCGAGAGCGCGCGGCGCTCGGCCTTGGCCTCGGTGGCCAACTGGACTGCCTCGTCCACTGTGGAGGCGACCATGTCGAGGTAGCGGTGCTCCAGCCGGCGCTGGAGCCGGGTCGGGTCGACGTCGACGCAGATCACGGCGCCTCCGTTCATGGTGACCGCGAGGGGTTGGGCACCGCCCATCCCGCCGACACCGGCGGTGAGCGTCAGCGTGCCGGCCAGCGTGCCGCCGAAACGCTTGGCGGCGACGGCGGCGAACGTCTCGTACGTCCCCTGCAGGATCCCCTGCGTGCCGATGTAGATCCACGACCCGGCCGTCATCTGGCCGTACATCGTCAGCCCGTCGGCCTCCAGCCGGCGGAACTCCGCCCAATTGGCCCACTCGGGAACCAGGTTGGAGTTGGCGAGCAGCACCCGCGGCGCCCACTCGTGGGTTCGCACCACCCCCACCGGCTTGCCGGACTGCACCAGCATCGTCTCGTCGTCGCGGAGGTCGGTAAGCGTACGGATGATCGCGTCGTAGGCGTCCCAGGAACGGGCCGCCCGCCCCGTGCCGCCGTAAACCACCAGCTTGTCCGGGTGCTCGGCCACTTCGGGATCGAGGTTGTTCATCAGCATCCGCATGGCGGCCTCCTGCGGCCACCCGCGGCAGGTCAGCTCCGTGCCGCGCGGTGCGCGTACCGGCCGGGGCACGCTCATCGGGTCACCCACTGCAGCACCTCGGCGGCGTGGGCGTCCGGCGGGAACACGGGGTACCAGACCCGCTCGATCACCCCGTTGCGGACCACCATCGTCAGCCGCCGCAGCAACTCGTGGCCGCCCGCCTTGAATGTCGGCAGCTTCATCGCCCTTGCCAGCTCCAGGCGCTCGTCGGAGAGCAGCGGATAGGGCAGGTGCAGCCGCTCGACGGCCTCGCGCTGATACTCCGTGTCCTGCGTGGACAGCCCGACGGTGCCCGCGCCGGCGGCGGTGAACTCCGAGTGCAGGTCTCGGACGCTGCAGACCTCCGG